>JAKJFO010000156.1 GCA_022704885.1 Candidatus Rifleibacteriota bacterium | reverse complement strand
ACTTGAGCCGTTCCTGGCGAATTCTGGAGCCAGATTTAAAGCGGCACATTTCAGCATCACCGAGCAGGACAGTTATGGCGAAAGACTCACAGTTGGAGCCAGACTGCCTGAAACGCTGAAGCAGGCTCTTCTCTTTCATGAAAAGGGTCAGAACACCTATAAGTCAGCCAGCAGATGAAAGTCGAGATTTTGATGATCGGCAAGATTTCTGACAAGCCTTATCAGAAGCTTGTCGAATCATATCTCGAACGCTGCAGTCGACGACTGCCAGTCGAAATCACCGCCTGCAGGGAGCATGATGAGCTCTACAAAAGGCTGAGCGGGCGGGACTGCATAGTCATTCTCGACGAACATGCCAGAACCTTTGACACAATGGGCTTTGTGCGCTGGCTCGAAGCCAGAATCAAAAGCGGCCTGAACCGCCTGACCATTTGTCTTGGCGCTGCTGACGGGCATGACCCGAGGGTGCGCGCAGCTGCCGGAGAACAGATTTCTTTGTCGCCGCTGACCATGAATCACCAGCTCGCACTACTGGTGCTCTCTGAGCAGCTTTACCGCGCCATATCGATAATGTTCGGGGAGCCTTATCACAAAGAATGACGGTTATCGCGGCAAAACATATTGATCGAATCAGAGAACTGGTGCACAGTTATTCCGGCATCATACTCGAACGCGTTACCAGCCGCAACGTTGACAAAAAAATACAGAGTCAGATGAAGCATTTCGGGGTGACCAGTCCCGATGACTATGTAATGATTCTCGAGGGCTTTGAATACAACAGCAAAGCAATGGACGAACTGATTGCCGAACTCACCGTAAGTGAAAGCTATTTTTTCAGAAATCCGGTGCAGTTCGAATACATTCTGGAAAAACTTCTACCTGAACTTCAGCAACACCATGGCAGCGGCATACCGGTCAGAGTCTGGAGCACCGGCTGCTCACGCGGCGAAGAAGCTTATTCGCTGGCTATGACCCTGCATTACTTTCAGCGTCATCACCCTGGCTTCAAATTCACCATCAATGCCGGCGACATCAATGCAAAGAACCTGGCCGAAGCCAGAGAAGCGGTTTACGGCAAACGCTCGCTGCGTGAAAAACTGAAACTATTCGAAGAACGCTTTGACTTTGAGCTTGGCGAAAGAGATGAAAAGGGCGAGTGCAGAGTTGCTGACGAAATAAAAGCGATGGTGACACTGCAGAAACTCAACCTTAAAAATATTCGGGGGTTGAATTGCCTGGCCGGGTCAGATATCATCTTCTGCAGAAACGTACTGATTTACTTTGACGAGCAGTTGCGCCTGCAGCTGGCCGAAAAGTTTTATCAATGCCTGAACCCGGGCGGCGTCGTCTTTCTAGGCGAAAGCGAATGCTTTTCGGGCGTTTCTGATTACTTTGAACTGGTTAATTACAAAAAAATATACGCATACAAAAAGCCATATGGAATCAGATAAATCATGACAGAGCAGAAAAAAATCAAAGTACTGGTAGTTGATGATTCCGCATTCATGCGAACAGCAATAGAAAGAATGCTGATTTCCGACCCTTCTATCGAACTGGTCGGGTCGGCAGCCAACGGCCGGGAAGCAGTAGAAAAGGTAGTTCGCCTGCGCCCCGACGTCGTCACCATGGACATTGAAATGCCAATCATGGATGGCCTGCATGCTTTGAAAGAAATCATGCGGCTTTGTCCCACGCCAGTTCTGATGGTCAGTTCGCTGACCAAAGAGGGAGCCAAAACCACACTCGATGCAATAGAGCTGGGTGCCATAGATTATGTCCCCAAGCCCGGCTCGACCTTGTCTGCCAGTATTCTTACTCTCAAAGAAGAACTGCTGCAGAAAATTCATGCAGCCGCCGGCTGTCAGCCCAAAGCCGTAAAACTTGAATATATTCCCGGTAAAAGGCAGGCCAAACGCGCTTCGACACCGGCAGACGAAATAATCAACCGTGCCATCTTCATTGGTGCGTCAACCGGTGGCCCGCCAGCTGTTCAAAAAATTCTCAGCGTTCTCGACCCGGCATTGCCAGCGCCAGTAATTGTCGCCCAGCACATGCCAAAAGCCTTCACGTCTGCATTTGCCTCAAGAATGAACATGCTGTGCAGCATCAAGGTAAAAGAGGCCAACGACGGCGAAACTCTGCAGAATTCGATCGTATATATATGCCCTGGCGATCATCAGACCAGAGTCACCCGCAGTATGGATGGCAAGTTCTGCTTTTCGATAGTATCGAACAATAATGAGCAGGACCGTTTTGCCCCCTGCATCAACACACTCTTTTTCTCGGCCGCCAAGGAATTTGCCCACAAGGCTGTCGGCGTCATTCTGACCGGAATGGGCGAAGACGGTGTGCGCGGACTCAAGAACATCAAGCTCATGGGAGGGCTGACAATCGCCCAGGATCGCGCTTCATCGGTAGTCTATGGCATGCCAAGAGCAGCTCTCGAGCAGGAAGCAGCCGTTCGTATTCTCAATCTTGATGAAATCGGCAAAGAGATCGAGCTGGCTCTTAAATAAAAAGTTATTACCTACAGGAGACAGGATTATGAAAATCAATGCAGATGAATTGATGGAACTGGCTATTCAGATAGAGAAGAATGGCAAAGAATATTTTGCTGCAATGGCCGAACGCTCTGCAAATCCAAAGGTTAAACAGATATTCAATTTTCTGGTGCGTGAAGAGCAATCTCACCTTGAAATCTTTGTAAAAGTTCGCGATCGTCTGGCAGAAACTCGCGCTGACGATTTCCAGATAGCCGACGAATACAACACCCCTGAAATGGATGCCTACGTACAGGCAATGTCTGATGGCCGGGTATTTCCCAATCTGCGGTCTTATTCTGAACTCGCCGGAGAAATCAAAGATGATGAACAGGCGATATACCACGCCATCGGCTTCGAAAAAGACACCGTAATCTTTTTTGGCGACATTCTCGGCATGCTTGGCCCTGATGACGAAAACCGCTCATTGATCGAAGAACTGATCAGACAGGAAAAGATACATATTGCCAAGCTATACACTTTGCTCAGCAGCTTAAAATAGCCCTGTAATGGCGGCAAAAGGCACCAGAAAATTTTCGCGTTACTGTGGCATAAGGTTGCCACAGGGTGCCGAACGCCTTCTCTCGGTCGCACTTCTGATATTCGACGCTTTGCTGATGAACGCCCTTTTCATCGGCGTTTTCACCGTATGGTTCATGGGATTGCAGAATGCCGACATCTATCTCAACGCATACCTGCAGGTACGCTGGATTCTGCTCGGACTTTACGTAGTTTTCGGGCTGCTGTCGGGAATTTTCAACATACGCAACCTCAGCGCTGCATCTGACATTTTTTCACACACTTCAAACGCTCTTCTCGGCACTTTCCTCGGGTTCAACCTGATTGCCTTCTTTTCGCGCGACATCGCCAGCCTTTCATACAATTTTCCGAGACCAGTATTCCTTATGGCAACAGTCTGCTGTGTTATTGCCACAGTATTACTGCGCACCATCGTCTCGACCGTTTTTCGACCTCATCCATTGCTGAAAAGAGCATTGATCATCGGCGATGAATCAGAAGCCAGACGCATTATCAAGCATTTCCACCGGCGCGGCGGCGTGCGCTTTCGCATTGTGCACACCTTAAAGCCTGAACAGATCGACGAGCTGGCGGCAGAAGTAATCTTCCGGCACGCACACGAGGTTTTCGTCACTGATCCGACACTGAATCTCGATAAATTCTGGGCGCAGGTTTTCTACCAGCGCAAAGAAGAGCCACATGCCTTCAAGGTAAGAATATCTGCTGATTATCGCAAAACCTCTGGCACCGTGGCATTGCAGAGCCTCGAAGATTTTCCGTTGATAACGCTCAATTCGCATCCGCTCACACCATTTCAGCGCTTCTGCAAGAGAGCTTTCGACGTAACTTTCTCTCTTGCGGCCATGCTCATCGCTTCACCGGTCATGCTGCTGACCGCTCTTCTCGTTCGACTCGATTCTCCCGGCCCCCTGCTTTACAAGCAGAAAAGAGTAGGCAGATACGGCAAGGAATTCGATGTAATCAAATTCCGGTCGATGCGGGTCGGTTCAGAAGCGAAATCAGGGCCAAAGGTTGCGACTGCTGATGATGACCGGATTTCGCCGTTGGGCAGATTTTTGCGGCGTTTTGGTATCGATGAATTGCCGCAGTTTTTTCTCGTATTGACTGGTGAGATGTCAGTAGTCGGGCCACGGCCGGAGCGACCATTTTTTGTCAGAGATTACTATGAGTTTCAGGGTCGACGTCTTTCGGTCAAACCCGGGGTGACCGGCCTGGCTGCAGTCAACTCACGCTACTACCTGCGTCTGACCGATAAAGTGACTTATGATTACTATTATCTCGACAATTACAGCCTGGTGCTCGATATCAAGATTGTATTTCAGACAGTCTGGGTACTGCTGGTGAAATCGGACAAGGCTCTTGAAGACAAACACCACGAACTGGACGGCATGAAGAAGCTGCCCCAGGAAGAAGAACCTGAGAATGGGAGTAACAGCAATGACAATTGAAGCAAAGATGACTATTGCCGAAATTCTGCGGCAGAAACCAGAGGCAGCAAAAGTTCTGCAGCAATTCGGCATGCATTGTATTGGCTGCGCTGTTGCCGCCGGAGAAAGCCTCGAAGACGCTGCCAGAGTGCATGGAATCGACTTACAAAAACTGCTTAACTCTATACAAGGCCTGAACAAGCAGTGATCGCACCCGGATCAGCACCATAAATGGCCTTAAACTAGGGTTTGTAAAAAAAATAGCTTGTGATATAATCGCTAGAATATCTGGTTTCAAGTTGAGTCATTTATAAAGCATGATTCTTGATCGCATTAGAGAACCGGCTGATCTGGAATTTCTTTCACATGAAGAGTTGCAGCAGCTGAGCAGCGAGATACGTGAGATGATCATCAGCGTCGTTTCGCGTAATGGTGGGCACCTTGCCAGCAATCTCGGCATTGTCGAGCTGACTCTGGCTGTACACCGTGTTTTCAGATCGCCAAAAGACCAGATTATCTGGGATGTCGGGCATCAATGCTACACCCACAAGATAGTTACCGGACGCCGCGAACAGTTTGCCGGTATCCGCACCTTCGGCGGTATAAGCGGTTTTCCTAAAGTCTGCGAAAGTCGCCACGACGTTTTCAACACAGGTCACAGTTCGACCTCTATCTCTGCAGCTCAGGGGCTTGCCATAGCTAATCAGCAGTTTCAGAGAGACGGCAAGGTCATAGCGGTGATCGGCGACGGCGCACTTACGGCCGGCATGGCATTCGAAGCCCTCAACTACACCGGCCACGAAAAGAACGACGTAGTCGTCATTCTCAACGATAACGAAATGTCGATTTCGCCTAATGTTGGCGCCATGTCGATGTATCTGCACCGCCTGCGCCTGGAACCGGCCTACACCACCCCCAAAGATTATCTGGCTCATGTTCTCAAACAGATACCGGGTTTTGGCTCGCGCCTTTATAACGTGATCAGCCGTCTCGAAGGCAGTCTCAAATACCTGCTTACTCCCGGTATGCTCTTCGAAGAATTCGGCTTCAAATATTTTGGCCCGGTCGATGGTTACGATTTCGAAACACTCGAGCGCGCACTGATTCGCGCCCGTGACCGCAAAGGTCCTGTACTCGTGCATGTCCTCACCGAAAAAGGCCGCGGTTACAAGCCGGCACAGGAATTCTGCCACAAATTTCACGGCACCGGCCCTTTCGAAATCTCGACCGGCAAAGCAAAATCAACGGAAAAGGCACCGCCTTCCTATACCGACGTTTTTGGCAATGTATTATGCCGACTCGCCGCCCAGAATGAAGATATCGTTGCAATTACCGCAGCGATGAAGGAAGGAACCGGCCTCAACCGTTTTGCGCTCGACTTTCCCGCGAGATTTTTCGATGTCGGCATAGCCGAGCAACACGCCATCACCATGGCAGCCGGCATGGCCAAAGGCGGGTTGCGCCCATTCGTCGCCATCTATTCATCATTCATGCAGCGAGCTTATGACCAGGTCATTCACGACGTCTGCCTGATGAAACTTCCGGTCGTAATGTGCCTTGACCGGGCCGGACTGGTCGGCGAAGATGGGCCGACCCATCATGGAGTCTTCGATGTCTCGTTTTTACGCTGTATTCCTGATATTCAGGTAATGGCACCACGTGACGAAATCGAGCTCGAACAGATGCTGACCTATGCGTCCATACAGAGTGGGCCGGTTGCCATTCGTTACCCGCGTGGCGCCGGAATCGGCTGCAAAGACAGCGCCAAAGACCGCTCACAGATCGTCAGCGGGCGTGCAGAAATAGTCAAAGATGGCAAGGATATCGTGATCTGGGCACTCGGGCACATGCTGCACCCGGCTCTCGAAGCCGCAGCCGAGCTTGAACTGCAGGGCATTTCCGCTTGCGTCATCAACCCGCGCTTCATCAAACCCTTTGATATCGATATGCTGACCAGTATCGTCAACCGGCGTGTTCCGATGATAAGCATCGAAGAGAATGTTCTGCAGGGCGGCTTTGGCAGCCTGATCGCCGAACATGCAATAGAAATGGGGCACGCCGCCGGCATGCTGCGCATCGGCATTCCCGACGGGTTCGTTCAGCACGGCAGCCAGAAAGAGCTGCGCCGTCTGCTTAAAGTAGATGCAGTCGGCATCAAAGAACGCATCGCCGAGTGGCTGCACCCTTCGGTAATCAAAAAAGTCGCCTGCTGATCGCTTAAAATCCTATGCTTGTTCCGGCGATGAACAATGGGTCACAGGTCACCGAAAGACAACTCATCTCAAAACTGAACCTGGAAAGCTTTGCTGTCAAACCGAGGTTTACCTGCCAGCGGCTTTCTTCCAGCTGATATACGTCAGGATAATCCGTGTATAGAAGTTCAAAGACAGCATTGTGAGCTCCTTTGCTGCCGAATCTGCGTTCAAGAGCAAGAGCTGCCTGAGAAAACAACTCACGGCTTCTTATCATTTCGCTGTTGTCGCTGAGAATTATGCGCAGCTCAGGAATATAGCACTGTCGCAAATGGGCATAACCATACAGATTTGGCGACATTTCGCTGCCGGTTGTCAGATAGACCGACCGCAGCTGAGCCAGAGTTTCTATATCAGAATTGGCCAGCGCAGCATCGTCTTCTGCCGCCCATTGAATGCCGAAACAGAAGTCGGCCCTTTCTTCAATGGCGCCGCTGAATTTACCACCAAAAGATAAGATCTCATCTTTACGACTCAGTCCAAGACGGTCAGGAGTTGTGCTACGTTCGCGCGTCCAGTGCGATAACACCAGCTCTGCATCATCAGATGTGGGAACAACAATATGACCAACGCTTTCATCGATCTGCTGGCGATAGTCGACACCCTGCAAACGATATGAGCTTTTCTGCCGACCAAACTGCCTGTAGCCGACAATAACCTTTTCTTTACCGGTTACTCCAGGAACCGGAATGCTGATCAAACCGCGCGGGCCCATGATAGTAAGCCCATGTGCATACGCCTGAAATGAATTCTGCGAATTATCAGGCACAGGGGGGGCATCGGCAAAATCATCGGCGCAGGCCATACTGCCAGCAAACCAGACCAGCATGACAACAAGCAGCAGTCTGCTGCGGCAGAAGCCACTAGTTATGGGGTTCATAGTTGGTAAGATAGGTGCTGGTGTCAGCAAACACATTTACTTCTGACCACGAATAAAATCTATCAGCACTATCGACGTCTTCAGAAATCAACGTCGCAAACACAACATCATCACCCATTTTTATGGATACGTCTTCAGGAGTGACTGCTATATCATTTTCATTATTACCAACATAGATAAGGTATTTAATGTCATCGCTGGTCGGCTCAAGATGAGTCAGCTTAAATGCACCAATCTCCGAATAATCCACACCGGCAGGCGAAGTTGAATTACTGCGGGTTTCTTTGATCGGTCGAGGATCGAGATTCCAGACCTTCTCGTTACCCACAACCCCCAGAAACTTTAAGACATACACCCTGATGTATTTGCCACCGACACCGGCACCGGTATTGTCCACAACCCGCCCAACGATCGACCCCTTGCCCTGTTCCTGATTATAAACAAGTCGAAAGGTCAGACTGGCCGGAATTGTTTCACCGTTATCGGTCAGAGCAAAATTGATTGTCTGATTGCTGAAGCCAGACTTGCTAAGATCCATACGATAGTTGCCCGGAGCAATGTTCTCAAAGTAAAAATTACCGCCCAGATCGGTAATGATCGGCCCGACCTCGCGCAGACTACAGGTTACAAAATCAAGAGGCGAGCCGGAATAGGCATCGAGAATTTTACCGGCAATTCGATACACAGTGCCGCTCACAGGCTTGGCGATAAGTTGAATATCGGCAAAATCAGGCGAAACTGTGCCATCTGAAAGAATGGTCACCACATAATCAGCCGCTTCAAAACGTTCGCTGGCCGAGACTTTTAAACTGTATACAGCCGCCTGCAGATTCTCGAAAAAGAACTTCCCTTCACCGTTACTCAGCGTTTCATCAAGCTTGTTGAGCCCTCGATAAAGGCTGATGGTCATGCCGCCGATCGGTTCCTGCGAAGTGCTTAAACTGAGTTTGCCGGCAACCACTATTGCCTCATCTGTCTTAAGTCTCAGCAACAGCAACGGATATGGCGTTATACTGCCATTTTCAGAAACTTGAACTGCCACACTGAATGGCAGATATTTCTCTGAATTTTGTGCCGCTACAATTTTGTAGGTACCGGCTACTATTCTGGCAAAGACGAATTTACCCAGACTATCACTTTGCGCGGCGGCAATTGTCTCATCTGAGGCACCAACCAGCCTGATAAATTCATTGGCGAGGGTTGCGCCGGTTCTCTCGTCTCTGACTTCGCCGTTCAATGAAAACAGAATCTCGCCAGGATCATTTTCAACTGCTTTATCAAGCAATATTTCAAGCTCTGACGGTGAAGCGCTGCCGTCCGCCATGACGTTAACAACATCGTGTGTCGGCATGTATGCACTTGAAGCATTGGTAATGACATCATAAATACCGGGCGGAATCTGTTCGAACACGAAAGTGCCGGCAGAAGAAGAACGAGTTGTCAGGCGCTTCAAATCGCCCTGCATCAGCTCGACAACGATATTGCCTACCGGTTTTTCGTCATCTCTGTCTTTTATGATGCCGCTGATCCGATAAAGCTGACTGTTGGTATTTTCACCCGATGACCAGCTGCCGGCATTACTGGCCTGCCAGGCGTCGTCTGCCACCAGTGCTGATACCGGAATTCGCCGCGAGCTTTGATCACACCCGCTAAACGTCAGCAGCAATACGGTCAGCAGTAATATTACCGGTACGGCCCGGCTTTGTTGTAATGCTCGTAAAATTGTCGACATGAGTCTCTATATCGGCATTAGAAGCAAGAGATTTAATCGATAAAACTGCTTTTGAAACCGAAGTGGCCGCGCAGTGACAAGAAGGTTTTAAAACAGCTTCCAAGGATTTTTGGCGAAAGACACAAACTCTCAGGTCAACCTCGAAATTATCGATTCATGCTGCGGATACTTTTCCAGCAGATGTAGTTGTGACGCCAGCTCAAAGTCATCATAATCGAAGCCGGGTGCGACAGCACAACCGACCAGCACTTCT
>JAKJFO010000155.1 GCA_022704885.1 Candidatus Rifleibacteriota bacterium | reverse complement strand
AGAAAGGCTGAAACGGCCCTGGGGGACGCGAACGGGCTGAAAAGATACGCTGGCCACTTCCCTGGGACGCGAGGGTTTTAGTAAATGAGAGACAGGCTAAAATCTCCTACTTTGTTTCTGGCCGGGCTTTTGACGAACCGACAGCTCCTCTGCTGGTTTTTGCAGGTCTGCTGATAGCGTGCATTCTGGGCCTATTCATCGGGGCCAGAGTCCTTGACCGGCAGAATCAGGACAACCTGGCTGGTCAGTGGATGAAGGCCCTGGGTTTGACTGCTCTGTTTGCTGTATTATCGGTCGTTCCGCTGGGCGCGATCCTGATGCTGGCGGCTCACAGCGGTTGGACTCGCCCTTAGCAGAGATGATCCTGGATAGATCAGGGTCTGCCTATGAAATTCTGATAACTCCAGAAATCATCAGTGGATATGGGTCTTGAGTAGATAAGCCTGCCTTCTGAATCAAAGCCGTGTTTAATGATATTCTTTTCATCGGCATCTTTGGATTCGTAATTGCCTTCCTGCTCGTCTACCTTGTTCATCGCCTCTTCAAACTTTTCAGGATCTTTTATTTCGAATTCGATACGGGCCGCGAATGCAGTGTCGCCGCTCAGACTTTTTAATCGGCCATTTGCATCATAGTAACTGAGCCGTTTTAAAATGTTGCGGTCGCTGAGGCCGGTGCAGTGCCTGCAATAATAGGTTTTGTCCAGGTGAAATTCATACAACAGATAAGTGATTCCACCGACATAAGAAAGTAAGCTGCCGTCGCTGGATACGTGAAAAATGACATGTTGCTCTTTTTTGTTGTAAATACATATTTCAGCTTCTCCGTTATGCCTGAAGTCACGCGTTTCAAACTCTGGCACTGTTTTGTCAAATTCAGCTATCGGGATCATACTGGTGTAAGAGGTAAAGGTTTGTGCCGAACCTGAATTACACACTGCCATGACAGCGAGCAATAAAAGCCAAATATATCTGGTCACTATTTTTACGCCTCCCATGTTGTCTTTGTTTTTTCTGCTTTGATAAACCACTTCAATCGGTTATACTGATCAGGCATTGCAAAGTCAGTATAACATACTGTGCAAGACTGCCATATTGCAGGCTTGCGTTCTATTTGTGCAATTTCATCGGCAATTTCATCGGCATTTTCAGAAGGCAGGAGAAAAATATGGCAACCATTGGCTTTGTTAACAAACTTAAGGTGACCAGATGCATGACTGCCGGCATCTACGTTGATGCCGAACAGTTTGGTGAACTGAAGATTCCCGGCTGGGATGTCACCGGCAAGGCTGATAAGGGCGAAATCATCGATGTCTTTCTTCTGCTCGACAGCGATGATAATGTGGTTGCGACAATGCGAAAGCCGCTTGCCATGCCTGGGGAAGTAGTGCTGCTGAAAGTTTCTGCCGTCGAGAGTGCGGGTGCGCTGCTCGACTGGGGCATGCCAAAGCTCCTTCTCGTGCCGACTCAAGAGCAACAGCAGAAAATGGTCAGGGGATTTTCCTATGTCGTCTATGTACACCTGGACAAAAAGACCGGTCGAATTAACGGTTCGACCAAACTCGAAAAATTCCTGAGCCCGACTCCTGGCGGTTTACGCCTGAAACAGGAAGTGTCACTGACTGTCTGCGATGAGAGCGACCTTGGCTATCGCGCTGTCATCAACAACATCGGCCTTGGTTTTTTATATAACAATGACCTGTTTCAGAAGCTTAAAATCGGTCAGAAAGTTACCGGTTACATTAAGAACATCAGAGAAGACGGGCGTGTTGACCTGTATTTGCAGAAGCCCGGATTCGAAAAGATTGTTGATATCGGTGACCAGATTCTTGCTAAAATAAAGGCCGGTGGCGGCTTTCTGGCAGTCACCGACAAAAGCCCTGCCGAAGAGATTTACCAGCTCTTCGCCATCAGTAAAAAGAACTATAAAAAAGCTGTTGGCGGTCTTTATAAAAAGGGACTGGTCACCCTTGAAGAAAAGGGTGTATAATGCTCCCCGAACGTGAGACACAAAAATGAGAAAAATAAGTTAAACTGAAATCACTATGAATAAACGTAATACTTATACTCCAGAGTTTAAAACCATGGTCGTCCTCGAAATCCTGAAGGAAGAGATGACTCTTTCTCAGATTGCTCAGAAATATGAAGTTCACCAGAATATGCTCTCAAAGTGGAAGCAGGAGTTTCTGGAACACGCACAGAGCGCTTTTAAACGCGGAAAGACAGAGGCCGAAAAAGAATTGCGAGCAGAAAAGGAACGTAGTCAGGAGCTTGAGAAACTGGTTGGCCAGTTGACCTATGAGGTTGACTGGTTGAAAAAAAAATCTGCACAGTTCGGCATCAAGATCAGAAAGGCTTAAAATGGTGGATTTCACCGAGAATATGCTGACCGTCCGGCGGCAAGCCGAGCTGGTCGCAGTAAATAGAACAAGCGTTTACAGAAAGGAGCCACCCTATAAGGAAAGCGAAGAAAACATTGAAATCATGAGCCTGATCGACAGGGTTCACACAGACTACCCGACTTATGGATATCGCATTATTACAAGATTGCTTTCTAATGCCGGCTATGTGGTTAATCGCAAACGAGTCAGGCGCTTGATGAGAAGAATGGGCGTTCATGCAATATATCCCGGCCCCAATCTCAGCAAACTGCTGCACGCAAAATATCGCATGCCTTATCTGCTGCGTGGACTTGAGATAACCAAGCCTGATCAGGTCTGGGGAATAGACATAACCTATTTACCCATGGGAAAAGGCTTTATGTATATGTTTGCGATTATAGACTGGTATAGCCGATGCATTGTCGATTATGAGTTATCTTTAAGCCTTGAGAAATCCTTCGTAATGAAATGTTTGCGAAGAGCTTTATCGAGAAAAGCGCCTTCAATAATCAATAGCGATCAGGGTTCTCATTTCACCAATCATGAATACCTCGACATTCTGAAAGATCACGGGGTAAAGGCGTCAATGGATGGCAAGGGAAGGGCTACTGATAATGCCAGAACAGAACGCTTTTTCAGAACGATGAAGTATGATTGCGTCTACGTAAGAGAGTTTGCAACCCCTCGCGATCTCAGGTGTGCAATCGGCGAATACATCGACGTATATAATTATCAAAGACCTTGTCAGGCTATTGGCTATGAATTTCCCGGCGTTAAATATGCTGAAAACAGCCTGAAGATGGCTGCCTGAACACTATGAAAGGAACCACCTTAAATTTTTCAGAAAAATGTCTTGCAAATGGGGGGCATTACAGTGTACGCTTAGTTAAAAGCTGAAGCTGCAGGTTGTCATCATGAAGAAAAAATTGATTGTTTCAGTTCTCGCCATATGTGTCGGGTTGTTCTTTTTTAAAGGAAGCCTGAGTGGTGATGTTACTGACAGACTTATGCTGTCTGGTAATTTCGAAATAGATGACATTGTGCTCTCATTCAGAGTTCCCGGATTGATCTCTGAAAGACTGGTCGACGAAGGGAGCAGTGTTGCCTCGGGAGCTTTGCTTGCCAGGCTTGATGATTCAGAATACCGCATCGCTGTGGAAAGAGCGGCAGCATTACTGGAAGTTGATGCGGCGGCGCTGAGAGAACTCGAGCTTGGTGCCAGAATAGAAGAAAAGCAGCAGGCACAGGCGCAACTGCAGATGGCACAGGCCACTTTGCGGCAGCTCGAGGCCGGTTCTCGACCACAGGAGCGTGATGCCGCCAAAGCCTTGCTAGCACAGGCTGAAGCCATGGTCAGAAAAGCTGATTCGGCACTGAACGAGGCTGCAAGAGACGAGAAGCGAATTGCCGGGTTATTTGCGGCCGGCGCCGTCAGTGAAAAGGAGAATATTGCTGCGAAAACCCGCGCAGATGCTGCGCGTGCTAATTTGAATGAAGCGATTGGGCGTCGAGAAGCTGCCAGACAGCAACTCAGTATGGCAGATGAGGGTGCCAGAAAAGAAGAAATTGAACGGGCCAGAGCAGCGGTAAATGCAGCCAGCGCCACACTTGATCTGATACTTGCCGGGCCGAGAGAAGAAAGAATTCAACAGGCCAGAGCAAAATCAGCGGCATCGGCAGCTTCTTTGCGGCAGGCACAGCTTTCGCTTGGATTTTCCGAACTGCATGCCCCTCTTGATGGCACGATCCTGACAAAATCTGCTCAGGCTGGTGAATTTGTGAAACAGGGTCAGCCAGTACTGACCATTGGCAACCTCAACAACCTGTTTTTAAGGGTTTATGTCAGCGAAAAGAAATTGGGGCTGGTTAAAATCGGGCAGACTGTAAAGATAACTGTCGATACTTACCCTGATGAGGTATTTGACGGTAAAGTGGTTTTTATAAGTCAGGAAGCCGAGTTTACGCCCAAGACCGTACAGACGCACGAAGAGCGTGTTAAACTTGTTTATCGCGTAAAAATTTCTGTGAATAATCCTGAGCAAAAGCTGAAACCAGGCATGCCTGCCGACGCGGTGATAGGCCTGTAAGAATGTCGCAGTTCAAAGTGCGCGCAGAATGCTTATGCAAAAGCTTTGGTGCTGGCAGAGCTGTCGATTCAGTTTCGCTGACTGTCAAACCAGGTGAGATCTTTGGCGTTGTCGGCCCAGATGGCGCCGGCAAATCAACGTTGTTGCGCATGCTGTCTTCAATTATGCCACCTGACTCAGGACTTGCAGAAATATGCGGTTACAACGCTGTTTCCCATGCTGATGATATCAAAAACCGTATTGCCTACATGAGTCAGAGATTTGGCCTGTACAATGATTTGACCGTCGAAGAGAATGTGCGGTTTTATGCAGATATGTATAGCGTGCCCGAGAATCGACTGGAGCAGACAATTGACGAACTTCTGCATTTCAGCTACATGCATCCTTTTAAAAAGCGCCTTGCCGGAAGACTTTCCGGCGGTATGAAACAGAAGTTGCAGCTTGTATGCGCTTTGATTCACACGCCCGAGGTTCTTATTCTCGATGAACCGACAAACGGGGTCGACCCTGTCAGTCGCAGAGATTTCTGGCGCATGTTGCAGAATTTCGCTGAAAAGGGTGTGGCTATTGTAATTTCAACCTCATATCTTGACGAGGCGCAGAGATGTCATCGTCTTGCCCTGATGCATGCTGGAAAGTTTTTCAAAGTTGGCAGTATCAGCGAGATTATCGCCGGGGCAGGTATCGAAA
The DNA here is from genome assembly GCA_022704885.1 of Candidatus Rifleibacteriota bacterium. The sequence continues at coordinate 4,504 of JAKJFO010000155.1, read as the reverse complement.
TATCTGTGTGGCGTGGCGAGTCTGCTGGTAAACTCTTTGCTGAACTGAAGCAGCGCGAGGGTGTAAAAGGAATTCGTCTGTTCGGTGACAGTATGCGAGTCAGCAAAACTCCCGAATTTGCAAAGTTTAAAGCCAATATTGACCGCCTTGTCATCGACAGAAAAATGGCAGGTGACTGGGATGTCGATGAAAAGCCAAATCTTGAAGACGTATTTGTAAATTATCTCACCGATCATTCGTTGCCCGCTGCGGCAGGTGTTTCGCAATTTTCACCGCTGCAGAGGACTTTTGCGAGCGGCAATTCCGTACAAATAAAAGATTTGAGCCGTGTTTTTGGCGATTTTACCGCCGTTGACAATATCAGCCTTGAAGTCAGGCAGGGCGAGATCTTTGGCTTTATCGGCCCGAACGGCGCCGGAAAAAGTACGACAATCAGAATGCTGTGCGGTCTGCTGGTTCCAACAGCAGGTTCTGGTACAGTTGCCGGCTTTGACCTGTTCAGCGAATCAGAAAAAATCAAACAGAATATCGGCTACATGAGCCAGAAATTTTCTTTGTATGTTGATCTGAGCGTAAAAGAGAATATCAGTTTCTATGGCGGTATTTATGGACTCAGCGGCAGTCACTTTTTTAACAGAATCACCTGGGCTCTTGAACTTGCCGGATTAAAAGGGCTTGAAGATTCTCCGGTCAATGTTCTCAGTCCAGGCTTTAGACAAAGACTGGCGCTTGCCTGCTCGCTGCTGCACGAACCTGCGATTGTCTTTCTCGATGAACCTACCAGTGGAGTTGATCCTCTGACGCGCCGCAAGTTCTGGGAAACCATCAGAGATATGGCACAAAATGGTATTACCGTGTTTGTAACCACGCATTATATGGAAGAAGCCGAATATTGTGATCGCATTGCTTTTATCAATCGCGGAAAAATAATGGCCTGCGGTTCGCCAGGACAGCTGAAGCACGATGTGATAAAGCACCGTATTTATCAGGTAAATCGACTGTTGTCTGCGGCTGAGCTTGAAAAAATACGTTCTGTTGCCGGCGTTGCTGATGCCTACGTATATGGTACAGGGTTTCATGTTGCAGCAGAACAGAGCGATATTATGGGCAAAATTGCAGCAAAACTGGGTGATCAGACTTTGCTGAATGAAAAAATTACTGTGGCGGCTCCTGACATGGAAGATGTCTTTGTCCAGCTTACAACGGCGCATTTTGCCGATGACGGGCAGAAGGAATTTGTCACGTGAACTTTCGCAGATTCAAAGCAGTTGCCAGAAAAGAATGTATTCACGTAATCAGAGACTGGCGTAGTCTCGGAATTTCGCTGGCAATTCCGGCTTTGTTGCTGATGTTGTTCGGATATGCGCTCAACATGGATTTGAGCAATGTGCCGACAATTGTCTGGGACCAGGCCAATAACCCTGAAAGTCGAAACCTGATTGAATTTTTTCACGGTTCACCATATTTCCAGGTGATCGGAAAAACCAGCAATTATCGTGATATTGAGCAGGCGCTTGGTTCTGGCCGCGCGCTGGTTGCGCTGATTATTCCGGCTGACTTTGGCAGCAATGTTCTACAGCGCAGACAACCTCAGGCACAGATTATTGTAGACGGCAGCGATGCCAATACTGCTGCATTTGCCCTCAACTATGCCAGGGCAATCGGTTTGATTGCCGGAACTTCGTTGCAGCCTTATGTTCCCGAAGACGCCGCCAGACGACAACCGCTGCGGATTACGCTAAAAGCGCGCTCATGGTTCAATCAGGATCTTCGCAGTCGCAACGTCATTATTCCGGGTGTTATCGCCATTGTAATGGTAATTATTGCTTCCATGCTGACTTCGGTCACCATCGCCAGAGAATGGGAGACAGGCACAATGGAACAGTTGATCAGCACGCCGGTTACCGGTTCCGAGGTGATTTTCGGCAAGGTGGTTCCATATTTCGCTATTGGTTTTCTTGATCTTCTTATTTCATTTTTCGTGGGTCGCTGGGTTTTTGGTGTGCCTTTCAGGGGCAATGCCGCGCTTCTTTTCATCCTCAGCGGTCTTTTTCTTTCCGGGGCGCTGTTTTTTGGTCTGCTACTAAGTATCAAACTCAAAAAACAGGTTCTCGCCAATCAGGTCGCTTTGATTTCCGGCTATCTTCCAGCGCTGTTTCTGAGTGGCTTTGTTTTTGCGATTCCCAATATGCCGTGGTTTTTGCAGAAATTAAGTCTTATTGTGCCTGCCCGCTACTTTGTCAGCATTCTCAGAGGAATCTATCTTAAAGGCGTTGGCCTCGAAGTTCTCTGGTTCAATGCCATGATTCTGACTCTATACGCGCTCATCGTTGTGAGAGCTGCCCAAGCCGATCTGAAATTGAAGATAGACTGATATGCTCAATCGTTTTAAACAGCTGTTTATAAAAGAATTTCTCGAGCTTTTTCGAGATCCGAGAATGCGCGCGTTGACTTTTATTGTGCCGGTAATTCAGATTCTTATTCTGGCTCAGGCATTTGTGCTTGAATTGCACAATGTAGACATCGCGCTGGTCGACTTTGACAAATCTGAACGTTCTCGCGAAATAGTAGCTGAATTTGTCGGCAGTGGCCATTTCAGAATCAGTAGTTATGCTGAAAACATGGAGCAGGCCGAGAGTCTGCTTGCTTCCGAAAAAGTTCGTGCCATTCTCATTATTCCTGCCGGCTTTGCCGGTAAAGTAATGCGCTCATTCGGCGCTGAGCTTTCGCTGATTACTGACGGGACCGGCAGCAACGACGCCGGACTTATTCAAGGCTATTTTTCTTCAATTCTTTCTGATTATCTACGCCGGCAAAATGGCGGCCAGCCGCCGCTGACAGAGACAATAGCCTGGTTCAATCCTAATCTCGAAAGCAGATATTATTATGTTCCAGGTCTTATTGCCATTCAGATGATACTTATTTCATTTTTGCTCGCGTCGATAGCCATTGTAAAAGAAAAAGAGATCGGCACTATCGAACAGTTGATGGTTACACCGATAACAGTCAGCGAGTTCATTCTTGGAAAAACTTTGCCATATATGGCGATTGGCTATATTGCGACAACTATTATGCTTCTCGCGGCATTTGGAGTATATGGAATAAGCGTTAAAGGCAGCTGGTTTCTTCTTTATTTCTGCGTCGGCGTTTTTCTCGCCGGGAATCTGGGCGGGGCATTGATTATCAGCGTTGTCTCGACAAATCAGCAGCAGGCGCTGCTGACTGCTTTTTTCTTCATGCTTCCACTGGTCATGCTTTCCGGACTGCTTTTCCCGATCAGAAACATGCCGGTTCCGATTCAATATCTGACCATGTTTAATCCGCTGCGTTGGTTTTTTCAGATTCTAAACGGAATCATTGGCAAAGGCAGCGGCTTAAGCGAACTGATTGTGCCAATAACGGCTCAGATCAGCCTGGCTTTTATCTTCATTTCGATTGCAATGATAAAGTTCCACAAAACGACAGATTAGGCCGTTTTATGGAACTTCAGAAGTTACCCTTTGATTACTCCGAGCGGGCGCAGCTTTACCAGGGGCTCGATCAGATCGAGTTCGCAGCGGATGACAGTGTCGATGTCTTTATAGGCCTGCGGCGCTTCGCCAAAGTCATACATTGCATTTTTTGCCTTTTTGCGGCCGAAGCCGCCGGCTTTGCCCCAGCGGTCGAAGACAATGCCTTCCATGGCGCGGTTACACTCTTCGAGTGTCAGCTGGCGACTGGCTTCCATGCGCCCCATCTTGCGGCCGGCGCCGTGCGAACATGAATTGAATGATTCCGGGTTGCCGAGGCCGCGCACTATATAAGAAGACGCACCCATGCTGCCCGGAATGATTCCGAGTTCATCTTTACAGGCCGAAGTCGCGCCCTTGCGGTGTACCCAGACATTGCGTCCGAAATGCCTTTCGCAGGCGGCATAGTTGTGATGAATGTTGATTTCTTCAATAAATTCGATGCCGGCAAAATGTTCGGCCATGACCGATTTCGCGGCCGCCATCATGCGTGCGCGGTTTTCGAGGGCATAGCGCAGCGCGAAGTTCATGTCGCGGATATAGCTCTGGCCTTCTTTCGAATCAGCCGGCAGAAAGGCGAGGTCTTTGCAGGGCAGTTCGGCGTGCCATTTTTCGTTGAGCTCGAGCGCCAGCTTGTTGTAGAACGATGCGATACGGTAGCCAAGGTTGCGCGAGCCGGAATGCAGCATCAACCAGATCTGACCATCTTCGCTCGCCTGAATCTCGATAAAGTGGTTGCCGCCGCCAAGTGTGCCGAGGTTCTTGCGGTCATGTTCAAAGTGCGAAAGTTCGAACCAGCCCGGTACATTATGGGTGATCTCTTCTTCATATTCAGCAAAACCAAGCCATGTCTGCTGTTTTGCATGACATTTGCCTTCGCCGACCGGCACCAGTTTCTTGATGTCATCGATTATCGCTCTGATATCACGCGCTTCGCCAATATGTTCGATGGTAAGGCTGGTTTTGACTGCGCCCATGCCGCAGCCGATATCGAC
>JAKJFO010000154.1 GCA_022704885.1 Candidatus Rifleibacteriota bacterium | reverse complement strand
ACCGGAAAGCACAGGACTTTGCGCAGATACCAGCCCATCATCGGGTTATCGAATGCTTCTTTTTTAACCATGATGAACAGCGGCAGGCGCACGGCACCGCCCATGATGAAGCCATCCCAGATCGAGGCATGGTTGGCAACGGTCACGAACTGTTCATTTTGCGGAACGAGTTCGTAATTATGAATTGTCATTCCGTTATAAATGCGGAAAAACCAGCGACTGGCGAACTGCGAAACGTTATACCAGACAAAAGATGGTCGCGCATCGGCGATCTTGCCTTCATTGCCGCCGGTTTTGCCGAAAAGAAAGCGCAAGCAGCGATACAGCAGATAAGTTATGCCGAGAGCGGCCAGCATAGGTGCCAGCAGGGCAACCAGAGCCCCTATGAAGCTGATTACGTCTTCGACAAAGCTCACGACCGGATTGGCAACTCCTCCGGTCGTTGCGGTAGAGATTGCGCGCAAACCGGTTTTGCCAGTATGCACGGTCAGCGTAGTCGATTCTGCAAACACCAGTGCCACCAGCAGATAGAACCAGTGTGATGACCCGGGCACCAGAGCATAGGTCAGAATTGCCGAAAAAGCGATCTTGGCCGGCAGTTCGAGCCAGTCGAGAATATTGTCGACAACCGGCACTTTGTCGCCGAGGAACTCGGCCAGAGCCGCCACGGCTAGGGCGATCAGAACCGGGTCCTGAGTAAGAAAGGCGAAACTTGAGGTATCTATGTATATATAATTCTGCAGACCCGGGAAAAATCTCAATACAATGCCTATGATCAGCGGCGGCAAAAAGGCGCGAAACCCTGTTATAGCCGACAAACAGATTCCGGTGAGAACCGGAAAAATATAATCAAGACCTTCCATATTCCCTGCCTGTGAACATTTCCGCTAAGCGAAACTTATTTGAAACTGTAGATATCGTCGACGATCCCGTATTTGATCGACTCATCGCTGTCCATCCAGTAATCGCGATCCATATCCTTGAGAATGCGGTCCTTCGGTTTGCCGCAGTTCTTAGCGAGTATCGCAGCCACGCTTTCGCGCGTACGCAGTATCTGCTTGGCCTGGATTTCCAGATCGCTGGCCTGGCCATACAAAAAGTCGACGCTGGGCTGGTGTATCATAATCTTGCCATTGGGAAAAACGAAACGCTTGCCTTTTTCGCCGGCAGACAGAATAAGCGAGCCCATTGAGGCGGCGAGGCCCATACACACTGTCGCGACTGGAGACTTGATCATGTGCATGGTGTCGATAATCGCCATGCCTGATGAAATGACGCCTCCCGGGCTGTTGATGAAGAATGTTATCTGTTCGCCAGGTTTTATCGCTTCGAGATAAAGCAGTTTTGCGACAATATCCTTGGCCGAATCGTCTTCTACAGGTCCCCAGAGAAAAATCTGGCGGTTTTCCAGCAGTTTCTGATCGATAACTTCGTTAACATCAGAAGATTTCTCTTCTTTTTCGTCTTTTACTTCTTCTTCCTCTTCGTCATTAAGCCTGATCTTCGCAAATCTGCTCAGCTTTTTCAGAGTCATAAAATCTCCATGTTGGGGTAGGGTTGCATTTCTTCTGAACATATTACCCCTAGTTGCTTCGCAAAGCAAATTCTAACTTATTTATCATTTTATGCTAAGATACCTCAAACCTGATGCGAGGTATTATAATGAAAAAACTTTTGATTTCAGCCATCTTCCTTATCCTGGGAGGCCTTATGCCGCTCTATGCCAAAGAACTGCCTGTAAACATCGCTCATCGGGGTGCCTGCGCTTACCTGCCAGAGCACACTCTGCCGGCCAAGGCTCTGGCCTATGGTATGGAAGCTGACTACATCGAGCAGGACGTCGTTCTTACCAAAGATGGTAAGGCGCTGGTTATTCATGATATCCACCTTGATACAGTTACCGATGTTGCGCAGAAGTTTCCCGGCCGCGCCCGCGATGATGGTCGCTATTATGCACTCGACTTTACGCTGGCCGAGATCAAAACACTCAAAGCCTGCGAGCGCTTCGACATTGCATCTGGCACGGCAGTTTTCGCTGGTCGCTTCCCTTTGTGGAAATCTGACTTCAGACTTCACACGCTCGAAGAAGAGATCGAGCTGATACAGGGCCTCAACAAATCTACCGGCCGCAACGTCGGAATTTATCCCGAGATCAAGGACCCGGCCTGGCATCGTGCACAGGGCTATGACATAAGCCCCGTCGTCATTCGCATACTCGCCGATTATGGTTATACAAAAGCTGAAGACAACATTTATCTGCAATGTTTCGATTTCGAAGAGCTAAAACGCATCAGGCATGAACTCAAATGCGAACTCAAGCTAATTCAGCTTACCGAAGAGGATTTTGATGTTGCCGCTGTCGCATCTTATGCGAATGGAATCGGGCCGTGGATCAAACAGATAATTACCGATATCGATGCGAACGGCAGGCCGATTCTCAGTGATCTGGCAACCAGTGCCAAAGCTCATGGCCTGAAAATACATCCATACACATTCAGAGCCGACAGCCTGCCGGCAGGGATGTCGGCCGACCAGCTGCTGGAAACGCTATTCAATCAGGCCGGCGTTGATGGAATTTTTTCAGATTTCCCTGATATCTCGCGCGATTTTATCAGAACCCGGGTAAAGGCAAAGTAAGACTGTTCAGGCAGAGTTGTCAGGGAGATTGTAGCAGTCGGCTGTGAGACGCGCCTCATCGGCAGCAGTAAGCACTTTGAGGCGCCCCTGCGTGAGGCCGTGAATCTCGACGCCGAAATCACGGTAATGATTGAGCGCCTCGATGATTTCGCGGGTAATGACCTGACCCGGCACCAGCAGTGGAATGCCGGGCGGGTAGGGCGTTATCATACGCGAAGACACGCGGTTGATGGCTTCGCGCAGAGGTATCATTTCGCCCTCTGAATAAAAGGCAAAACGTGGCATGAACCTGAGCGGCGACAATTCGAGGCCAAAGTCGCTTTTACCGCCAGGGGGAAGGGGACTGCGGTTGCCGCTCATCTGTTCGATGTTTTCGAGTGCCAGAAAGAGGCGGTTAAGTTTGCTGTGCGTGGCACCAATTGTGATTAGAACAGTAACAGTATTGAAGGTGGTCTTTTCGATCTGAATGTTGTGCTTTTCGAGCAGCAGATGCTCGACCTCCCGGCTGGTGAAGCCGGTTTTCGAAACATCTATGGTAAGCTTGGTCGGATCGAGTCTTACCCGGTCATTCCGCACTTCGTCTGAAATAAGATCTTCGAGTTCGAGCACTCTGAATTTATTGAGGCTGTTGATGCTTTTCTTAAGGGTATCAGATAACTCGATACACCGCGAGAGAAGGCTGTAGCCTTCCATTACCATCTGTTTGCGCGCTACATCAAGCGAGGCAATCATAGGATACTGAGGCGACGTGCTGGTATGCATGTTGAAAATTTCCATGAAGAGGTCGGCAAAACTCTCGAAATCGGGATCGTTGACATGTATCATCGAAGCCTGACTGAAAGCGCTCATGGTTTTGTGGGTTGACTGCGTCGCGTAATCAGCGCCGGCTTCCATGGCGCATGGGTAAAAATGCGGGTGAAAACGTGCATAACCATACCATGCTTCGTCGACAATAACCTTGACCTTGCGCTTGTGCGCTTCACGAACGATATCGGCTATATCATAGATCAGGCCATCATAGGTACAGTTGGTGAGAATCAGCACTTTCAGCTTTTTTCCGGCTGCGATCGCCGAATCCATGGTTTTGATGATGCGCTGTTTCGGTACCGGCCCGAAAATACCGTAGCGATTGTTGATGGAAGGCGTCAGATAAACTGGTTCAGCGCCGGCAAGAATAGTGCCGTAATGCACTGATTTATGACAGTTGCGGTCGAGCAGAATAGCATCGCCGGGCGCAAGAAGCGTCTGCAGAAGAATCTTGTTCGATGTGCTGGTTCCGTTAGTAGAGAAGAAAGTGTGCCGAGCGCTGAAAGCACGCGCCGCCAGTTCCTGAGCCTCTTTAATCACTCCGGTAGGATGCAGCAGCGAGTCGAGCATCGGCACAGATACCGATATATCAGCCCGGAACAGGTTTGCTCCGAAGAATTCATAAAAATCACGAGCCCAGATCGAGTTTTTTACCGAATACCCCGAGGCATGACCAGGTGTGTGCCAGGAATCTTTTGATTTGCGCGAATATTCAAGCAGCTTCTCGAAAAATGGAGCGCGGTTTTTGCTGTTAACTACTTCTGAACGGATTTTTCTGACGATGTCGTCGTAATCACGTTCGCCCTTATAAAAATAGCCGCTGAGACTGCCGCCAGTCTTAAAATATGGCAGATCAGCCTTGTCGGTGTAAAGAAAAATGGTGACTTCATAGCGTATCACCTTGAATTCTTCGAACAGTTCAGCGCCTCTGACGCTTACCTCGCTGTCTTCATCTATGGGTATATCCCATTCGGTAAGAATGACGTGTATCAGGCCGTCTTCACGCAACAGACGACTGGCTTCAGTTACATTGCGGGCAGTGACGACATTTATTCCGCGCGATGTAAGTTCGCGGCTTTCCAGGTCTATCTTGGTTTTGTCAGGATCGATCAGCAGAATTTTGTATTTCATAGGCAACCTGTCAATTTTATTCGAGTTATTACAGTATTAACCGGTGACATTATAGCAGTAAGAAGCTGAAGGGAAACAGAGGTGAATTCATCTCTCGGGTTTACCATGGCGCCAGATCAGCCAGAAGCCTCGCCCGCGCGCCGACACGATCTCGGCCGATCCACCGGTTCTGGTGGCTGTTGCTTGCAGCTGATCAAGATCGATTCTGGGAATAGCGCCATTACTTGTGTGATTGTGCCGGACTGCATCAACCAGCTCCTGTGGTGTGCTCAGACCGTAGCCGCCCCCGATAATGGCGGTACCCTGCGGCTTGAGGCAACTGGCTATGTTCTTGAAAGCCTGAGCATGGTCGGGCCAGAAAAAGACAGAACCTCGGCTGAAAACAATATCAAAAGAGGCTGGTTTTAATGGCAGCCATGTTACATCGGCCTGCACAAGCCAGGCTCCCTTGCTGCGCCCAGATTTGACAGCCGCTTCGAGCATCGAAATTGAGAGGTCGACCCCGGTAACCTGTGCAGCTCCAGCATCGTATAGTGCTTCGATCATAAAACCAGGGCCGCAGCCAACATCAAGAACACTCATGCCGGCGATCGGCCTTTCGGCTGCCTGCTCAACGTCTTTTACGAACCACCGATAAAGCGGTTTCAATGTTTCGAGCGCATGAGCTTCGAAGTGTTGTGCTGTTTCGGTTTTCCAGTCAGTTTTCATATATGTGCCTCGAGAAATTTATATATCACATATAACCTATTAATCTGAAGCCTGCCAACTCCGAATTGAGAAGCATCATTGCAATTTATCTGTGCAGACTGCCTTGCCGACAATTTCTGATTTTGCTTGCTACTACTTAACGTGCATGGTATTGTATATGCCACCAGTCAAGGATGAACAAAGCAATGCCCATATCGCGAAAACTGCTCAACCTCAAAGAAGTTTCGGAAATTCTCAACATGAATACCGAAGTTCTTCGGCGCTGGTTGCGTAATGGCAGACTGCCCGGCGTCAAGGTCGGCAGCGACTGGCGGGTAAATGCTGCAGACCTGGAGCCTTTTCTCAATCCCGGGGCGGGCGTGAAATCTTCAGACAGCTCCGAGAACCCCAAAAAAATGTGCTTCAGATTCCCTAAATGGCTTGAGTTCTCAGGACTACCGAGACTTCTCAATGACAAAATCGGACCTGAAGCCTGGCCGATCTTCAAAAAGCTGATTGAACTTGATTTTGAGTTTGGCAAGCCGACAGACCGCCATGTTCAGCTTGACCGCGCAGAAATTGCAGAACGCACCGGTTATGACGAAGAAGTTATCGAGGCTGTGGTCGCTCAGCTTCAGCAGAATGGCCTGATAAGGCTCGTGCAACGTAAGACCTGTGAATTTTTCATCATAATTACACCGATCAGAACACCCAGATTGATTCTCGACATCAGTTACGAACATGGCGGAGTCAAGGGAGCACCGAGCAAGGCTCTGGATAACGCATGCCTGCGCCGGTTTCTCGAACCTGGCGATCTGAGCTGAAAAAATCTGGCAAGCATGCCGGGGAGACAAAATGCACGAAAACAGCATGGAATACACCCAGGAAGCGCGAAATTCAAATTCAGGATTTGCTCTGACACTTCCCGGTTTAATCATAGCAGCAGGCTTTGTGCTTATCGTATTCTCAACTTTTCTTGATTTTACTCCGATCTGTCAGCGTAGCTGGCGGGCTGGTGGTGTAGGTCTGCCAGTAATGCTCAGCTGTATGATCGGCACCGTGCTGGCTCTGCGTCGAAGTTATTTTTCGGCCTTTTTTATTGGCATATTCGCCGCTTTCTTTCTGACACATGAAATAGTGATCATCTATGATAACCACGCTGTCGAACTTGGTCAGGAACTCAAACCTGACGGCTGGTTCCGTTCGGTAATTCAGGTTTATTTCGATGCTTTACAGCCCGGTTACGGTGCCTTCTGGGGATTCATCGGAGCTACGATTGCTTCACTCGGTCCTCTGGTCGGCCTGGCACTGGAAGTCCGACGCAAAAACCTTGAAGCAGCAGAAGCCTCATCGATAATACGGCAAACACAGGAAGGTCTTGCCGATGATTCTGTCGCCGATTACGATTCTGCTGAAGAAGATTACGCCGAAGATGATTACGATTCTTCAGAAGATTCAGAATATTTAGATTCTGACCCTGACGAATCTTATCAGTCAGAAGACGAACCGCCATCCAGAGACGACAACGACCGCTGATTAACCAGTCAGAGTTACAGTGCCAGGGAAACGCTCTCTGAATCAAAAATCCAGATCAGGGTCGTGCGCGAGCAGGCGTCGTTTGGAACGATAATACTTGAATGGTGAATAGTAATAAAGATTAGCTATTCCAGCCATATAAATACAGGCATACCTTTCAACCAGTGTGGCAAAACGCGAGATCTCATTGCCGGCGCGCATTACTTCGCCCCAGTAGCGGTTGAATCCTTCCTGGGTCGCGAATATCAGATCGCGTATTTCGTCATCGAGCTTGATCAACTTACCCTTGATTTCGTCGAACTTTTTACGGGCATCATCCTGATTGCCGGTCTTCAGCCACATCTGTTCGCGCAATGCGAGAGACACATCCTCAAGCGCCTCTTTTTCTGCCATTTTATCAGCAATCTGCTGATGCAATTTCTGGGTCTTTTCAAGTATTGGTACCTCTTCTGCCAGTTCCTGAACGACAAGACCTGTGCGCCAGCCGATTGTTTCCTTCAAGGTGACGACATCGCCGAGGATATGATCGCCAACATAAAGAATTTCAGAGGGTTTCAGATCAAGATGTTTTTCGAGAATAGAGGCATTTCCGCCCTGGTAGAGGCCGTTCCACTCAATCTGCCCATAAAAATTTGAAAGCAGACCGGTTTCGGGGTCGACTTTCTGATAACGGTTGCGGGCAGTAAAATATTCTGGCTTACTCGCTGCTACGATAACGAGATCGAAAAGCTTCTGCCATGGCGTTTTAAGAAAGGGATCAAAGCAATATTCCATGACCTTGCGGCTGTAGTCATAATCTGAATTGGTTATAAGTGCCAGTTTCTTACCAAATTTCTTGAACTTGATCAGCGCATCGACGATTCGCTGATCCTTGATCAGGTACTTTTCAGGGTTCTTGACGACATCTCCCTTGAGTTCTTCTTCCTGGTGGGCATCGTTAAGGCATTTGCGTACTTCGGTGAAAAGTCTTTTGTAATTCACCTTTTCGCTTCTGCCATCATAATAATCAACCAGCTGAGCATACATACAGCCTTCGGCCTGAGAAAACAGCGTGTGCACAATGTAGTAGCGCGAGTCACTGAGGTCGATGCCGTTCGGGCCGTATTTTTCCTTTTGTTCTTCAAAGCTGTAAAATCTTGTTCCATGTGATGCAACACGAACGAAACCGTAACGGTTTACCTTGAGAAAATCACCGGTTTCGGTGTCGATCACCAGTCCGCGAATGATAAAATCGTTGTCGAAAACAAAAGTTCTGATTATCTCAGGGTATTTGTATTCGCGAATAAGCTTTTCGGCGAGAATTTCATACGCCTTGGCTTCGAATGCAGGGACATTATAGGTAACCAGCGTATAGTCCATATCGAATCCGATCATCTTGATCGTATTCATGTTGAGTGTGCGATTAACGAAGATCTTGCAGTCGCTGCTGAGTGTGTTTTCTGTCATGCTTTTCACCTTTTTGTTTTTGTCGGCCAAGCATAACACATCAGTGCTTCAACGGCAATTCTGAGTTGAATTGATTCTCATTCTATGCTAAAAATAAGTTATGAAGAAAGTAAAGTTCAATTTTCTCGATCAAAACAGCCTGAAGCGAATATTTTCACGCACCCGCCCGGAAAACGCCCGTCTGTGCAGCACTGACAAGCGCTGGGTTCTGAATCCACGAAAAAATGCGAGAGCCCGCCGCATAATTTTTGCCAGCGGCGCCAACATAAGATTACAGGGCAAAATTCTGCCGGTTCGAATAAAGTTTGTTCTGGCAAAGAGCTGAAAAACCGTAATAAAAAACGCCTCATCGGTCTTCCGGTGAGGCGTTTTTGTAGTTAACTGATCAGCTGCCTGATTCGATTTTGAGATCTTTTGAGAAAACGAAGAGATCGCCATCTACTACCAGGGCTTCGAGACGCGACCTGATATCGAGCGGATGACCTGAGAACAAAGCCAGATCGCCATCCATGCCCTTCTTGATTTTGCCAAGTCTCGCATCGACACCAAGAATGCTGGCTGGCACCTCGGTAATGGCTGCAAGAGCGCGTTTCTCTTCAAGGCCATACTGAATGGCCATGGCAGCAGCAACGCGCAGGGTTTCAATGGGAAGACCGGGGTAGTCGCAGGTGAATGCAACATCAACACCTGCATCGATCAGAATCTTTGCACTTTCGAAGGTCTTTTCATTTAGCTCATATCTGAATCGCGGAACCAGGGTGGGGCCGAGAACGACTGGAATCTTCTTTTCGGCCAGCAATGCTGCAAGCAGATGTGCTTCGGTACCATATTCGATGACAAGCTTAAGCTTGAATTCTTCGGCTATGCGAATAGCTGCCATGATATCTTCGGCGCGGTGTGCACAGGCACGCATGGGAACTTCAGCCTTGATGAGCGGAATCAGTGCTTCCATGTCGATTTCGCGATCTTTGACCATCTTCTTGCTCTGTTTGGCAGAGTAGTAGTCCTGGGCCTTCATCAGGGTTTCGCGAATCAGCGCCGACACACCCATTCTGGTCACATAGGGTTTGTCACTTTTCTTTGCGGTAACCTTTACCTGCTCTCCGATAAGCCCGACGTCGGCAGAGTTGCCGTTGGTTTTGAGAATCGAGCAGATGCCGGAAATCGGTCTCTCAGAGCCAGGACAAACCATACAGGTTGAGATCCCGGCTCTTCTGGCGTCTTCCATGGCGCGGTCGCGCATTTTGACTCCATCGAGAGGTCGCAGATGCGGTGTTATCTCTGCATATGGCTCGTTGATGTCGTCAGCTGGTACCGTGCTTTCAAAAAGTCCGAGATGGCTGTGTGCATCGATGAGTCCTGGAATCAGATACTTCTGCTCGCACTCGATAACCTTTTCAACGTTCTTGCGGATCATCGAACCAACGGAAGCAATTTTTCCTTTCTCGACC
>JAKJFO010000153.1 GCA_022704885.1 Candidatus Rifleibacteriota bacterium | reverse complement strand
ACGAAAAGGTCGCCACCGAAGTCGCTTATGGTGCGGCGGTCAACGGCCACCTGTCGACAGTCTTTTTTAAGAGCGTCGGGCTTAACGTCGCGGCCGATACCTTTGTGCAGCTGAGTCTGATGAACCTGACCGGCGGCATGGTCGTGATTCTCGGCGATGACCCTGGCGCCAACTCGTCGCAGAACGAACAGGACAATCGCCACCTCGCGCGTCTCAGCTATACACCGGTTTTTGAGCCGGCCAACCCGCAGGAAGTCTATGAATTCTACAAGACTGCAGCAAAACTCTCACAGCAACTGCACATGCCGGTCATTCTCAGGCTGACTACGCACGTCTGCCACGCCAAGCAGAAAGTGTCGTTCGGCGCCTGGAACCCTTCAGAGTTCGATAAACAACCACGCTTCGATGTCAAAAACGGCCCCTATATGCCATTGACCAGCCTGGTGTTTCCGATGAAGCGCCGGGCACTCGCCAATCTTCGCCTGGTCGCCGAATTCAGCGAAAAACAGGGCTGTCATCAGCTGACTGCAAACGGCAGTCGGCGAGGCATCATCACCTTCGGTCTGCCATATCTGTCGTTGCTGGATGTGCTGACTGAGTCCAATAAGAAGCCCGATATTTTTAAGCTTGGCCTGATTTATCCACTGCCAACCGGTTTGCTCGCCGAATTTTTGCGCAGTCACGATGAAGTCTTCATTCTCGAAGAGCTCGACGACATTATCGAAGGCGACATCAAACGCCTCGCCTTCGAGCAACAGATCATCGTTAAAATTCACGGTAAAACTGACGCTGAAGCATGGATCGGTGAGTATACCGCCGATAAGGTTGCCGGTCTGCTGAGCGCAGTCTGGCCGGAAATGGCTCCATCGCCTGCAGCCGCGCCAGATGTCAGCGTCGCGGTGCCGCCGCGTCCGGCGCAGATGTGCCCGGGTTGTGGTCATCGCAGCGCTTTTCATGCAATAAAACAGGCGCTTAAGCCTGAAGATATAAAGGTTGCCGATATCGGCTGCCATACTCTCGGCTTCATGCCGCCTTATGAAATGGGCCAGCTGCTGATGTGCATGGGTGCTTCGACCGGCATTGCCGCCGGGATGTCACTGTTTAACGATTCTCGGCGCGTCGTCTGCTTTCTTGGCGATTCGACCTTCTTTCATGCCGGTCTGCCCGGCATTATAAACGCCCTTTTCAACAAGCATAATATCACGCTGATCGTCATGGAAAACGGCACCACGGCAATGACTGGCCACCAGGATCACGCCGCCAGCGGCCGCAACTTCAATCAGGTGACCGAAAGTATTCCGGTGCGCAAGGTGCTCGAAGGATTCGGAATTAAACATATCTTTGAAGTCGACACTTACCAGCAGCAGAAGCTCACCGACATGGTACGCGAAGCCGTCGCCGTTGAAGGTTTTTCGGTTGTTATCGCGCGTCACCCCTGTATGCTCAAGCTGATGCGCGAACAGCGCCGCAAGGAAAACTTTCAGGCAAAAATGGTGAGCATCGATCAGCAGAACTGTAATCAGACACATGCCTGCGTAAGTGATTTTGCCTGTCCGACCTTTGTCATGCACGAAGACGGCTCGATCGATGTAAACCCCGATCTTTGCATCGGCGACGGCTCATGTCTGCAGACCTGCCCGACCAAAGCCATCAATCGCCCTGAAGCCCGCCAGAAGGAGACAAAATAATGAAAGCATTCAACATTTACCTCAGTGGTGTCGGCGGCCAGGGCATCGGCCTGATCAGCGAAATCATTCTTCGTGCCGCCGATCATGCCGGATTAAACGCTCTCGGCGTCGATACGCACGGCCTCGCCCAGCGCGGCGGCATCGTGTCATCTCATATCAGAATCGGCGAAAACATTCATTCGCCGCTCGTTTCGAAACATTCTGCCAATCTGGTAATTTCGCTGGAACGCCACGAGGCGTTGCGTGCTGCCGCCGATTACCTTGCTGCCGCCGGCACACTTGTCTACTATGATACCTCCTGGCAGCCGCTGCCGGTGCGTCTCAAGAAAGCTGCCGAAATCAAGGTCGAACAGATCGAAGAATTCTGCCGCAAAGGATCTTTCAAACTGTATGCCGTGCATCATGCTGATTTGCCTGACCCGCGCATGCAGAACATCGCCCTTCTCGCCGGAATCTGCAAAAATGCTCTCGTAAGCGGCTTGAATGCCGATAATTACCGCGCCGCCATGCACGACCTGATGGGCGGCCGCATGCTGCAGGGCAACCTTGACCTCTTCGACCGCCTGCTGGCGTAAAATCCCGCCGAGGCCCGAATAAATAACATATTTTCCGAGTGTCTATATGGCTTTTACAGCGCTTGATCAGAATTAAAACATGGAGCTATCAATGAAAAATTTTAAATGCCTGTTTGTGTGTTTTTTGGTTTCTCTTGCTGTTTTTGTCGCGGCACCTTCTGCCTTCGCGGTCGATGAAAGCGTCGAACCGGCTGATAGTTACAAGCTTTCGCTTAACGGCACCGAGGTTGAAATTTTTACCGACAAAGATATCGAGCTGTCTGAAGACGCCGGCAAAGCGAAGGCCCGCCTGATCGTCAACCCTGAAAAGCGCTTTCACTATGGCGACGTAGACTTCCAATACCCTCGTTATTTTACCTTTGAAGCAGATCTGAGCTCAGATGACGTAAAGCTCTGGAGTCTCTCAGGCAATAAGGCAGTAATTATGGTGCAGCGCTATCCGATCGTAATGGACCACAAAATCATGGCAGAACAGCTTCTGCCAAGCTTCGGCGAAGGCAATTCAACCCTTGGCTCCTGCGAGATGATGTTCAATGGCGTTGATACTGCTGGTTCGCGAGTTGTCACTACTATCGGTCAGGGCACTATCGCCCAGGAAATCTATTCTTTCCCCATGACAACCGGTTCACTGCTGCTGGTTCTTCAGGATACCCTCGACAGCGACAAAAATTCTGAAGAATTCAAAGCCTTTCGCGCCCAGCTCGCCCGCACCTTCAAACTCACCGAAGCCGAAAAAAAGTAAAGCCTTTCTGAAAAACTTTTCTGGTCAGCCAAAGTATTATTTTGCTCGAAGGCATTGCGGGGTAGGGGATTGATAAGTAAAATCTCTCTATACACTCTTAAAGAAAGCGCGTGCATTGAATGAATAAAATATTGCGGCTTGTGTTTCTGCTTTTAGTCATTCCTTACAGCCTGCTGGCCTTTTCACCGGAACCTTTCGAGGTCGTCGAGTTCAGCATTCTCCACACCTCTGATGTTCATGCGCACCTGATGGCGTTCGATGGCCCGACCGGCAACGGTGTTGGCGGCTACGCCCGTATCAAGGCCTATAAAGATTCGCTCGAAGCTCAGGGCCGCGAAGTGATCATGCTTTCTTCCGGTGATATCTTTCAGGGCACTTTCTTTTACCGCTTTTTTCAGGGCATTCCCGATATCGAATTCATGAGTGACACCGGCTATGCCGCGATGACTCTCGGCAACCACGAATTCGACAACGGCCAGGCTGCCCTCGCTGAAGCAATTTCATACGCAAAGTTTCCGATACTGGCTGCCAATATCGTTTTCAAGAAAATTCCGCAGCTGCAGGCGCGCATCAAGCCTTACACCATAGTAAATGCCGGCCCGGCCGACAACCCGGTTAAAATCGCCATTATCGGCTTTACCCCCGAAAACCTCAAAGAAATTGTGCAGCCGCTGTTCGTCAATGATTTCGACGTGCGCGACGCTGCCGTCTCATTGCGCCAGTATCTGCCCGAAATCAAGGCGCTGAATCCTGATATGATTCTCGTTCTTTCGCATCTCGGCTGGGAACGCGAACTCGAACTCTTCGAAGAATTTCCCGAAATCGATGGCATTCTCGGCGGTCATACTCACCTTCTTATCGATCCGCCTGCTGTCGTCAATAGCGAGCACGGTCACCGCTTCATGTCGCAGCCCGGGGAATGGGGTCAGTATATCACCCGCTACGATATCGCTCTGTATCGCCATTCTGCCCGCAAGATCGAAGTGCTTGCCGCCGGCCTGGTCGCCATGAGCAACGAAAAGCCCGAAGACGCTGCCATGGCGCAGTCGGTGCTCAAACTCTGGCAGCAGGTCGAAGACAAGGTCAGCACCGTGCTCGGCACAGCCCGCGTTTTTCTTAACGGTGAACGCGATTACATCAGAAAAATGGAAACCAACCTCGGCAACCTGGTTACCGACTGTTTTGTCGACTTCACCGATGCCGATATGGCTCTGGTCAACGGTGGTGGCATTCGCAGCTCGATCGCAACCGGCCCGATAACCGTTGGCGACTGCCTCAACGTATTGCCATTTGACAATTATCTGGTCAAAATCAAGCTTACCGGTGCTTCTTTAAAGAAAATCTTTGCCCGCATAGCCGAAGGGATCTCGCAGTCAGGCGGTTTTGGCGGCTTTCTGCAGGTGTCGCACGGAATGCTCGTCGATTACTCGCAGGGCGAAGTTTCAGTCAGCCTCCACGGCAAAGAACTAATTGATGACGAGCTTTATACCGTATGCACTACTGATTTTCTCGCTGCCGGAGGCGATGGCCTGACCGGTTTTACCGAAGCAGTTGACTCTGAATCGACCGGCAAGCTTACCGGTGATGTTTTTATGAGCTTTATCAAAGCGCAGAGCAGTGTTTCGCCGGTAACTGAAGGGCGCATCAAGCTGATGCACACTGTCAATAAAATCAAGATGCCCAAGGGCATCATCAAGAACATCCCGACTCCGCCGCGCGACTAGTTTTTTCCCGGTTGTCCGAGCGGTCGAGCACATCTGACCAGCAGCCAAACCAGAAGCGACTGGCTGACAGCGGCATGTCTGTGCACAGCTTAAGCAGTTCTGCGGTCGAAACATGTGTGTTCCAGTTGCGGGTAAAGGGGTTGGCGAAAGCGCGCGATGGCCATTCACTGGCCAGCCGCACCAGACCGGAACCAACAACGACCGAGTCGGTACTGGCTTTTGGCGCTATGTCTTCAACCAGTGCCAGCAGCGCGAACAGTGCTTTGCGGAACAGAGCAAATTCAGCGCGCAAACGCAGACCGCCGAATTCTACGGCATGATCGAATACTGACAGACACCAGTCGAACCCCGGAAAAGTGCCTTTTCTGATCGAAGCGACAGCCCATATCGCGCTGGCCTTGAGCTTCTCGTCATCAGAAGAAATGCCGAGTTCCGAA
This sequence comes from Candidatus Rifleibacteriota bacterium, assembly GCA_022704885.1. Next base: position 4,553 of record JAKJFO010000153.1, on the reverse strand, counting down.
AGCGCTCTGAATATGGCTTTTTCATCCATGCGCAGACCACCCATCAACAGCTGAATTATCGCTACCCGGTCATTCTTTGGCAGTTCAACCGCCAGACTCCAGTCGAGCGGCACGATTTTGCCGTTTTCATCATAAAAAATATTACCGCCGTGCGGGTCACCATGAAATATCGCCCAAGTTTCCGACATCCAGAACGGGCGCGCAATCAGCCCATCGACCAGCTTTTCGGCGATTCTTATGCGTTGCATTTTGTCTGAGCCGGCGTCAGCCAGCGCTTCTGCCAGAGGTTTGCCTTTGACCAGAGTCATCGCCGTGACCCGCGATGTGCACCATGGAAGCAGCTCGGGAATCGCGACCTCAGGAACGTCGCGGTAAAGCTCGCTTGCCCTTCGCATATGGATCTGTTCACGGTCGAGCCTTATCTCGTCCGCTACCAGCAACGCAGCTTCTGACAATGGGCCGGCAAATTCGAGCTTTGGCAGGTTCAGCTCGCGGCAGATTCTTTCAAGCTCCTGACCGAGATCGGGCCAGAGTTCGAGTTCTTTTTCGAGAGCTTTTTCTGCTTCGGGTCTGACAATTTTAAAGACGCCAGCAATTTGCCGCCCTGCAGCATCGTTGAAAGTGAAAGGCATGATAACCGCCACGCTGGCTTCTGCAATGGGCTTGTCTCCGAGCGTAATGCCGCTGAGATCTATTTTTTCGCGGCGCAGAACGGCTTTGATCTGCTCGATACTCATGCGCGGTGGCAGAGATTCGAGTCTCTGCAGGCTTTGCCTGAGTTCTGGTGACAACCTTTTATCACGAGCCAGAATCTGGCCAAGTTTGTGCAGAGTGGGGCACCGCCTTAAAACCGCTTCCAGCCGTTGCGAAGCGTTGGCAAATGGACCGAGCGCCAGCTGGTCAGATAGAATTTCCTGCTGCCGGGTTTCGCTGAGCTGCCCTAAAAACCATGCCAGGCCGCCTTTAACAAAGGGTCGCCACTTTTCGTAGCACTCAGGTACAAGACTGTTGATATCCATATTCGAAAAAAGCGCGGTCCAATCCATGATCTTTACTCCTGCACAAAATACATCAAATCTTTTGCTGCATTGTAGCAAAAACATCGGCAAAATTGCAATAAGTATTTTGCGTTTGCAGCAAAAATATCGTATTAACTTAGCAAACTGTCATCTTGCGCGCAGTCGCAGGATCCAGAGAGTCACTGAAGTCATGGATTCTGCGACTCCGCTTCGCTCCGCGCAGACCGAGAAAATGCTTTCACGTGCTTGTGCGCGTCTGCGCTGCGCAGCCTTAGCGAAGCAGGGTTATCGTTATCGTAACCGTAATCGAAAGAACTCTTTCCAGCACAAACTGGTGATCTCGGCACCAGTTATGTCTAATTACGGCCTGCTTAACCCTCCTAAAATAATCTGCGCAATCTTCAAAATCTGCGGTTAACTCTTCCTCTTCTTCTTCTTCTGCATTTCATATGTTTTGTATGTCAGTCGCGGTGTACTGTGGTAGTATTTTTCAGAATAATTCAGGAGCTGTTATATGGAAATTCTCAATCTGGCTGATGTACCACATTGTCTTGAACTGATCAGTGGCTGGCACCACAATGAGTGGAGCTATCTCAATCCTGGCCGCACATTTGAAATGCGACTTGCCGACATGCAGAAGCATCTCGAGCGCAATGATATCCCGACAACTTTCGTCGCCATCAGCGACCAGGTTCTCGGTTCGGCTGCACTCATCGAAAGCGACATGCCCGAACGCCCTGAGCTTGCTCCCTGGCTCGCCAGCGTCTTCGTCGCCCCCGAAGCCCGCAAAAACGGCGTCGGCCGTGCCCTGGTGCAGCGAGTCATGCAACATGCCAAAGCCAGCGGCGTAAAGACGATGTACCTCTACACTCCCGATCGCGCGCATTTCTACAAACACATGGGCTGGCAGACGATGGAAGAGCTCGAATACCACGGCGCCAACGTAACCCTGATGAAAATCGATCTGTAACCCTGCCTGCAACTAAATGCTTTTTTTATGGTGGCATTTGCGGTAAAATATCTGGCAAATCAAGGAAAGGTGGCAAATAATGAGTCTTTCTGCCGAAATCAAACAGCAGATTCTGCAAAACATCGAAAAGGTGACAGGGCAGGGCGCCGAATACGTCGATGCCCGCTACTACACCAACGATGATTCCGAAACCCTGTTCCTCTACGATGGCAATCTCGAAGCCAACGATACCAACTTCGAAAGCGGCCTGGGTGTACGCGTTCTTTTTGGCGGCGCCTGGGGCTTTGCCGCTACCAGCGACGCGGCCGCCATCGCGACCTGCTTCGATCTGGCGCTGCAAAACGCCAGAACCGCCGCAAAGCTTGTGCGCGTTCCGCTGCACATGGGCAAAAAGCCGGCGCATAAAGGGCACTTCGCGTCTCCGCTCAAACAGGATCCTTTCAGCATTCCTCTCAAGGATAAGCTCGACTTCCTCAACGGCATCGATGCCCAGCTCAAAGAAGAATGGATCGCCAAACGCTATGTCTACGCCGAATTCCAGAAGAAGAACATCTACTTCTTCAACAGCGAAGGCACCGAAGTCGAACGCAATCTCGCCAACGTCTTCGCCAAAATGATGGTGATGGCGCTCGACAGCGATGGCCAGATGCAGCGTCGCAGCCAGGAACTCTTTACGACTGGAAAAGGCACGCGCGGCTACGAGATGCTGACCAGTCCCGAGCTGTTTTCGGCACATGCCGGTCGCATCAAAGAAGAACTCGCGCAGCTGATCAAGGCTGACGCCCTCGAATACGGCCGTCGCTCAGTCATCCTGCTTCCCGGCCAGGGCTTTCTGCAGGTGCATGAAACTATCGGTCATCCGCTTGAACTCGATCGTATTCTCGGCTATGAACTTTCTTACGCCGGCGGTTCGTTCGTCGATCTCGACGCCTTCGGAAAACTGCAATACGGCAGCGAAAAGCTTACAGTCAGCGCTTTTGGCGGCATCGAAAATTCGCCGGGTTCCTACGGTTTCGATGACGAAGGTTCGCCTGAACGCGATTACCTGCTGATCGACCGCGGTCTGCTGGTCAACGCCCTCAGCTCACGCGCCATGATCGACGAGGCCAACCAGAAGGCAGGCCGCACCGTATTCACCGAGAGTGGTGGCGCCGCCCGTGCAACCGCTTTCTATCGCGCGCCGATTGACCGCATGACCAACGTTAACATCCTTCCCGGCAATGACGGCACTCTCGACGATATCATCGCCGGAACCGAGGACGGTATTGTGCTCGATAACCCGGTTTCGTGGTCGATCGGTTCGAACCGCGAGCACTTCCATTTTGGCTGCGAAATCGCCTGGGAAGTGAAGAACGGCAAAAAGACCCGCATTCTGCGCAATCCCACCTATCAGGGGCATACCGTCGAGTTCTACAACTCGCTGTCGGCGGTCGGCGACGCGTCGACCTGGCGCGTCTGGCAGGTTGATAACTGCGGCAAGGGCGAGCCGAACCAGATCATGCAGCTCGGCCACGGCATTCCGGTCGTGCGCTTCGATAACGTAATCACCGGCGAAAGGAAGTAAGTCATGCAGAAAAACAAAGCACAGGAAATCATCTGCGCCGTGCGCGCTCGCGCTGCTGGCCGCGGCATCAACGCTTCTTTCTCGCTGCACTGCGAAAAAAGCCATCTGATGCGCATTGGTAACAATTCAGTATCACTCAATACTTCTGAGCACCTGACCCGCCTCGATATCGAAGTCATCAACGGGCGCCGCACCGGTTCGCATACCCAGATGGGCGATGTGACCTCGGAAGAATACGTCGAAAAGGCCCTGCAGGTTGCGGTTGATAAAGCCGCAGTTGCCAGCGAAAAAGATTATCAGCCGCTTTCTGTGGTTCTCGATGCGACGGTTTCTGAGAACAATCAGTATGACCACGCTCTCGAGCACCTCGACCCGGCTTTCAAGGCCGATGCCTACCAGCAGATAATCGACAACGTCGGTGAAGAGTATAACTTCAGCGGCTCCTGGTCGAGCGGTTCGATGGAGCTCTTTCTGACGTCTACGGCAAACGAGCATACCATGCACCATTACGCTACTGACCAGGATTTCAACGTCGTGCTCAAGCACCCGCAGAAAAATGGGAACTGCGCCAATGGAAAAGTGGCTGGCGTCTCGATCACTTCGATGTAGAAGATGTCATCAACGGCTTTCGCGGTCTGTTGCCGACCTATGAAAATCATGGCGGCTTCAAGCTCGAACCGGGTGAATATCGGGTGGCGCTGGGTTCGGCGGCGATTGCCGAAGTTATCCTGATGGCCTGCTATACCGGCTTCTATGGCCGATCTTACGAAGAAAAGCAGGGCTGGACTTCGAAATACAAGAAGGGCGACAAGGTTCTCGGCGACAACATCACGATCGTTGACGAACCGGCTGATGACAAGACTTTCCGTTTTGGTTTCGACATGATGGGCAAGGTGCGCCGTCATTTCCCGCTGGTAAAAGATGGCATTCTGCGCGATCTGATGTATGACAGCATGACCGCCGCCAAATACGGACGCGAGCTTACCCCGCATACAGGCGG
>JAKJFO010000152.1:273-9798 GCA_022704885.1 Candidatus Rifleibacteriota bacterium | reverse complement strand
ATACGATTGAACGAGCAGCTGCAGCAGGCTCAGAAAATGGAGTCCATCGGTCAGCTTGCCGGTGGTGTGGCACATGACTACAACAACATGCTGGGAGTCATTCTCGGCTATACCGAAATAGCCATGGAAAACACCGAAGACAAACATTCGCAGATGTACGAATATCTTAGCGAAATCCACCGGGCGGCAACACGTTCGGCCGAAATAACCGGTCAACTGCTCGCTTTTGCCAGAAAACAGACGATTGCCCCGATAATTCTTGACCTGAATGAGACGATTAGCAGTCAGCTCAAGATGCTGCGCCGTCTGCTTTCTGAAGAAATCGAATTCAGCTGGGTTCCGTATCATTGCGCTCTGCTGGTAAAACTTGATCCGGTTCAGCTCGGGCAGGTTCTCACCAGCCTCTGTGTCAATGCCCGCGATGCTATAACGGGCACGGGCAAGATCGTTATCGAAACGGCTTCTGCCGAATTCGACAGCGCATATTGTGATGATCACCCCGGATATATACCAGGCCATTATGCAATGCTGGCAGTAAGCGACGACGGTTGCGGAATGGATGAAGAGATCAGAGAGAAAATTTTCGAGCCGTTTTTTACGACCAAGGTGGTTGGCAAAGGCACCGGCCTTGGCCTGGCGACGGTTTTTGGTATAGTCAAGCAGAACCAGGGGTTTATCAATGTCTACAGCGAGCCAGGCAAGGGCACTACCATCAAGATTTACATTCCTTCGCACGATAGAGAAGATATCAGTCGCAGCAAAAAGAAGGTGCCCGCTCAGACATCTGGAAGCGGCGAGACGGTGCTGGTAGTAGAAGATGATCCGGCAATTCTGAGAATGATCAGCAAGTTGCTGATGCGGGCCGGTTACAGGGTGATCGCTGCGGGCAAGCCGGCCGAAGCCGTTGTTGTAGCCGAAAGAGGCGAAGAAAAGATAGATCTTCTGCTGACCGACGTAGTCATGCCAGGCATGAACGGCCGGGAATTATACGAAAAAATCGCTTCGATATGTCCTGGTTTACGTTGTCTTTATATGTCGGGCTACACCGCCAATGTCATTGCCCAGCAGGGAATTCTCAAAGAAGGTATCGATTTTATCGCCAAGCCGTTCGTCAACATCGATCTGCTGAACGCGATCAGCGAAATTCTCAACCGGAATGACCGGTCTGGTGTGAGTTGAGAATTTTGCTTACTGCCTGAGAGAGATCTTCGATAGAAAAGGGTTTTTGCAGAAATCTGGCGCTGGTCTCGAGCAGATTCTGGCTGGTGACCAGACTGGCTGTATACCCTGAGATATACAACACCGGCAGCTCAGGCTGTCCTGTTCTGATTCTGGCTGCAAGTTCGTGCCCGTTCATTTCGGGCATCATCAGGTCGGTGATGAGGAGGCTGAGTTTATGGTTCTCTGCTAATTCAGAGGCTTTAAGAGGAGAACCGGCAGCAATGACTATGTATCCAAGCCTCTCCAGCATCATTTTTATCATTTTCATCAGTGCCGGCTCGTCTTCTACCAGTAGTATGATTTTATGGTTGCCAACTGCTGACGTGCTTGTCTGCCGCGATTCCGTCAAAGATTTCGTGCTTCGGTGTGGCAGATAAATTTTTACACTTGTACCAAGGCCTTCTTCACTGTAAACGTTGATGAAACCATGATTCTGCTTGACTATGCCATAGACAGTAGGCAGGCCCATACCAACGCCGGCAGCAGCGTCTTTTGTAGTAAAAAACGGCTCGAAGATGTTGTCGATCAGTTCTTTGTCGATACCGCGACCGTTATCACCAACCGCCAGCATCACGTATCTTCCGGGGACGAAACCCTGGTGTTCAAAACAATAATCATTGTCGAGAACGACATTGGCGGTTTCGATGATAACCTTGCCTTTGCCGTTAGCGGCTTCGCGTGCATTCGAACACAGGCTGATGAGAATCTGAATGATCTGTTCGGGGTCGATCTCTACCGGCCACAGGTCTGTGTGCGGGTGCCAGGCAAGATCTATGTCATTGCCGAGAAGCTGGCGGAGGTTCGGTAAGATTTTATCGACCACCTGGTTGAGTTCGACAGTGATTGGTCTGATGTTTTGCTGGCGGGCGAATGAAAGCAGCTGCCTGGTAACCTCGCGCGATTTTTTTCCGGCCGCCAGGATCTCATTGAGACCATCGCTCAACTCCGATTCAGTGCGACTTTTTTCGAGAAGCATTTCAGCATAGCCGATGATAACGCCGAGCTGGTTGTTGAAATCATGAGCGATACCGCCGGCCAGCCTGGCGACCGATTCCATTTTATGTTCCATACGCTGTCGGCTTTCGCTGTAAATACGGCTGGTTACATCGAGAATGAAACCGTCGAGAACCTTGTCGTTGCCGGAAAGCGCGGCGCTGCCTTTTTCCCAGACCCAGCGGGTTTCGCCATTGCGGTTGATGATGCGGTATTCCATGACGAACGAGCTGTGCCGGCCGATCGCCGCCTGAATGGTCTGCCAGACCTTATCTCTGTCGTCAGGATGTATCAGATCGCCATAGGCGATAACTTTACTGTTGGTCAGCTCGTCACTGGTATATCCGGTGAGTTCATGGCAACCTTCACTGATGAATTGCATACGATAATCGATCTGGTTCGTACAGCGATAGACCATGCCGGGAAGGTTTCGCAGCAGGTTGGCATAAAATGAATCGTATTCGATGCTGTCAGCGGCCATAGAATGTTCCTGAACAACCATAAATATTGCAGATTCTACAGCTGTACTACTTTGCCTGGTGCGAACTGTCCATACAGCTGACATTGTTCAACAGTATTATTTTATAAGAACTATTGAGGAAAATGTCAACCAGGCAGAACCGCTGAGCCATTTTGGCTATATTGTTGTGATCTTCTGGCTGTGTTATCATGTGCATGGTTTGCGATTGCCAGAGTTATGCCGGGAGTGAAAGTGAAGGATTCAGATGACAGAAAGACGATTCTGATCGTCGATGATATCGTTGATAACATTCAGGTTTTGCGTGGTATTCTGGGCTCGCGTTATCGCACGAAGATTGCGACATCGGGTGACAAGGCCCTGGCTCTGGCAGATTGCCAGGAGCCGCCCGATCTGATTCTTCTCGATGTTATGATGCCCGGCATCGATGGTTACGAAGTCTGCCGTGAATTAAAAAGACGTACAAATACCAGAAACGTGCCGGTGATATTCGTCACAGCCCTTGAAGACGCTGCCGACGAAGAGAGAGGGTTCGATGCGGGTGCCGTCGATTACATCACCAAACCGGTAGTGCCGGCAATAGTGCTGGCCAGGGTCGCGACGCATCTGGCTTTACAGCAGGCTCTCAAAGACCTGGAAAAGCAGAACAGTGTTCTCAGTGAGAATGTCAGACTGCGTGAGCAGGTTGACCGCATCATGCGCCATGATCTTAAAACGCCGCTTACCGCATTTATCGGTATTCCCGCTTTGCTCAAGAATCGTGCCGATCTGCCAGCAGACGTCATCGACAGCGTGCGCATGCTCGAAAAATCTGGAATAAAAATGCTCGACATGATCAACCGTTCGATGGATATCTATAAAATCGAATCAGGCACTTATCGCTTTCGGCCGGTTCCGGTCGAACTGGTCAGAACTGTAGCTCAGATCGGGTTCGAGCTCTCGGGGCTGATCAATGCAAAATCAGTTAAACTTCAGATTTTTATCGATGGCGAAAAAGCTGCCGCTGATGCCAGTTTTTACCTTGATGGCGACGAAACTCTGTGCTATTCAATGCTGGCCAATCTCATCAAAAACTCGGTTGAAGCAAGCCCCGACAAGGGTCTGGTCAAGGTGACCTTTTTCGATCGGCCACAGCTGCGCATCACTCTCAACAACGCCGGCATGATTCCTTCTGAGATCCGAGACCGGTTTTTACAGAAATTCGTATCACATGGCAAAATGGGAGGAACCGGTCTGGGTGGTTATTCTGCCCGTCTCATGGCTGAAGCCATGGGCGGCGTCGTGAGTTTTACCTCAGACGAAGTCACCGGTACTACGATCGTTCTTGATTTTGCTGCCGATGCGCGGGCAAAGACAGGTGAAAGAGATTATGGCCACCTGAGAACAGTGATTGTCGAGAACAATCAGATGCTGCTTTTTACCATACGCGATACTCTGCGCAGTATCGGACTGCATCGCATCGAAGCTTTTGTCGATATCGCAGCGCTGCAGCAATTTCTGACCAGCGAAACTCCGGTCCAGCTGTTGATCGTCGACTGGCAACCAGTTACCGATGACTGCAGCAAATTGATCGCTATGGTTCGTGCCAGCGTTGGCTGGCAAAAAGTGCCACTGTTGATCATCGTGCCCGAGAGTATGTTTGATGAAGTCAGCCATTTATCACAGACAGAGGAGCTGATGTTCGTTGGCAAGCCTTTTTCGCCTGACGTATTGGTGAAAAAGATTGAAGGAATCATAGAGCGCATGTTACAACTAGCGTCAGGGGGTGATGCAGATGAGTCAGACTGAGCGTAAAATGAGAGTATTGATTGTAGAGGACGACGAAGCTTCGCGCCAGTTCATGACGACTCTGGTGCGTGACGAAGGCTACGAGGTCGAAGATGCAGCGAATGGTGCCGATGGCCTTAAGGCCTTTGAAAGCTTCAAGCCTGATCTGGTTTTTTCAGATATTTCGATGCCGGTAATGGACGGCCTGCAAATGCTCGAGAAAATACGTAAACAGTCGAATGACGCGATAGTCGTCATGACCACGGCATTCGGAACGGCCGAATATACTTTGAAGGCCCTGCGTCTGCGTGCCAATGATTTTCTGGTCAAGCCGGTGCTGCCGCAGGATGTCGTCGCCAATCTCAAAAAATATCAGGATGTTTTTGCCACGCGTTCGGTCGAGCGGCAGGTATTTGGCATGATTCTGCATCGCGAACTTACTCTGCAGCTGGGAAATCAGCCGACCATAGTGAGCCGCGTCGTCGATCGTCTGATGCAGGAAACTGAGGGTAGAATTCCACCGTCAGAGCGGCTGAACGTTCATCTGGGTCTGCTCGAAATCATTATGAATGCTATCGAGCACGGCAATCTCGGGATCACCTATCATGAAAAAAGCGAGGCGCTCGAAAGCAGCTCTGAAGTCTGGCCAAATCTGGTTAAACAACGTATGAACGAGCAGCCTTATTGCGATCGCAGCGTTCTGATACAATTTCAGATGGATGGGGAGTGTTGCGAGTGGACGATTACCGATGAAGGCGAGGGGTTCAACTGGAAGGAAGTGCCAGACCCCAATGATCCCGAAAATCTGCTGGCCGCGAACGGTCGTGGCATAATGCTGGCCCGCCTGAATTTTGACGAACTGGCTTATCTTGGCAACGGCAATCAGGTCGTGTTGCGCAAGAATCTTCCACCACTCTGAACTGGTCGCGCTAAAACTTTATCAGCCTGGCTGTCGCTGCGGTTTGAAGCTGTGTGAGCGCTTCGTCAAAGTCAAAACGGCTCAGCGCTGCCCGCAATTTGTCGATGACTTCCTGGCCAAGAAGTTTTTTCAGCGTAGTTTCATGTGTGGTCAGGTAATCTTCTGACTCGCCATCACTTTGCGACAGCAGGTGATGCAGATGTTTGAGCAGACGTCCGCTGCTGGTCGCATCGGCGGGGGATAATTCTGCCTGTGGTTGCGTCGGTGTTTCGCTTTTGCCGGGCTCAACCGCTGTTTCTCTACTCTGAATTTCGCCGACTGTTTTTGCAAAAACTTCTTCGCAGCTGACAAGCAGCCTTTCTGTCTCAGCCGGCGCAGCTTCTTTTTTGATTGCCTGCTCAAGGGCTGACGCAGCGCTTTGCAGGGCCAGAGCGCCGATATTGCCGGCAATCCCTTTCAGTGTATGAGATACTCTCTGAGCCGTATTCCTGTCATTTTCACGCTGAGCCTTACGTATTGTGCTGATTGCATCGGCCTGCCCTTCACAGAATTTTTGCAGCAGGTTGTCGTAAAGACGCTGGTTGCCGGCAACCCGACGCAACCCTGATTTTCTGTCGAGCAGTGGCTTGTCGTCTGCTTCTGCTTTTTCCGGTTTTGTGTCCTGCGGGTGCCAGTTGGCAAGAAGTCTGAAGAGCAGCAGAGGGTCGATCGGCTTGCTGATGTGCCCATTCATGCCTTCTTCGAAGCAGAGAGCCTTTTCTTCTTCGAGAGCATGCGCGGTGAGGGCGATTATCGGTATGGTTTTGAAGCGTGGATCTTTTCTGAGTTCAAGTGTTGCCTGGTGCCCGTCCATTACCGGCATCTGAATATCCATCAGTATCAGATCGTATGGCAATGGATCGGGCGCCGATCTGAGCAGTTCAAGCGCCATCCTGCCATTGCCGACGACAGTGACCGTTATGCCAACCGACTGCAGCAGTTCGCTTGCGATCTGCTGATTGAGGTCGTTGTCTTCTACCAGCATGACGCGCATGCCGCGCAAAGTCTTTGCGGGGTCGCCAGTCCTGTTGTCGTAAGCATGGACGGGAACAGGTGAGCCAAAAGCTTTGGCGAGAGATGCCCAGAGATTCGATGGCGTGACCGGTTTGGGCAAAAATGCCTGAACTCCGGCAAGCTCGGCCTGATCTCTGACATCTTCGATTTCGAAAGCGGTTACCATGATGATTGCCGGCTTCGGCGACTTTGTCGGCATACTCTCGATCTGCTTAATGATCTCGACACCATCACCGCCTGGCAGACGCCAGTCCATGAAGACAATCTTGAATGGATCACTGGCGTCGACTCTTTTTATCGCGTTGAGTGCTTCGGCGCCGTTGCCGCAGACTTCCACCCGCATCCCGGCCGAATCGAGTTGTTCCTTGAGAATCTGGCGATCGACCGAACTGTCATCGACCACGAGTACATGCAGACCTTCGATCGAGACGGTCATGGTTTTGGGAGAACTGGCTTCGGCAATCTGGCACCAGACTTCGAAACTGAAAGTGCTTCCCTTGCCGGGTTTGGAAGTGACGTCGATGTTGCCACCGAGCATTTCGGCAAGCCGCTTCGACAGAGCGAGGCCAATGCCGGTGCCCGAAAACTGTCGCGTCGATGAATCATCGATCTGTCGAAATGGCTGAAACATCTGGGCAAGCTGAGTTTCACTCAGACCAATGCCGGTGTCATGCACTTCAAAGCGCAGTTTGACTTTTTCAGGATTACGGTCGGCAGCACTGACGTAGAGCCTGATCTGACCTTTTTCTGTAAATTTTACCGCATTGGCGAGCAGTTGATGGAGTATCTGCCCGATTCTGCTCTGGTCGCCATAAAGAGTCAGCGGCAGCTCCTTGTCTATCTGAGTCGTAAAATCAAGGCCTTTGTTGCGTGCCTTCATTGAAAATTCGCTGCTTTGCTTGCTGAGAAGTTCGGCGATATTGAACATGCTGTTACGCACCTTCATATTGCCATCGCCAAGTTTCGAAAAATCGAGGATGTTGTTGATAATTTCCAGCAGCGAGAAACCTGCCTGTTGTATTTTTTCGATGTAATCTTTCTGCTTGTCGGTGAGTTCAGTCTTGAGACAGAGATGTGACATTCCGATGACCGCGTTCATCGGCGTGCGTATCTCGTGCGACATATTGGCAAGAAAGACGTTTTTGACCCGGGTGGCTTCTTCAAGACGCTGCAGAGTTGATTCGAGCTCGCCACTCTTTTGTGCGAGCTCAGAGTTGGTGTTCAGCAGCTGGTCGCGCTGATCCTGAATCTCTTTCTGGCTGGCAAAAATCTGTCTGGCCTGATCAGCCAGCTCAATCGTCTGGTTTTGACTCTCCTGCAGCAGCGTTCGCGTGTGCTGATTGCGCTCGATTATCTGCAGATTCAGGGCCAGCAGTGGCAGTATTTCGGCGAGAAGTTCGTGCTGTTGTTGTTCGAGCGGGTTGATGGCTGCGAATTCGATGACGGCGAGAACCTCTTCGTAAGGCGCGATAACGGGAGCTATGACGAGTTGTGCCGGAATTCCCGCGGCAACGCCTGATGCAATAGAAAGATTGCCATTCTGGATTCCGGAAACAACCTTTATGGTTTTGTCGACAGCGCATTGGCCGATCAGCCCCTCGCTTTTACGAAAGGTCGCCGGAAGCTGCGGGTCTGGCAACAGACCGTAACCGGCCGACAGCTTGAATGCTTTGTCGTGCGGATCGAGCGCATAAAACGCTGCGACCTGGGCATTCAATGCCGGTGCCAGTTTTTGCAGCAGAGTTGCCGCGAACTCGTTGATTTCTTCGGACTGCTGAATCTCCTGGCTGATCTGTTGCAGCTGCGATCTGACCCATGAATTCTGCTGCTGCGCCCGTGCTGTTTTCTGCAGTTCTTTTACCGCGTGTGCCATTTTGCCTAGTTCATCATTTCGGTTTTGTTCTGGTATTTCGACATTCAGGTCAGATGAAGCCAGGGTGGTAATGGCTCTTGTAAGGTTGAGTATCGGCACGAAAATGCTGAAACGCATGAATCTGGCAATCATGATGGTGCCGATGCTTACAATAATAATTGCTATCAGCAGCACTATCTTACCCTGATAATAGACCAGAGCTGATTTTTCATGTGCACTTCTGGCCTGGCGTTCGTTGGCCTTTCGCAACAGGGTCAGTGAGTCCATTACCTGGCGAAATGCCGACGATGCAGCGGTTCTCATATGTTCCTGTGCCTCATCCATTTCGCCGCTGATTGCCTGTTTAACCATAACGTCTATTTCAAGCAGATAATTCTCTGCCTGTGCTTCAAATGAATAGTAAAGCTGACTGCTCTCTGCAGAAAAGTTAAGTCTTTCGTAATCACTTGAGGTTGTGATGAATTCATGCCGGTTGATTGCCAGCATCTTTTCTGCTTTCAAAAGATCTTCACGATTACGACTGAGAACAAGGCTGGCAAGCAGTGAGCGCTGATCAGCCAATAATCTGTGCAGGTCATTAAGTTTGGAAAACCCTGCGATTTCGCTCTGCCGGCTGCTGGTAATCGTTTCGAGCTGATAAATGAGTCGCAGCGAAAAAAAACCAAGCCCGATGAACAGGATAAAAAGAAACACGAAGGGAATATACAGTTTCCAGGTCAATGAAAGCCCTGGAAAATTGCGACTTTTCATATGTTGTTCACTCCCTTGCTTTGATAACTGTAAGTGGTGAGACCGGCTGCTCTATCCCTGCTCAAGCAGGCGAAGGGCTTCTTCAAAATCGTAGCTGCGAATTGCTTCTTCCAGTGCGGAGAATTTGCCAGGCATAGCTGTTCTGAGAACTTTTTCGTTTTGCTCGATCAGATTGATTACTTCTGAGTCGTTGTCGGAGAGCAGCTCCTGAAGCTTCTGCAAGATCTCCTGATACCCGGCCCTGCCTTCACAGGGCGGCGTATCAGCGATGCCTGTCGACTCTGGCAGCAACCTGGCGATTTCTTTGCGGGCGAGGTCTATCACTCTGGCGACGCTTTCGATCAATTCAGTCTGCTGCGCCTTCTCGATGCTGCTTCTGCATGATTGCTCAAGTTTTTCGGCAAGCTTTTGCACCGCTGTCGCGCCAATGTTGCCGGCGCCGCTTTTCAATGAATGTGCGTAACGCGTTGC
>JAKJFO010000152.1:0-263 GCA_022704885.1 Candidatus Rifleibacteriota bacterium | reverse complement strand
GAGGTTGCCACAGGCCTGATATTTTTCGGCGAAGTTCTCATAACTGTGGTAAAAGCCAGTCAGCAGACGCATATATAGCTCTGTATTGTTCAAAAGACTGGCAATGGCTCGTTCTGTTTCTATACCGGCAAGTTTGATGAACTTTTCTGTCGGCTTTACCTGAAGCGCTTCTGGTATGGGCTGGGCAGTTTGCTCTCTGGGGCTGATCCAGCGTGATAAAGTGTTGAACAGATTACTGACTTCTATCGGTTTGGCTATGTGGT
>JAKJFO010000151.1:9575-9876 GCA_022704885.1 Candidatus Rifleibacteriota bacterium | reverse complement strand
GCGTCAAATATTGATAACGAAATTCTTTACCAGGTTTTTAAAAACAGCCGCAACGAAAAGGGCAGCAGAAAATCTGCGCTCGAACACATGTTCTCACGGCTGGCAGAAGCCTTTCTCAATCGATCGGACGATCGCAACCTGACACTCGTCAGCCTGATCGAAAATCTCAACGATCGCCTCAACAAAGAAAAGCAGAAAGAGGCCAATGCCCCGGCCTATTCGCTCGAAAACATCAAAAAACTGCGCAGTCAGGTTAAAACAGCTGACAAACCCGTGCCGGTCGAAGACGAAAGTCTGTTCA
>JAKJFO010000151.1:0-9561 GCA_022704885.1 Candidatus Rifleibacteriota bacterium | reverse complement strand
GCCTGACCGCCGGCCTGATATGGCTGTTGATACTTGCGCCCCTGCTGCCGCAACTGCCGGCAAGCGAAAGCCGGGCCAGGCCCGGCGAAAGCATAATCAGCGGCCGGGTCGAAAAAGTCATGAGTTCAGGTATTCAGGTCAAAGCGACCGGCAAAAGCGAACCTGTGCTGATCACACTGCCCAAAGTCAGACATGGCGAAAAATTCAGAGCCAGAGTCAGGCAGTCAGGCACGCAAAGCTCACAGAGTCAGTCTGAACTGGTCGAACTGTTAGCCGATGATAAATAAGAGCCAGCACAAAAGCGGTAGTGTGTATCTGCTGGCAGTCGGCCTGATGAGCCTGCTCATTCTGCTGATTTTCAGCATCAGCCGTTATTCTGGCGGACGCGCCCGGCTGGTTTCGCTGGCTGACCAGAAACAGACGGCGCTATACGCCCTCGAAGCCTTTTATGGCGACATGATTTCGCAGATCAGAGTCAGAATAAGAGACAAAGACGAAGCTCTCATCAACAGTTTCATCTCGGCAACAGAAGGCGGAACCCCCGGTTTCAGTTACGTGCCGGGGCAGACGCTCAGCGAGCTTTTCGAAGAACAGCAGATCAGCATCAAAAGCAGCGAAATGTTTTTTGAACAGGTAGAACCGCTCAAATACCCTGCCATGGTTACATACCCCGGCGACCGGCCGCGCGAAAAACGCGGCCGGTTGTGCATAACCAACGAGGTTACCTTTCTCGGGCGCAACTATAAACTCACGGTAAAAGTGCCTTTCAAAACAGTCTTTACGCTGACCCCGGTGCTGCGGCAGTTCGCTTTTTTTGCTGACCGCATACACCTCGAACAACGTGAAAAACAGGGTTTGAATGATCGTATAAATATAATTCCGATCGAAAAAGGCAGCAGCATAAGCACTTCGGGCGGGCCTCCCAGGCTGCCATTATGTCTGGGTATGTCTATAAAACCTCATGACCAGATCAACAGTGACAACGAGAAAGAGGGCTATGTCTACCTCGGCAAGTCGGACCAGAACATCATTCTCAATCTGGCTGGCGAAATTCAGCCTGGCGAAGGTGAACTTTCCGATCTCTGGCAGGTCAACGTCGAGCATTTCAAGCCGGTCGAAACCACCGGGCGTTCGATTGAACATGCTTCAGTCAACACTCTGCGCGGTAATATACAGAACAAGACTCTGTCGATACCATTGCGAATCAGAAACACCAGAGCGAATCTGCGCCTGGTAGGATTCTGCCGGGAACTGGCTGATGAGAACGGCCCCTGGTATAAAGAACTGCGTTACGTGCTTGAAAGCGACCCCGGCTTCAGAAAATACGATACCAGTCGCGAGGCTTTGAGCCTGAGCAGCGGCATCAGAATTCTCGGGGCAAGCTTCGAAGCCGGTGCCATTGTGGCCAGAATCCCGTACCCGCGCAATGTGCGCAACGTTTTCGGCAGAGTATTCAATCGCTTTTTTGTGCTCTCGATCTTCGATTTTCCGAGTGCTTACCTGAACACCAAACTGCGCTACACTTCAGAACCTTCGTATCTGCCACCGCCAGGCGAGTCTTCCTATGGCGATAAATTCAATTTTGAAATTGAATCTGGCAGTTATCGCAATTATATGTCGCGCACCATGTCAGGAAACCCGGCCGAAACCGGCCAGGACTTTGACCACCAGAATGCCCCAGCCAATCTGGCAGCCGATAATACGCCGAAAGTCTTCACTTTCAGCGACTTTCACGGCAGCGATGGCGTAACTTTGACCGAGCCCCTCGACCGCTTTGCCGGCCAGTGGTTTTTTGACCTGCATTCTGCCGCACTCAAAAGCGATCTCGAACGGGTCGAAAGCAGCGTTATCGGCCGCATTACCAGGGTTTATCGCGACCAGGAAGAATTCAAAGAAGAGGTCGGGCTGGCCGACGGCAAACTCTGGATAAACGGTGTAGTAGCGGTTGACGGCGATCTAACTCTCGAAGATCTGCCGCCGGAAACTGACATCAGAGGCGGCATAGTGCTGGTAAACGGCAAAATAACGCTGGGCAACATTTCGCGCGGTCTCGCGCCATCGTCACTGCCGCCGGTGCAGATGATGCTGACCCGCGATTATCTCGATTACCTGCGCTCACTCAAACCCGAAGACATTCTGACTTTCGTCAGCCTCAGCGGCGACCAGATCAAGCTTACCGACAACGTTCAGATCGGCGTTCATCTCGTTTCGCTGAAAGAGCTGGAAGGACCTGAGCAGATGCTGACCTACGCCAACCCGGGCAAGGTTCTGTTCGCAGGCGCACTCGCGCTTTCGACACCATATCTCGATCGTCTGACCACAGAATTCAGAGATGAACTGCCGCTGTTCAGTTACCCGCCCGAAATGGCTACAACCAAACCACCGCTGGCAACCGTAATTGAAGACAATCTTGAGGGGTATGATTATGTTGTTGAATAAGCGCAGTGCCATGTCGCTGATAGAGCTGATCATCACCGTCATGGTCATTTCGCTGGCGGTGATTCCCATGCTGTTGTCGATCACCAGCACCAACGTTCAGGTTTATTCGATGGGCAAACACCAGCTGGCGGCGCTGGCGGCCCGCTCACTGCTCGACCGACTCATGCTGCTTCCCTACGAAGAATGCCACCAGAAATGCCTTGAAATGGGCGCAGATATGGCGTTGCTCGCCGACCCTGAATTCGCGGCGCTGGCCGGGCGCATCGACTTTGAAAATCGCGATTTTGATGAAATGACAAGCCGGGTGGCAGTTTATGATGCGGCGAATGCCGAAGAGCAGGAGCGGCTTTTTGTCATTGAAGTCACGGTCAGCTGGCCGGTGCCGAAATCTTACGAAAGGCGTCATATCTCGTTCAAGACGATAAAATACCAGACGCGCATCTGACATGAATCGACGGGCATTTACACTGATTGAGCTGATGGTGGCGTTCTTCATCGCCATGCTGGTATACATGACCTTTTCGCGCGTGTTCAGAAGCTCCGGGTATCAGATCGAAAAAGGCACGCGCATGCTCGAACTGCAGACGCTGCTCGACGCGGTCGAACACAGCCTGCGCGAAGATGTCAGGCGACTGCGCAAGGTCGAGTTGAGCACCGAAGAGACGCCGAATCGCTTCTGTTTTCAGATGTATTCGCGAGACGAAGTGGTGCGCGTCGAATACGAATACAGCGCCGCCGAGAAGGCCATTCTCAGAAAGGAACTTTCGGGCAGCGAACCGCTGACAAAACGAATAGCAGCCGGTCATATCGACAACTGCGTATTTGCTGCCGTGCTCGAAGATGGCCGCTTCAAGCGACTCGATCTGGCGATGTCTCTGAGCGTCGATTCAAATCTCGATACCGCCGACCGCACCGTATCGATTGCGGCGCATTTCACCAGCCGCTGCAACGAGCCATACAAGCCCTGGCTGGCGACACCCTGAAACGGCTCACCTGTTTTCAATTACTGTGGTGCCCATGCGCACCGGCGGTTCACCAAGCATCCAGGCATAGAAATCAGGCACAGCTGTATCTACAATCGGGTCGGTCGGGCCAGGTCGACCGATAGAATAAGCAAGATCCTGTGTTGTAAACACTCTTGGCGGCTCACCGTCGGTTACGTCAAAGTGCGGGTAGGCGTTTTTATCGAGCATCAGATAAATACCAGCATTATCACTGCTGAACGCCACTTCGAGTTCGGTTGCCGGAGAATTCTCGATTTTAACGGTAATCTGGCGCATTGCGCGCATGATATCGGCACATTTGCGATTAATCTGTTCAAGAGAGAGTGGACGGCTCGAACCATGACCAGGAACGACATTAAGCGCCATCTGCGCATAATCGAGAGATTGATTGATCATGTTCATGTAATCACGTATCCGACTGATATTATTGTTAAACACCAGCATCAGGTCTTTATCGGGGCTCCAGAAGCTGCCGCCGGCAGAAAAGTCAAATTCGATCAGCTGGCCATTTTCTTCCTTGTCTTTAACGCTGACGACGCCGTTCAGATATTCTTTACCCAGCGGATATTGAGAGGCCGGTGGAGCCGGCGCCAGACCTTCGATATCTTCAACGGTGAATGGATCAGGCTGGCTGAGCTGACGCAGAATATTGCCATATCTGGTTTCACAGGCGGTTAAGTAGGCTCGTCTGACGTAATACTGCTTGAGAAGCACCTTTAACAGGACGATTTTGGCGGACACACTCAGTGCCTTCAACGGCAGCAGGCGCAGAATTGAATTCAGTCTATCGCGGTTCTTTTCGACCAGCCCTTGATAGGTCATTTTGTCAGAAGCCGGCTTTTTGAGGTTCAACAGTCGCTTGATTTTTTTGTAATCTTCTTCGGTCAATTCCTTTTCAGGGTCATCGATGCGAGTGAAAACGATATCTTTAAGCACCGCAGCACCTGCAATATAGTCAGCGTTCTCTGTTTTCAGGCCAAAGTGATTTTCCTGCTGTTGAGAAATTCCATTCTCGAATCGGGAATACTGCTCGCGCATGGCCTTGATATAGGTCAAAAAATAGCCGCTTTCACGAATGGTGGTGACAGCCATGTCAACATCGAGTGAATATGTGCAGAGATAAATGAAATTATCGACGGTATCAAGATTAAAACCAGCATCAATAAAGCCCATCAAATTCAGCAGCATTGGAAAATAGTGAAATGGTGCCACCTGGATTCGGTTCTGAACCAGCCTGACCACAGGATTATTCTTGATTTTTTCCAGGTCGGCGGCGCTGGTTTCGAAGTTGTGCAAAACATTCTCGAACAGCTTGATCAGAAAAAAATCATAGTTCATGTAACACCATTTTGCGTCATTATCGCCAATGCGCTGACTGCCGTAATACATTTCGCTGAAATACTGCTTTTCAGCTGCTTCATGCCTGGTGTTAAACGGGTTGAACTGCGGCCACCACCACCAGTCAGACTGTGCATCAGCCTTGGTTTTCCATTTATCGGCAAACACCTTGAGATTGGTCGGATCAATATCAACCAGCTTGTAGGCATTGTAATGCCGACAAATCAGATATCTGCTGGCAGCTGCTTTTTCGAGACCTTCAAACTGCTTTTTCGCATCATCGGTATAATCGGATTCAGGTATGGATGCCCGCTGCGACTTAATCGCGGTATAAACCCGCTGAGCGAAACTGCCAGACCCCTTTTCATCGATATGACCGATCAGAGGACTGAACGATGGATCGTTTTCGGCAAGAACCTCGCGGCAGTCGATGAATTTAATGCCCCATTCCTTAAGATAAGATGCGTAAAGATCGATGCCAATCATGATCAGTGATACCAGCAGCATGACCACAGCCGCGACCGGCCCCATCGAAAAGCAGGCGAGGCCGAGTATAGCAGCGGCAAGATCGACTGACGCCTTGATCTGCTGAAAAGTCATTACACCATCCTGAAAAAGAAAGGTCCATTCCTCGTTTGTGGCAAAATTATAAGAGCTGAAAGCCAGGTCGACAAAACCCATTACGTCACCAACGCCCTTCAGAATCTTCATGGTTTTGCCGCTACCGGCCTTTTTAAACAGCTCGACAGCCAGGTCGACGGTATCGTCAGTAATCTTAAAAGGCTTTACGGCTGCATATCTGGCCATGGCTGTGACCAGACCGTCCATATCTTTCCAGATCTGGACAAAGTCTTTGGTACAATAGCCCAGCTTCTGTGTCAGCTGGCTTTTACGATACAACCAGCCGCCCACCAGAAATCTGGCAGCCTTGTCGGCTATGCCCTTGTAAAAATCATATCTGTCATAGGTAGCTGCTTTAAACGAACCAACAGCAGCAATATCTGAATGAATACCAGGCTTACCGGCCTCGATGTTAAATGCAAAACTCATTGCCATATAAAGGCTGAGAATTTCGAGACCGCCACCTTTGGCGTCGAGACCGCCGAATATTGCGCTCATTTCACTGGGAAGAAGCGCGATATAGCGACTGACAATTTCATACTTCTCGCGCCCAAGCACGCGCAGCTGATCAGCCAGATATTCGCCAGGATAAATGCCGATCTCGTCTTCGCCTATTGCTTCCGAAAGCTCTTCTATTTCTAGAGTAGGAAGGATTTCTTCGTTCAATTCTCTGGTTACCCGGTCTTCATCGTCAGCATGCAGCTGGTTCAGTTCCCAGGCGGTGGGGCAGACAGCCAACCACAAACATAAAACAAGAACCCTGAACTTTAAATTCATCGGATTAAACTTCATGGCCGGCCTCCTCACAAATTGCCGATGAGAAATTCGGCATATTCAGCCGAGCGGGGCGTAGTGTCGCGATTTTGCAGCACCTGCTGCAGCTTCTGCATGCCTTCGTCGCGCCGTGCCAGTCTGATCATGGCGCAGGCTTCATGACATTTCCAGAAATTGAGATTCTCTTCGCTCCACATTTTAAAACTCTGAGCGGCAGCTGATGTTTTGAGCAACAGCTCGTCATTACCAGTTTTTTCGGCGAGACTTTTGAGTCGGGTAAAACAGCCTTCAACAAGGCCTGAAGCTGGATAATCAGTGATTATTTTTTCGAGATAAAGGACTGCATTCTGATAATCAGCAAAATCCGAAGCGAATATATAGAGATTTGCCAGTTTCCAGCAGGCTTCAGGCGCATAAACCGAGGTCGGGCAGGTATATATCAACTTCTTGAGGCCGGCTTCATAAGCCGCAATTTCTTCGTGATCGACCTTCTGCAGTTCAATTATTATCTCAGCTGCTGCTGTCGCCTGCTGTTCGACCGGCAGAGGGCTGAAATCAGCAATATTTACCGGCGCTACCGAAGTTTTTGCAGCTGAAGATGAACCAGCTGCCGGTACAGCATCTTTTTTGAGTTTACGCGCCAGAGTTTTTGCTTCATCATCGCGGCCCAGCCTTGATTTGAAGAGTATGCTCATTTTAAGCAGCTGTTCGCTGTCGGGAAACCTGGTCAGAGCCTCATCGATCGTTTTGTTACCGCGGTCATACTGCTTGATTTTGCCGAGCAGTCGGCCGGCGGCCAGATAGAGTTCTTCGCCGGGAGATTCGGCAATGCCCTTGAAATAAATATCGAGAGCAGCCAGGTTGTTGCCCTGTGTTTCGAGTTGTCTGCCTTCAGCCAGATAATCAGTAGCACCACAGACAGTCGCAACCAGCAAAAAAAACAAAAAAAAGGCCGGCAACAAGTGCCTCATAACAGAATCCTCCTGTAAAACGAACTCCTGAACTAGAGCTGAGAACCAGCGTTCTGTGTGGCTTCAAGCCGGGCGCGGCCTGATTCTATGATATGCTGGCAATTATTTCTGAAAAACTCGGCTTTGTCACTCGTGGTCCAGCCACTGGGCCGGCCACGCCATTCCTGCCATTGCTTCAGAATCGCTGTGGAATGCGACTTTGCCGATGAACTGACAGGGCGGGTAACAGGCAACGGCATGTTGTTGTCTGCATGAATAAACGGCCTGCGGGTCATCAGGTCATAGCCGGCCAGCCTGAAATTAGCAGCCAAAGCCAGAACTGCTACCCAGAAGCAGATACAGACAGTCAGAATTTTTTTCCTGTTCAAATCCGCTCACACAGACGCAGAAATCTGTGCCATTGCCGTCTTCTCGTCATTGCACATAGTCGCCATGCTGGTCAGGCCGACGACCTGAAAGACTTCCTGGTAGAGCTGCGATACGCCGACGAAAGCGACCTGCCCCTTGCGTTCGTAGGTAAAGTCTTCGACGAGTTCGAGAATCTGGGTTATCCCGGGGCTGTTGATCACGCTGGCTTTTTCCAGATTAAGCACAAGGTTGCGGGCACTCTCGCCCAGGCTTTCGCGCATCGTCTGCCGTACCGCCCGCCCGGCCTGTTCGTTGAAATACCCCTCAAACCTCAGAATGAAGAAATCACCGGAAATCTGCTTGTCAAATTTATATTCACTCATAAAAACAGCATAGTTTTGGCCGTTTAAAAAGTCAACACGAGCGGTTCAGCCAGTTTTCAAAGCGTTCGAGAACTTCAGCGAAGTTGGCCCGGCCGTAACCAAAACGCAGATATTCGCCGGGCATGTCAAAAAATGTGCCGGGAATCAGCATGATGCCAGCTTCTGCCACCAGCCGATCGCAGAGTTCAAGAGCACTGCCGCCAAGCCAGCCGGGAAAAGTTACGGTGCCGGCGCGCGGGCGCTGCCAGCTGAAACGGGTTTCGTGCCGTGTAAAGAAGGCCGCCAGCAGTTCGAGGTGACGCACCAGGCGCTGTCTCTGCATTTCGAAGATTTTGTCGATATTGCGTACTGCGATGCCGGCGAGATATTCGCCGGGAGCACAGTTACAGATGGTCAGGTAGTCTTTGAAAGTCGCCAGCTGATCATACACCTGGCGATCTTTCGTTGCGATCCAGCCGGTGCGCAAGCCAGCCAGTCCGCAGTTTTTGCTCAGGCAGTTCAGCGAAATGCCCTTTTCGTAATGGTCGGCCATCTGCGGCAGGCGGTCGGCAACGTTGTGTTCGCTGCCGCGATAAACCTCGTCACAGAACAGATAAAGCCCGCGCTGGCGTGCAATCTCGATGACCCGGTTCCATGACTCGCGCTCGAACAGGTAACCGGTCGGGTTGTGCGGCGTACAGATCAGAATCGCGCGGGTATTGTGCTTGATCAGCTTTGGCAATTCGGCAGGATCGGGCGCCCAGTTGTGAACCGGGTCGCCATGCCAGTATGAAACCTCAATGCCGCGCGATTCAGCCACTGAATAATGCGACTGATAGCCGGGAAAATGCACGACAAAATGGTCACCGGGCTGGAAAACCGCGTGCATGAAAGCAAAAATCGGCTCTTCGGCACCGGTGAACAGCAAAATCTGCTCAGGCGTCACCGACTCATAAAGCGCAGCGATATCGCGGCGCAACGCCGGGTCACCCAGACTTTCGGTATAGCCCAGCCAGACCTGTTTGAGCGCCTCTTCGCTGCCCGGCTCGAATGCGAGCAGGTCAGCGATGCTCATTGCTTCGGGGTCACTCGAGCCAAGCAGATATTTTGCCGAAAATTCGTGTCGGGCAAAGTAGCGCTCGAGCTCGAATGGCCTGATCTGCATTATTCTTCGCCTTCGTTAGCGCCGGCTTCTTCGAGAGCCTTTGCTGCTTCTTCAGCAGCCTGTTCAGCGGCTTTTTCGGCTGCTTCAGCAGCCTTTTCGGCTTCTTCGGCCGCTTTTTCAGCTTCTTTTACTGCCGCATCGACATCGGGCACGTCAATGCTGGCGTCATCGCCGTTAACGTCGATCTTCATGTCGCCGATGCTGATAGAGCTCTGATCACCATCTTTGTTGATTTTGAGGCCACCCACATCGACATTGGCAGCATCGCCGCTGGCATCAACGGTTACGCCAGGCAGGCTGACCTTTGCCTTGTCGCCTTCAGCATCGACAGTAACGCCCGGCAGACTGACTTTTGCCCCGGATTCGCTAGAATCGATGCTGATGCCGGGCATATCAACCTTGGCGCCGCCTTCGCCGGTCTCAATTTTGATGCCGCCCGGCAGGCTGATTTTGGTCGCGCCACCGTCGTTTTTTACTTCAGCGGGCTTAACATCTGCCGATTCGACGGCGGGTGCCTGACCCTGTGGCGCCTTCTGATC
>JAKJFO010000150.1:9593-9967 GCA_022704885.1 Candidatus Rifleibacteriota bacterium | reverse complement strand
TTCATCAGACCATTTCTGCTAAGAATCGAGGGAACATTTGCTGCCCACGCCGAGTGGTTGCAGCAATGGCCGGGGCTGGTTACATATCTGCTGCATGCGCCTGCGGAAGTTGTGGAGGGCTGGCGCAAGAACGCGAATAAAGAAAAAATGCTTACCAGGCGCACTGTTGAAGAAATGATTGCCGGTATAGAACCAGCGCAGCTGACAAAAATCATCAGATGCTTCAACAGCCGTGGCAAACTGCCGTTCAGCGTTACCATCAGCAGAGAATGAAAAGGTGAGAGCTGATTGATTCAAGCTATAGAGTGCAATGTAATTCTGCTTAAAAGGAGGTTTGTTATGAGAGCTGTATTGGTTATGGCTATATTGGTAAT
>JAKJFO010000150.1:0-9583 GCA_022704885.1 Candidatus Rifleibacteriota bacterium | reverse complement strand
GGAAGTGCGTTATCGGCGGCGACGGTCGTTATCAACTGTGATGTCGGTGGTGCACAACTGGAATTGTATGACTTCGCTACACGCAGCTGGCAGAAGTCGAGCTTTCCGAAAGTTCTCAGTCTGCCAAGGTACTCTTACATTCTTGTGCGGGCAACTGCGCCAGGTTACGAGACCCTTGAGCGGGGTTATGACGTTGATCGTGCCGACATGAATAACTTTCTCGTTTCACTTGTACCTGAAAATCCTTATCCAGAATCAACGCCTTTGTTTGGAATCAGCGGCCAGATCGTCTCCCGACGAGGCCTGGCTATACTGCCAAACACCTATCGGGTGGTCTGCCGCAATCTGACAACATACAAAAAATCAGACGGTCACCAGGTTTCGCAGGATATAAACTACAATGACAGTGGTGCCTGGTTTTCGGGTGTTTTTGCTAATTTTGCCAACAACCGCGCAGCAGCAGTTGGTGACCGGGTCTTTATCGGTGTATTCAACAGCGGCATGACACGCTGCTTCGGTCATGAGGTCAGAACTCTCGAAGAAGAAGACATCAGCAACGCCGGTATTCTGACCACAATATTTATCAAATGAAGCTGGTCGACGCGTTTAAGAAAGAATTGATCTTTCTTGATTTTGAAGCACCTGGCAAAGTTCAAAGTATTGTTGCCATGGCGAGCTTGATTGCCAATACCGGTTGCTTTGATAAAAAAGATCAGGCTGTGGAAGTTGCACAAGCTTTGTTTGAAAGAGAGAGGCTGGGGTCTACAGGCTTCGGGAAACGTATCGCCATTCCTCATACCCGGTGCCATGCCGTAAAAGACCTGGTTGTCGCTGTATTTATTTCGCGTCATGGCATTGACTTTGAATCTGCTGATTGCATGCCGGCTAATGTGTTTTTTACGATACTCGTTCCTTATGGCTCTTCCCATCTGAAGTTTCTGGCAACCCTTTCCCGCATGTTACGAGAGAAAAAAATGATCGAATGCTTCGTAAAAGCGACCTCGCAAGACGAAGTTTACGATCTGATCGACTCATTTGACAGATAAATTCAGACTGCACTGATGCCGGGGCCTTCGATGCGGCTGCGGCCGGCGGCGACGGGTATTACGTTGATCTGGGTGGCGATGCGCTCTTTCAATGAGGGAACGTGTGAGATGATGCCGATCAGCTTGCCGGTCTGCTGCAGGCCGGCCAGGGTTTCGAGGGCGGTTTCGAGAGCGTTTTCGTCGAGGGTGCCGAAGCCTTCGTCGAGAAAGAGTGAGTCGATGCGCACCTTTTTGCTGGCCATTTTTGACAGGCCGAGAGCGAGAGCCAGGCTGACGATGAAGCTTTCGCCGCCTGAGAGATTCTGGGTCGAGCGGATTTTGCCGGCCTGCCAGGTGTCGATTACCTTGAGCTCAAGCGGGTTTTCGCGGTCGTGCAGCAGAATGTAGCGGTCGGTCATTTCGTGCAGCTGCGCGTTGGCGAGCGCAACCAGCATCTCAAAAGTTATGCCCTGAACGAATTTGCGGTATTTGTTGCCATCTTTTGAGCCGATCAGGTCGTTGAGAAGCTTCCATTTCTGGCATTCTCTGCGCTGCGCATCGATGGCAGCTTTCTTGCTCTTGATCAGCTCTTTCGCCTTGCGGTTGTCAAGCAGCTTCTGGCGCAGGGCGCCAATTTCTTCGCCAAGAGATTTCAACGCAGCTTCAAGCTCTAATTGGGCCTGTTTGAGCTCGTCGAGGCCTTTTTCGGTTACTTTTTTCGCGAGTTCATCAGCCAGCGCCTTTTCGCGGTCAGACTTGCGGGCGGCGATTTCGGTTTTTCTGCGGTCAAGTTCATCAGCCTGATTTTTGAGCGTCTGACGTTGTTCGAGCGGTATGCGACAAGCAGCAAAGTCGTTTTCGTCAGCGAAGCCTTTGCGGGAAAGGTTCAACAAGAAGCCCTTTTCGAGGTTTTCCAGCTCCCTGGTTCTTCTGTTGATGTTTTCTGCAAGAGTCCTGATCTGTGACCTGAGCTCATTGAGTCTGCTGCCGGTCTGCTCATGCTGCTCGCGCGCCTGTTTCTCCGCTTTTTCGGCAAGGGCGAGCTGGCTTTCCAGCCGCGTTTCCTCGGCGTCTGGAGTTTTTTCGCCGTAAAGTTGCCTGCGTTCGGCCAGCAGCTGCTCATGGTTCTTCTGCCGTTCCGTCAGCTCAGCTTTCTTCGCGACAACTGATTCTTCGAGAGTTTTGCTGATTCCGGCAAAATTCTGCAGCTCGGCACTCAGCCTGTGCAGCCGGTTTTCGATTTCACTGCGGCTGTTCTGCTGCTGCTGCCACCTGGTGAGGCGCCCGCGCAGAGCGCTCAGAATTCCTTCGGCATTACCCTCGGGAAGCTCGGTAATACCATATTCGCCAAGATTTTTGACAACTCCTGCTTTCGCAATTTCGACCTTTTTTATGGCTTTTTCGAGGTCTTTTGTCAGCTGGCCGACCGTCTTTTCGTGTGAGGCCTTTTCGTGTGCAGCGATGGTAAGCCTGCCCTCAGCTTCGCTGCGTTTCTGCATCAGCGCAACTTCGCTTTCGCGCAGCTCTCTGAACTGTGTTTCGAGGGCTTCTGCGCTTTTTATAAGTTTGGCAAGCCGTTTGATTTCTTTGTCAGATTCTTTGACGGCGGGAACATTGCCGGCGGCATAGGGGTGCTCGGTCGCGCCGCAGAGCGGGCAGGGGTGACCGTCCTGCAGCTGTTGCCGCTCTTCTTCGAGGTTGGCGATTTTTTCGAGCAGGAACTTTTTTTCGAGCAGAGCTTCGCGCCTGGCGACGTATTCGCTGAGCTGAAGCCCTTCGAGAAGCTTCTGCAGCTTTTCTGCGATTTTTGCGGTCTCTATCTTTGCGTCTTCGTATTGCTTATTTGCTGCCTGCAGCTCTTTTTCGTGGGTCTGGCAGTTTCTGGTCAGCTTTTTAGTCAGCTTTTCAGCTTCTTTAACAGCACTTTCAGCTGCTGCCAGATCGGTTAAAAAGGCGTCGAGACTGGTTACCTGCGCAGAAATCGCCGAAAATTCGCTGATCAGCTTTTCGTCGCCGGCATTGGCTGAAAGCCAGTCGTTTATGGCAGTCAGTTCAGCCTGGGCGGCGCTGCTGATTTTTTCGGCAGCGGCAAGGTTCTCGCGATTCGCAGTAAGATGTTTTTCGATCTTTTTGATTTCGCCTTCAGATTCTTTGACCGATTTCTGAAGTTGATCGGCCCTGAGATCCAGGGCTCGCGTCTGCAGCAGCAGCGGCGCTTCTGCCTGTCTGGCAGCCTTGCTGGCGGCAGCAGCCAGCTCGCAGTTTTTCAGCTGGTCGGCGGTTTCGCTAAGAGCTTTTTCGAGCCCGGGGAGACCTTTTTCGCAAGTTTTCAGCTGGTCTTGCTCAGATTTCTGCTGCTGCCGGGTGATGGTCAGCGCAGCATAGTCACCGTCTAGTTCTGCCGCCTGCTCGGCCCGTTTGAGTCTGCCGCGGGTTTCCTGGAATGCCTCTATCTGTTGATCGGCAGCAGCTGCTTCGCCGTTAAGTTTTTCGGTTTCCTGACGCAGTGAGTCGATGGTGGTCAGCCACTGTAGAGCTCTGTTATTCTCGGCGTT
Source organism: Candidatus Rifleibacteriota bacterium (assembly GCA_022704885.1). Next base: position 6,003 of record JAKJFO010000150.1, on the reverse strand, counting down.
GCTGGCAGCCAGCTGGCTGCTGCTGTTTTGATTTTCAGCGAGAAGTTCGCTGGTCTGGTTTTCCTCTTCTTCGCTCATGAAAGTAATGCCGGAAACCGCTGCGTTGAGCTGTTCGAGTTTGTTGTTCTCTTCGCTGTGGCGTTCGAAAACCTTTGCCGAGATCTTGCTGTAAATGTCGGTGCCGGTGATCTGTTCAAGAATAGGTGCGCGTTCGCTTGCGTTCGACTGCAGGAACACGGCAAAGTCACCCTGTGCCAGCAAAACCGAACGGGTGAAGCGTTCGAAATTCATGCCGGTTTTGTCTTCGACCAGTGTGAGAACCTTTTTCTTTTGCGATTCTAGCACCTTGCCGCTTTCTGCATCAGAAATCTCGTGCGAAGAATCGGCAAGATTGCCTTCAGAGTTGCGGCGGGCGCGGTGTTGGCTCCAGTGGCAGCGGTAACGGCCACTCTGGCAAGCAAAGAGCACTTCGGCAAAGCATTCGCCGGTCTGACGCGACATGATTTCGTTTGTACTCTGGCTGATGGTTTTGAGGCGCGGAGTCCGGCCGTAGAGAGCAAGACATATCGCATCGAGAATTGTTGATTTGCCGGCGCCGGTCGGCCCGGTCATCGCAAAAATACCGTCAGCAAGGTATTCGGGTGCCATGAAATTGATTTTCCATTCGCCCTGCAAGGAATTGAGGTTCTTGAAACGCAGTTCGAGTATCTTCATGGTGGCCTCCTATTCGACGTCAGCGTCGTTTTCGACGATGGAACTGATTATTTCCTGGTAGGCCTGCTTCAGCTCAGCGTGCTGCCCTTCAGGAACATCGCGGGCTTTGAGGCAATAATCGAAAACATCCTCTTCGCTCATTCCTTCAAGCGATTGCGGCGTATCGTCGGCAGTCAGGCGCAACTGCGAGCTGTTGCGGTTGATGATGCGGGTGACCTTGAGTGCAGACCCGGCAATGGCCGCGTTGATCTGTTCGTCAAGATTCGCTACGATCATTTCGCCGGTATATTCGATTTCGAGCCAGGCGCTGCTGTTTTCTTCGACAAGCTGGCCGATGCGGTCGGTCAGTTTGGCGAGATCGCCGCAGATTTTCTCGAGCGGCTGAAAGCAGGGCACGGCGATTTCCTCTATCTGCGGTTTGCGGCCGGTGAATTCGATCAGAAAAACCTTTTTCTGCTGCTTTGCTTCACAGAAATTCATCGCTATCGGTGCACCAGAATAGCGAATGTGCTCGTGTCCACCGACCTTCTGCGGGGCGTGCAGGTGCCCGAGCGCCACGTAATCTATGCCGGCCGGGAAGATTTCGCTGCCGACATGTGCGATGGTGCCGACGTAGAGTTCTCTGACCCCATCGCCTTCGACGGTATGGCCGCCGGCAGTGAAGAGGTGACCGGTGGCGATGAGCGGCAGGTCGCCGAGTTGCTGGCGCAGGCGTTCAGCTGCCGCACAGACGTCGGCATAATGTTGTTGCATACCCTTTAACAGTGCGGCCGCCTTGTCTTCGACGGTTTCGCCAGGCACCACCCGGCGAATGTCGCGGTCGCGCAGATAGGGCACGGCGCACACCAGACCTTTTGCTTCGCCGGCGCGGTTTTGTAAAATTATAACTGCATTTTCAGGTGACTTGCCCGGGGTGCCAACTACATGCACGTTGATGGCTTTGAGAATCTGCGCCGGAGCGTCGAGCAGGGTTGGCGAGTCATGGTTGCCGGCAACGATGACAACGTTGTTGCAGCAGGTTCTGGCGGCGCGGCCGAGAAAGTTGTAATACAGCTCCTGGGCTGCAGTTGGCGGGGTGGTATTGTCAAAAATGTCGCCAGCTACGATCAGCCCATCGACATTGCGCTCTTCGATCGTCTTTAGCAGCCAGTCGAGAAACGCCGTCAGCTCATCCTGTCTCTTGAGAAGCATGAGCGAACGCCCGAGATGCCAGTCTGATGTATGTAGAATGCGCATTGTCGAGGCCCCTTTCCTGATTCGCGATCCTCTGAATCTGTATAAATATAAGTTCACTATCACATTCCCGTTCAAAAATACAAGCAGGCATATGTCGAAATGATTTTCGCACAAAGACACAGAGCCGCAAAGATGAAAATCAGAAGAGAAGCAAGAGAAGACCATCCGCAGTTTGCGCAGATTACACCGATTGGGGAGACGAAGACCAGGAGATTAGAGCAGGCCGCGAGAAGAAATAAGCTCACGCAGAGCCGCTGAGGCGCAGAAAAAGTCCGGAAAAGTCGGCAGAAGTCAGCAGAATAAGCGCGGAGCATTAGTAACATGCGCCTATGGCTTAGGAATAAGTTTAAAAAAGCTCAAAAAACTTCTTAGTAATCTGCGATAATTCTTTAATCTGCGGATAAATCTTCAAAAGAGTGTCAGATTGTAAGATGGCTGGCTTTGCGGTATGCTTCGTACAGCTTTTACGGCGAAGAGGAATATTATGAATATGAGATCGAGGATCTTGTTTCTGGTGCTTGTTTTTGCCGGTGCTTATACTGTTTCGGCCGGTGAGCTGGCGGGAAAGGCGGCGAAGTTCGACCGGCTGATCGCGGCTGAGCACATGCCGCGCGGGCTGGTCGTCAACCTGCAGCCGATCGGTGCAGGCGAGCAAATGCGCTACCGTTCGGCCGGCGATTCGACGATCTGGACCGGAGCCTACATTGCTTCGCAGGTGTTCCGTTATCGGGTCAGCAAAGACGAAGAAGCCATCGCTAACATCGAAAAGTGTCTGCGCGCATTTGTGCAGCTGCACGACATGGCCGGGCGGCAGGGCTTTATCGGGCGGGCTTTCGGTACACGCGAAGAACTTGGTGATGGGCGCGACGTCGTGCCGGGTGTCGGCAGTTACAGCCATCTCTGCTTCAAGGCGGATACTTCGCGTGACCAGTATACCGGCATTTTCATGGGCTGTGGCCTGGCCTGGGATTATATTCGCGATGCGGATCTGCGTGCCGAAGTCAGCTCGATGATCGCGACCGCTGCACATAACCTGATGAACAACAATCTGGCTCTCAAGGCGAATATCAACGGTCTGGAGCCTTCAACGTTCAATCTGAACCCCGAATATGCCTATCAGGACCGCATCAATCCGGAAGAATGGGCGAAGGTCGATGATTTTCCGGCCAATGTCTTTGCACAGGCGCTTCCTTATTCTGAGCGGCTGGCGAGAATCGTGGCACGTTTCAGGCCGCCGGCAGTGCGCGGTGGTGAAGCGCTTCGGGCACTGCTGATGTTACAGACGGCCTGCAATATCAGTGAAGATGATGAGTTGACAGCCTGGCTCGAAGGCGAACTGCTCGACCGGCGCGAGTTGCATATTGTCGCTTCAGAGACGGCAAAGCTGCTTGAAGACGTGTTTATGGGCCGAAATCTGGCGATTGTCGAAAACCGCTTGAACGGTATTTTCGTGGCGGTCGGTCGGGTATTCGTGCAGATTATGGCGATGCGTGCCGGTGTTCCCGAGTCACTTGCGCTCTGGTTTGAACCGCTGACCGATGTTGCCGTTGCATGCAAGGCGCGTCAGATCACTTTTAAGCTGATGAAGGCACTTGCATTCATGCGCGAACCCGACAGTTTTAAAGTGTTTGCCGCCATTGCCGAAAAGCTCGAAGCGCATGCTGCAACTCTGCGATCTTTCAATGCCGAAAAGGCCGCAATGAAACTTGAAAACCGGGCGAAACGGCTGCGCAGCTTTGCGGCCTCTAACCTCGATGAATTTTCTGACACCATGCGTTCTTACGTTGGCTGCAATCTCGGTTTTTTTGCGCTGATGGGCATACTCGAGCAGCCGGCCGACCACCGTATCCGCCAGGCCGCACTGGCTATTCTGCCGCGTGCGCTCGAACCGATCGCCGATGAGGGCAACAGCATGTACAACCTGATCGAAGCTGCACATACCGGGCGGAAATATGACGATCCGCTGGTTGTCGCGGCCCGCCGCACTCTGCAGCTTTATCCGGAAGACCAGACCAACCGATGCTACGACCATAGCGGCAGCATGCGCCATTCGCTGTGGCCCGATCGTTTCGGCCGTTGCGGGCGGCAGAGCGTCGGGCTGATTCCGATCGATCAGCGCGCCCCGCACATTTTCATCTGGCAGGAACCACCGCGCTCGATGATCACCGGCGCCGACGACCAGACCCGCATCGCACCAGTCGGCTATCTGCTCGCCTACTGGTATGGCCGTTTCCACAATCTGATAAAAGAAACCGACTGAGACAGAAGATTATCCGCAGATGACACAGATTAAAAGCGTCATTCTGCAAGTAGTCGCAGGATCCAGGCCTGCTTCTTAACGGTAATTACCTGTCGATTGTAAGGTCAGTTGGCAACAGTTGTGTTTTGCGATAGAATGAAGGCAGTGAGAAATACAACTTTTGGGAGTGTCGATTCGATGAAGCGGATCACCTATATCAGCAGGCCGTGCCAGGCGATGTCTGACCGCGAAGTGCAGGCTATCAGTGACCATTGCTATGTTCGTAATCGCGAAAATCAGATTACCGGAGTTCTGCTGTATTTTTGCGGGCTGTTTTTTCAGACGATCGAGGGTGATGACGGAAAGATCGAGCGCTTGTTTGCGCAGATTCGCAAAGACATGCGGCATAAGGATGTGCTGTGCCTGAAAATGGAAGCCGGCAATATTGAGCGCATGTTTCCGGACTGGTCGATGAAGTATATCAATCTCGATACCAGCGTTGAAGAGCTGAACCGCCCAGTTCGAATTCTTTTGCAGTCGATACTTGAATCGCATCAGATAATTGGGCGCTATACGCAGCCGGCGGTGCTGCAGATCATCAATCAGGGGTTGAATCCTCTCACCATGCCACCGCGCAAGGTCGAAAAAATCATTCTTTTTGCCGATCTGGTTAATTTTTCGACGGTGAGCGAGATTCTCGATGTCGAAGACACGGCGGCAATGCTCAATCGTTTTCTTGAGATTGCCAGCAAGATCATTTCAGATCTTGGTGGTGAGGTCACCAAGTTCATCGGTGATTGTGTGATGGCCTATTTTGCCCCGGAACTTGCCGATAACGCGATGCGGGCCTGCATTTTCATATTGAATGCTTTGCGCGAGCAGCGGGAAGAAGCTGGCGAAGAGAGTCCGATGCGATTTCTGCACTGTGGCTTCGGCCTGGCACAGGGAATGGTCATCGAAGGCAACATGGGTTCGCATGTGAAAACCGATTATACGATCATCGGCGACGCCGTGAACACGGCGGCCAGGCTTGAGGCGATGACACGTGAGGTTAAAAAACCGATTGTTCTCTGCGAGAAAATAAAAAACAGTCTTGGTTCTGACTGGCAGCTCATTTCGGTTGGTCGTCTGTTGCTTAAGGGCAAAGAAAAGGCCATCGAGGTGTATTATCTTCAACACGAACTGGTCGACGACTTTGCCGAAGCTATAGAAACAGCAAAGTAACTCCGATTCGGTAATCTCGCATATGCAAAAACCCGGCAGTCCGTGAGACTGCCGGGAGTTGCGGCTGTTTGTCAGCCAGAGGGGAGGAGGGAGGTTTACATTATCTTCTGAAAATATTGTCAGCTATGCGGTTGTAGAGGCCTTCGGCTCTCTGAATCTTTCTGTAGGCGGCGCGAACATCGTTTTCTGAGAACATGGCGAACTTGGCGTTCTCGACGATGCGGGCAACGTTGCGGATCTCGTCGCGATATCTGGGGCCAACGTAGCGAACCATGCTTTCGAGTTCACGGCTCAGCATGCCAATGGCGCGGCCCATCTTCATTCTGTCTTCTTTGCTCATGAAAATCGGGAAGTATGAATTTTCGACGGTTCTGAAGGCGCGAGTTACTGCGCGGTGAGCCTGAGGAAGCTCTGGGATCATTACCGGCGGATGACCAGGGTGACCGTGGTTGTTGCCAGGATTGTAGCCAGGATGACCATGGTTGTTATTGCCGGGATTGTAGCCACCGTTATTGCCATGGTTGTTGTTGCCGGGGTTATAGCCAGGATGTCCATGATTATTGTTGCCGTTATTATAGCCGCTGTTGTTG
>JAKJFO010000014.1 GCA_022704885.1 Candidatus Rifleibacteriota bacterium | reverse complement strand
AGATTTAATTCTTGAACTCTTATGTGACAGACCACTAGCGTAAGGTCACAAATTGTGACCTTACCAGAGAGATTTTTGAGGTCGCAATTTGCGACCTTACCAGAAACCCTGATTAACAACAGAACACAGTTTGTAAAAACAGTCAGGGTTGGCGCGGGGGGGATGGCGCCGGCCACTGATTGGGCGCCTGGCCTTGGTTGGACTTAGGGCCCTTAGGTTGAGGGTTGCCGGCCGGAGCTTTTACCGGAGGCCTGTTTTTAAAGACAGGTGCTGGCGGCCGATTTTCAGAGCCCTGCGGTTTGCCGCCGGGCTGGCCTGAAGGCGGGTCAGGCCGTTTAAACTGGCGAGGCCCGGGGCCGGGCCATGGCTTTTTTCCCTCATCGCGCATGCCTTCTGGCGGGAGAGATCGGTCTGGTCGCTGCACTTCGCCATCAGGTAAATTTTCAGGCTTCTGCTGACCGGGCTCACTGTCTCGACCCGGCGGCGGAAAGCGGCGATGTCCTGGAAATCCTGGCGGGCGAGGCCGCCTGGGGCCATTTTGGCCAGGACCGACGCCTTCGCGAAACCGGTCAATCTCCTGCCAGCGTTTCTGCTGATCGGGGCCCTGCTTATCCCGGTCTTTATCGCCCATCATTCCACGCCTGAATTCGCGCATTTCAGCATCGGGCGGCATACCATGAGATTTGAATCCGGGTGGTCTGAAGCCTGGAGGCCTGAACTCTGGAGATTTGCCCTGATCCGAGCCATTCCCGGGCTTGAATTCCTGAGGATGACCAGGCTGCCGCCATGGGCCTTGTTGCTGCCATGGGCCTTGCTGTTGCCATGAACCGGGCTGCTCACCAGGCTGCCGATCCGGCCGCTGCGGGCGCTCCTGGTGCTGCGATGGTCGATTGCCAGGGCCGGGTTGGCGATCAGGTTGCTGTTGGCGTTCACCCCAGGCGGGCTTCTTGTCATGCGGCTGCCGGTTTTGTGCGTCAGGAAATACTCCTGGCATTAAGCCAGGTCTATGCTGCTGATTCTGCAACTGATTCGGGCGATTCTGTGGCGGCTGGGCCTGACCCGGGCGATGCTGCGGCATAAGCTCTGGTCGCGGCTGAAAATTTGGAATGAACTGACGCCGGAACTGCTGCCGGCGCTCTTCCGGCAACCGTTGAAACTGCTGAAACCGCTGGCGCAGCTTTTGCTGCTGCTGCGGTTTGAACTGCCTGATCCGGCCAAAGTTCTGCTTTACCCGCTGCTGCTCAGCCGGTTCGAAGTTGCTGACCCGCTCGAAATTATTTTCGAGCTGCTTGAACTTTTTCTCGCTGATCGAGCGCGCTTTCTGTCGAATAGCTTCTCTCTGCTCTTCCGACATGCTGTTCCAGCGTGCGAGTTTCTCTTCGTAACTGAGTTTTCTGATCACCCTGGCCTCGGAAGCATTCTGCGCAGCAACGTCGCCAGCGGCCAGCAAAGCCGCCAGACAAAGCATTAAAGCACACAGGTTCCGAAACAGGCTGCTTTTCATAATTATTTTTCCGCCTCGTAATTCTCGACGGCTTCAAGATCAACCAGAAGGTCGAGATTTTCGAGCATATCAGCGTTTTCGTAAATTTCGAGATCGCGAATGATATCTTCATCCTTGAGGTCTCTGACAATTTCGAATTTCTGTGACCCAGACAGCCCTTCATTGTTTACATCAACGGCGCGATTGCCCAGCACAAAATAGCCGAGCCCCGCCAGCAAAGCCAGCGAGGCCAGGGCCGGCAGGCTTCTGAAAGATATAAATGCAACCAGACGGTCGAAAAGGCCTGCTGCCGGCTGCTCCTGGCTACGCTCATGCACCTTCTGCAGCACCTGACGGGTGAACTGGTCGCTGACAGCAGGGGCCTGGTAATCAGCCAGCATTGCGCAGGAGGCCAGCAGATTGTCGCATTCCTCACGACAGCCGGCGCAGGCGCACAGATGCTCTTCAACCGCCTGGCGGCGATTCGCATCGAGACTTTCGTCAAGATATTCGATCAACAGCTCTTTTACTTCATTACACTTCATAACATTCCTGCCTCTTTGGCTGTTTACACGCCATCTGCGAAGTATTCCTTCAAATACTCCTTCAGAGCCACATGCCCCCGGAAAAGCAGCGATTTTACCGACTGAACCGAGCAATTCATGACCTCGGCGATCTCTTCGTAGCTCAGCTGGTCATAGCGGCGCAGAATAATCGCCATTTTCTGCGATTCCGGCAGCCGGTCGAGCGCATCAGCAATACGACGACTTTTCTCTTCGGCCAGCACGTGCCCGGAAGGCTCTGGCGCCTTGCGGTCAGCCAGCGTTTCAATCAACTCACGACCATCTTCAGCCTGCCGCGAGTCTACCGACAGACGCGGCCCCATCTTCTTGAGCGCCTGCAGACAGGTATTTCGCGTAATCACGTATACCCAGGTCGAAAACTTCGCCGCCGGCCGCCAGGTCTCACGCGCAAAATAAACTTTCACGAAGACCTCCTGCGCGATGTCCTCCGACTCCTGACTGCCCCTGAGAAACCGCCAGGTAAACGCGAATATGCGCTGCCGGTAGCGGTCGACCAGAACTCTGAACCCCACCTCGTCTCCCTTTTGAAAGCGAAGCATCAGTTCTTCGTCCGGCAGTCTCTCGAGATCGTTTTCCAAACTTTACCTCATCAAAATAACCCGGCTTCTGTTCAGCAACCTGCTGCTCGTGCAGACTCTGCCAAGATACAGTATCGAACCATGACGTTTCAACATTCATCTTGCTCATATGCCTGATCTTTTCAATTTCACGCAGGCTGGTCGGAAAGGGGCCGGCCGGCCGCTGTGCCCGTTCGTGGCCGCCCGGCGCCATGTCATTTTTTTCCGCTCTTTTTGGCATTGCCAATGCCATTGTTGCCATTTCCCTGCTTTATACGACCACTGTCAACTGCCCCCCTGCCCTGATTGCCATTGTTTCTCCAGCCAAGATGCAGGCCATTATTGCCTTTTTCCATGGCATTACCAGCGCCGTTACCTTCGTTGTTCGGCTTTGGCTGGCCGTTGATGTTCGCATTATCTCTCTGAGGACCCCGGTTTCTCCAGCCTAAATGCTTTCCGTTATCGCCCTTTGCTCCCTGACCGGGATTATTCTGCTGAAAACCATTGTTGCCAGGTTTGAAAGAGTCAGGCTGACATCTGCCACGGCCGGCAAAAGGCATGGGCTGACGACGCATGAACGGCCTTCTGTGATACTGCTGACCGCATTCATTATTGCCCTGCTCGCCATTATTATTCTGGCCAGGGCCGAAACCACGCATCGGCGGCTTTCTGAAACCTCGTCTCTGAAATCCCTGCTGCCCGGCGCCTGTTGGCGGCTCTGATACACCTTCGCCGGAACCGGTATCGCCGGCAGTCTGATCTACGACATCTTTGCGATGCCCGTTGCGCTGCCCCGGCATATTATCGCTATGACCAGCACGACGGCCGGACTTGCCCTGATCGTGACCGTTACCATTTCCCGAATCGTTTTCGAAAGTGAGGTCCTGGCGTCCGTAGGCATTTTGCGCCATCACCGGATTCACTGTGCCTGAAAATAAGACCAGAACAAGCATTACCGTCACTACCGTGAGCACATCGAAAATTGAGCTTTTCATTTCGGTTCCTCCTGAAATTTCTGATCGTATCCAACTGGTTAAATCAACAATCCGCCAAAAAGTTGCGGTGGTTTTTTTACTTTTTTCTGGATTTTTTTAGAAATCGTCCAGATGCGGCTGACAGACATAAAAAAACCCGGAGATTCCGGGTGGATTCGATCAGATGCTTCAGGCAATGTCAGGCACTGACAGTTTCATGAATGATCGGTTCGCCAAGTTCTTTGAGCGAAAACTGGTAGAATACATGATGGCCGTCATAGTCGAGAACGCGCAGATCGCTTTCCTGTCTGAGGTCGCCCATGATTACGTTAAAGTGATTGCCGTATTTTTCCTTGACCGTATCGAGCGACACTTCGTAAACGATAAACTTCTTGATGCCCTTGGCATCGAACTTCTTCAGCAATTCATCATCCGTAAAGGATGAATAGGTTGTCAGAAATAATACAGGACCGGTTCCGGTAAAGCATATTCCTGCCTTCATCAGACTTCACCTCCTCTGAACCCCTGTTGCAGACATTTTACGGGCCATCTATCTTAAATATAATTTTTCACAGTCGCAATTCAAGAACAACTGGGTCTGCAAGATTTTCCATACCATTAAAGCCCTTTGTTCAGGGCTTTTGAAATATCAATTGCGGGATGGCGGTAAACGAGTATAATTAAGTTAAGAGAGGTGAGAGAAAAAACAACGCAAAGAATCGTTGCGTGGCAACCAAAGGCCCAATGACACGATTCTGGTGTTCAGACCGAGTTCGAGCTTCTGACAGTGCTCTGGCACAGTTGGAAGTTTTGCGGTTTTTCCCGGTTTACCTGGCTTAAGATTACAGAAAACAAGTGTTCAGACCATAAGCTCTGTTCTATCTTACGCACCCAGGAGGGAAACATGCCTACAGCCTCTTATACGCCACACACAAAACCTCTGGCTGCAGAAGGCTCAGCAAACTGCTGCTGAAATTCTGGCAAACGCCGTCTACTGCAAGGTCGAACCGCGGCCCAACACACCTTTAATCCGTGGCACGGTATTTGCTTATATGCAAATCCGATTCGCGGGGAAAGATCTGATAAGTCTATAAGAATCTGCAACAGCAGATCATGGGAGGGCAAAATGTGGGACAAGTTATCTGGAGCAATAACAGGCTCTGACACGAGTCTCGTAAGATTCTACCTCGAACAGGAGCCAGAACTTCTGTTCGAACAGAATTCACATGATGAAACCCTGCTGCATCACGCCGCCAGAAGTGCTGATGGCGAAACTATTGCTGAACTGCTCAGACGAGGGGCCAGAGCAGACAATGCCGACGACTTCGGCTGGACTCCTCTGCACGAAGCCTGCCGCAGCAAAAACGAAGCAGCCGTAGCACTGTTTGTATTGACCGGCATCAGCCTCGACCAGCGAACCACTAAACAGGAAACTCCTCTTCACATCGCAGCCAGGCACAATGCTTTCGCTATTATGGCCAGATTGCTTGCAGCCGGAGCCAGATGTGAAGCAACCAATAAAGATGGTGACACTCCTCTGCACTTAGCCGCCAGAAGAGGATATACCAGAGCCGTAGAAGTCCTTATCACTGGCGGAGCCAACCTGCGTGCCCGCAACAATATCGGATTGACGGCCCTGCACATGACAGCCATAAAGGGGCACTTCAAATGCGCTGCTCTGCTGTTGTGCAACCAGGCTAACCCGCACCAGATAGACGACAGCGGCAAAAACTTTCTGGAAATAGCCTCTATGTGTGGCCATGAACTATTTACCAAGCATGCTACAACCCTTATCGGCGAACTCGAAAAAAGGGAACGCGAAGGCAGCAAAGAAGCGAAGGCAAAGCAAACGGGCGAGTTGGCCAAAACCGAAACTCAGGGAGCGGTAATAGAAGATTTCTTCAGCGACATCACAGCAAAACCGGCTGCCCGTCTGCAGAAAACCTGCAATCTGGTGGTAAGCGACCTGATAAGCGGACACAGCTCACACAATTACTCAGGCAGCCTCCTGACCACAATCGAAAACACACTGTGGTTTCTGGTCTTCCCGTTTCTTCTGTTCGTTCTCTGGAAAGGTTTCGCCAGCGGCACCCTGCCGTCAGCCATTCACCTGAACCTCAGTTTGGGCAGTATTATCAGCGCCGAATTCTTACAGACGCTTGTCAACACTCTGCTCGTTGTTGTCGCTTCATCATTCCTGATCACCACCGAAACAGATTCTATCTCCACCCTCCACTTCTTCAGGGACATGCGTGAGACTGTTCATTTCAGAGTAATTCACCTGCTGCTGATTGAAATATTCTTTATCGGCAGACTGGTTATTGACACGGCTTTCCTTGCTGAATTCGGCATTTTCTGGGGATGGTTCATCATTCTGTATGTTGTCTCATACCTGATCTGGTGGGCTAACACACACACAACCAGCACACCGGCACAGAACAACGTAAGCAGCGAAATCTGCTACGCTCACGACTGATCAAGACCAGATCTTACCCACATTCTCAGGTATCAGACCCGCCTCTGGCGGGTTTTCTCTTTGTTGGCCCATTGCAGATTTTTATTGCGTTCGCCCATAAACCCGTCTAAAATGACTGCAGTTTTATGACCCTCGAACCTTTACAGGAGCACGGGTATTATGGCTTTAAGCATCATTCTCTGCGTCGCAGGCTTTGTCATCCTTTCGTATGCTGCCGATAAACTTGTTGAAGGCGCTTCCAACCTCGCCATGAATTTTGGCGTCAGCAAGACGGTCATCGGCCTCACCATCGTTGCGGCCGGCACCTCTCTGCCAGAAATGGTGGTCAGCGTTAACGCCTCGCTCAAAGGCAACCCTGCCCTGTCTCTTGGTAACGTCGTCGGATCGAACATCATGAACGCCGCACTCATTCTCGGTATCGCCTCGCTGATCAAACCAATTCAATGCGGTCGCGAGATAGTTCGCCGCGAAACTCCGATAATGATAGTTACAGCGCTTGTAATGTGGTATATGGCGTATACTGAGAATGTGATCACCCCTGCCGAAGGCATCATCATGTTCGTCCTGTTCATCGCTTATACCAGTCTGAGCTACTACTGGAGTCGAAAAGAAAGCTCAATCGCAGCAGAGATCGCAGAGAAATGTGACGAATTTACTGCAGAGCCTGAAGAAATGCCGACGACAACAACTAATGTGTTTTATCTGATCGCCGGCATGATAGGCCTGGTTATCGGCTCTGAAGTGCTGGTAAGAGGAGCCGTTGATATTGCCCGAACCCTGGGACTCTCTGACGAAGTAATCGGCCTTACCCTCATTGCCATCGGCACGTCGCTGCCAGAACTGGCAACCTCGGTCGTCGCCGCCCGCAAAGGGCAATCTGAGATTGCGCTTGGCAACGTCGTCGGTTCGAACATCTTCAATGTTCTTGGCATCGTTGGCTGCGCCTCGACAATAGCCTGGTTCAATGCCACCCCCGACACGCAGGTGCTGGCTGTTTCACCAAACATGCTCGGCATTCATATTCCTCTGATGGTAGCAGTCAGCCTTGGCGTATTACCGATCATGTCGACTGGAATGCGTATCATCAGGGCTGAAGGCGCGCTGCTTGTGGCGGTTTACCTGGCCTACAACGTCATATTGTTCCAGACCACGGCGCCAGCAGTGCCACCGGCCCCGCCCAAAGCACATGAAATGATGAAAAACGGCGGCAATGGCAAAACTGCCTCCGGCACATCTGCTCTGCCGGCAAACCAAAAGTTCAAAAGCATTGCGTCACACTCAGAACCAGCTATTTTGCCAACTGGCGATGAAAGTCTTCCGGCAAGCGCCCCTGAAGATGCAACTCTCAAGCCGCTGCCTGACAGCAGCGGGAAAGTGGATACCGGGAGTTCCTCTGAAGCATCTGCTGCCGCTGATCCGGCTTTTGCACCAGTTGCCATGCCGGCACCTGGTGGCTTCTGAGTGTTAATGCCGCTCAGAAAATAATCCAAAAGGTTATCGAGGCGTAATTCTCTTCAGCTGTCAATATGGCTCTGACAACTCGGCCCGGAAATCGGGCCAAGATCAGAGAGCAGCTGCAGATTAAGCGCAAGCATCGAAGTCAACAGGGCATGCGCTTCGGCCAGAGTAATGTCTTCGAGCTGTCCAAACGAGAAGTTGCGGCGAAACGCCTGAAACTGCGCTTCTGACATATGCTTCAACTGGCGCAGTTCACGCCGGTGCAGGCGATTCATTTTTTCGAGCTGATCACGCGTAAGTTTTATCTCATCCTGCGTCATCGCCAAACCCCAGTCCGCTGCGGTCGGTCGGTGTCTGTCTCTTTTTGCGTTTAACTACGATTTTGCCTTTTCTGAAGCTGTCGGCAATCGCATGTGGAATCTTCATTTCAGCCTGAACCAGATTGGCTTTCGCTTCCTGTTCAGCAGCCTTGTTTTCCTGGGTAAGCGCCATGGCCAGTGCCCGACGGCCTTCGGCTTTGGCTTCGCCCACTTTCTTATCGGCGATGGCCTGAGCATTTTTCAGATAGGCACCGATATTGCGCCCGACATCGATATCAGAAATATCGAGAGAGACAATTTCGAATGCAGTGCCAACATCGAGGCCGGCCGAGATGATCTTCTGGCTGAGAATCTCGGGTTTGTTGAGAATCACCTGGTGAGTGTCCGCAGAACCTATGGCCGAGACAATACCTTCACCGACTCTGGCGAGAACCGTATCTTCACCGGCGCCACCAACCATGGTTTTGAGGTTTGAACGCACTGTGATATTGGCCATTACGATCAGTTCGATACCATCTTTGGCGATACCGTGAATATCTGGAGTTTTGATAACACGCGGGTGAACCGACATCTTGACCGCATCTTCGACATCACGACCGGCGAGGTCGATAGCGGCAGCACGCTCAAAATCAAGATCGATCTTCGAGTTTTTGGCACTGATGAGCGCCTGAACGACCTTGTGCATATTTCCGCCCGAGAGGTAATGAACTTCGAGGCGATCGAGGCCGAGTGGAATTCCGGCTTTGCGCACACGCACGTATGCCTCGACGATAACGTTGGTCGGAACATTGCGCAGCTGCATGGCTACCAGCTGCACAGCTGAAATCGGGACGTTGGCAGATATGCAGTTCATGTAAGTCATGAATGGAAACAGGCTGATCAGATAAAGACCGACCAGTACGATTAGAATCAGCAGTCCGGCCAGAATAATTTGCATTTCAGCTCCCCTGACAATAAGATCACGACAGGTACCTGGCAATAAGACATCTGAGAACGCCAGTCTGTTTAAATGTACATAATAGTTTGACTAAAAGCAACTTTATGCTAGATTTTTGTTGATAAAATAATCACAATAAGGAGACATGCATTGAAACAGCAGATTTGCAAAGATATTTACTGGGTTGGAGCCCTCGAATGGAGCAAAGAACATTTTCACGGACATGAGCTTTCGATTCGTCATGGCACCAGTTACAATTCATATTTTATCGATGATGAAAAGAAAGTTCTTATCGATCTCGTCAGAGTGTCGCACGCCGAAGACCTGATCAGCCATATTGAAGAGTTCGTCAAAATCGAAGACCTCGACATTCTGGTCATCAACCACGCCGAACCCGATCACGCAAGCGCTCTGAGCAAAATCTACGCGCGCAACCCGAAACTGCAGATTTACGCAAGCCGCGGCGGGCAGATTTCGATCAAGCGCCATCACCCACAGGTCGAGAACATCAACGTCGTAAAAACCGGCGACAGCATCAGCATCGGCAAACGCACCCTGCGCTTCTTCGAAGCCCAGATGCTGCACTGGCCCGACAGCATGTTCACCTACTGCCCCGAAGAAAAAATATTGTTTTCGACCGACGCTTTCGGCCAGCATTTTGCCAGCCCTGAACGCTTCGTCGACCAGGTCGATCAGAAAGGTCTCTGGTTCGAGGCCGAAAAGTATTTTGCCTGCATTCTCACCCTGTATTCTGCCCAGATTCTCAAAAAAGTCGAAGAATTCAGCAAGCTTGGCTGGGAACTGGCGATCATTGCCCCGGCACACGGCCTGTGCTGGCGTGAGAATCCCGGTCAGATCGTCGAAAAATACGTCGAGTGGTCAAAAGGCGTCAACCGTGAAGCAGCTGTTATCGTATTCGATACCATCTGGGGCGGCACCGAAGCGATGGGCCGGGCTATAGCAGACGGTCTTGCCGAAGAAGGAGTGAGCTATCGTATGTTCAACGCCGGGGGCGCCGATATGCACGACGTCATGACCGATGTACTGACGTCAAAAGCGGTAGTTCTCGGCTGTCCGACGCTCAACAATGGCATAGTGCCGACTCTCGCGCTCTACCTTGAAGAGCTGCGCGGGCTCAAGTTCCGTAACAAAATCGGCGCAGCATTCGGCACCTATGGCTGGAGCGGTGAAGGCACCAAGCGCATCGAGGCCGGATTGCAGGAAGCGGGTATTGAAGTTGTCGTGTCATCTGCGAAGTGTCAGTTCAACCCGAGTGCCGAAGACCTCGAAAAATGTCGTGAACTTGGCCGTGAACTCGCCCACAAGATAAAGGGCAGCTGATCTGCCGATGAAATTGTGTAAAAAGCTGGCCTGTGCCATGGCATGGGTCAGCTTTATCTTTATCGCCATGGCCGGCACTGCGACCGAACCGGGCAAAACCTACGACCTGCCGCTTCGCTTCATTGCCCGCGCCGAAGTAAGCCGTCTCCGATATGACTACTACAGCGTGCGCGAGTGTCTCGACGTTTATAACGACGACAATCTGAGGCCACTGATCGTAACTGGAGTCACCGTAGATACCTGGCGAGGTCATCAGATAGAGGCCCTCGGCGAAAACTGGTTCGAGAACCGGGGACCGCTGACGGTTGCACCCGGCAAAACCCTGCGCGTGGTCGAGCATAAGCACACGGTTCTTGGCCGTCGAAAAAGAGACTGGTGGGTGCGCTGGATCAGGTTCAACATCTTCACGAATCGCGGCCAGTTCATTTCGAACTTTGTTGCAACACCATTTAAAAGACCTGGCAAGATTCTCAGCGAGCATGTTGAACCGCAGATCGATACGCTGGCCGAACCCGGCGCCCTCTCGCCCGCCCAGAAAAAATTCGGCGGCACCTGGTAGTTTGCAGCGTCACAAAAAATCATTATAATTTCCGCATGATATAATTATCTGACTGGATCGAGGAGCATGACGATGACAGAACTTTACAACGAAAGTAACAACACACCAGACTTTCTCATTCGCGACACCTTCATTCACCCACAGGACAAGCTCAACATCGAATATGCCGTTGACGGTTTCAAACTGCCCGGAATCATCGACATCCATTTTCATGGTGCTTTTGGCTGGGATTTCGCCTTCGGCGACTGCGCAAAAATAGAAGCAATGCTCGACCAGCTGCTGATCACCGGGATGACCGGCGTTTTTCCGACACTGATCACCTGCAGTGAAGAGCAACGCATAAAAGCTCTGACCGATATCGCACAGGTCGCCAGAACTCGACGAAAGCTGCCGATCATGCATGGCATTTATCTCGAAGGCCCTTTCCTGGCGCCATCGCGTCGCGGTTCACATCCAGAAGAGATGCTGATGCAGCCTTCGATCGAGCTGCTCGAAAAGTGGCAGAAAGCGGCAGACGGGCTGATCAAAATCATCACGGTTGCACCAGAACTGCCGGGAGCACTTGAGTTCATCAGCCGGGCGCGGCAGATGGGCATTATTGTTGCACTTGGTCATTCGGCCGCCGACTGGGAGACGAGCAAAAAGGCATTTGAAGCTGGTGCCAGTCATGTCACCCATCTCTTCAACGCCATGCCGGCTTTTCATCATCGCCAGGCGAACATGCTCAGTTACATCATGGGCCAGCGCAATCTCAGCATAGAGTTGATCGGAGACTGCGAGCACGTCGCGCCCGAGATTCTCAGGCTCACCTGTAATATGCACGAGAACAGCCAGATCATTTTCGTCTCGGATGCGGTTGCGCCTGCCGGTCTCGAAGATGGCGAGCACGAACTCTACGGAGTCCACCTGAGCAAATGCGGGCGCCGCTGCTGTCTGCCTGATGGCAACCTTTTTGGCGGAGCGACCCTGCTACCTGATTGTCTCAACACTTTGAACGAGCGGGCAGAACTGGCCTGGGGCCTCCTCGGAACTTCAGTCTGGCGCACGCCCTGCAACCTGATGGAAATCAAACCGCCCGATACCGAGGTCTACTTTGACCTGAACATGCGCTGGTTGGCTTCACGCCACGGCAACACCTGGTATTCAGTCACAGGAATGACTCGATGAAAAAGACGACGGCCGCCATTTTAGCTCTGCTGTTGCCGGCCGGAGCGGCTGCCAATACCGCGCGTCTCGAAAACTACTATTACTACCTCAAGCAGACAGCTTCAGAAGCTCTGCAGTTCGACCGCGAGGCCGCCCAAAAGTGGTATGAAAGCCTGCCTGACCTCAATCTGCAGGAAAACTTCGATAATTCTGTCGAAAAGCTCAAAGAGCTGCTTTCACAGCCACCAGAAACAGCTGTCGACAAGAATCAGCGGTCTAACCGCATGCTGATAGAGCGCCTGGGTCGCACCAGAATCGGCGAGAACGGCAAAACTCTGAATGAATACGCTCAGGATGCAATCGAGCGAGCTCGACCAGACCTTCGAGACACCGACTATTTCAGCGACCCGGCGCGAACGCTCACCTATTTTGTGCTGTTCGATCCCAAAGGGTTTATCGAAAACGTAAGATTGATCAGGGGGCCGCTCGATTCGCCAATGACGCTGAAAGAAGCGTATCAGTATTACAGGCGCACCGACCCGGCAAAAGCGCAAAAAATTCTGAACATGCTCGACCGCCTGCAGCGGCTTTACGGGCCGAATCACAACCCTGACGAAAAGCAGCTTGACATCATCATCGAAGCGATTCAGCAGACCGTCGATCTGCTCAACACTCCCGAACGCTAGCTGCGTACCACGATCAAGTCTTCTCTGCCGATGGCCAGCAGAGCGGCATTCAGCACCGCCAGATCGTCATCAAAACCAAAACGGTCAGAAAAATCGAGCTGCGCATCTTCGCTGTCGAGAAAATAACGAACGGCAGCAGAAATCACCATTTTTTCTGCATCATCAAAGCGTTTGAAGTCTGTGAGAAGCTTGTTCAGAGCTACAACCATGCGATCGACAAGCTCGATGTCGATACAACCGTTTTTCAGGCTTTCAGCCGCTGCCTGATTACGATATGCCTTGAGTTCGTCGTGCAAATAGTCTGCCGTTGCACTGTCGAGTGGCTGATCGTAGCGTGCAGCAACCGAGCGCAGGCTTTCCGGCAAAAGATCATAAAATTTCTGCAGTGTTCTCTCCAACTTCGGCCTCCTTGACCTCGTCTTCCTGCCTGATTTCACAAAGCAGCTGCAGCAGGGCTGCCGCATCGCCAAAAACATCTTCATCAGTATCTCTGAGTATACTCAAATTTATCGTATTTTTGTCTTTCGGCTCAAAATAAATCTGGTTCAACACGCTGCCACCATGCTTGAACAGCCGGCCGATGTCGGGCAGGCGCGCGGCGGCAAATTCGAAACGTAGATGATTGATGACCCGGGTAATCTTTTTAACTCCGGCAAAGGCAGAGAGAATGCGCAATCGACTGATCGCAAACAGTCCCTTAGCCTCTTCGGGAAGCCGGCCGAAGCGGTCTTCACACTCATCGCGGATCTCGTCGAGCAAAGCAGCGTCGTTGCAGCGCGCCAGTCGCGAATAGAGCTCAACCCGAGTCTCTTCGTCGGCAATGTAAAATGTCGGAAAATAAGCAGTAACCGGAATTTCGATGGCCGAGTCGACTTTGGCAATTTCCTTTTTGCCGCTCTTCAGGCGAGTTACCGCTTCTTCGAGCAGCTCCATGTAGAGCGAGAAGCCTATGCTTGAGATATGTCCGCTCTGCGACTCCCCGAGAATGTTGCCGGCGCCGCGAATCTGCAGATCGCGCAGTGCGATCTTGAAACCAGAACCAAGAGCAGTGTGCTCTTCGATGGTTTCGAGGCGTTCAGTCGCCTCCTTTGTCAGTTTGCGTCCCTTCGAATAAAAGAAGTAGGCCCAGGCCTGGCGGGCCGAGCGGCCGACGCGGCCGCGCAACTGATACATCTGCGACAGCCCGAGTCGTTCGGCTTCGTCGACGATTAATGTATTGACGTTGGGAATATCGAGCCCGGACTCGATGATAGTAGTAGCCAGCAACAGATCGTGCTTGCGTTGAATGAATTCGAGCATGGTTTTTTCGACACGCTCTTCCGGCATCTGGCCGTGCGCAACCGCGATGCGCGCCTCCGGAACCAGTTCGCGCAAAAACTGCACTTTCTGTTCGATGAATTCGACGCGATTGAAGACGTAATAAATCTGGCCGCCACGTTTCAGTTCTTCGATAATCGCGCGTTTGACCCAGGCGGCGTCGAAAGGCGCCACATAAGTCTGCACCGGGCGCCGGTCAACTGGCGGCGTATCGATAACACTGATCTGTCTGATACCCGACATGGCCATCTGCATGGTGCGCGGAATCGGCGTTGCCGTCAATGTCAACACGTCGACCTGACTTTTCAGCTGTTTGAGTTTTTCTTTGTGCTTGACCCCGAAGCGCTGCTCTTCATCGATAATCAGCAGGCCAAGGTCGCGAAACGAAATATCCGACGACAGAATGCGGTGCGTGCCGACAAGAACGTCGAGAGTACCATTAGCAGATCGTTTAAGCGTCTCTTTCTGTTCGGCCGGCTTGCGCAGGCGACTGACCATGTCGACGCTGACCGGAAAACCGTCGAATCTTTTCTGCAGAGTCTGATAATGCTGGAACGCCAGCAGGGTCGTGGGAGCCAGAATCGCGACCTGTTTGCCCGAACACACCGCCTTAAAAGCCGCCCGCATGGCAACTTCTGTTTTGCCGTAACCGACATCGCCGCAGATCAGGCGATCCATTGGCACTGCGTTTTCCATATCTTCCTTGGTGGCAACGATCGCCTTATATTGATCGGGCGTCTCGGTAAAGGGAAAGCGCTCTTCCATCTGGCGCTGCAGATCACAATCAGGCGAAAAGGCAAAGCCGTTGCTGGCGAGACGCGTCGCATAGAGTTCGAGCAGCTCCCGGGCGATCATTTCGACATTCTTGCTGACCCGGCTCTTCTGCCCGGCCCAGGCCTTTGAATTGAGGCTGTGAATCTTCGGCACGAAACCTTCGACGCCAAGATAACGGGTGACCTTGTGAACCTGATCGGTCGGCACATAGAGCTTGTCGGTGCCGGCATACTGCAGCAGAATATATTCACGCGTGCGACCAGCCGCGGTCATTGTCTGAATACCGCGGAATTCAGCGACGCCGTGATCAGCATGCACTACGATATCGCCAGGCACCATCTGCTGAAGGCTGAGCAGATTCTGCTGAGAAGTTGTGCGACGCGGTTTTGTTTCGCGCGCCGGGCCAAGATAGATGTCTTCTTCAGCAAAAACCGCGATACGACGACGATAGTCTTTAAAACCGCGACTACAGGCTCCATTTACGAACAGAACCGAAGCGATCTTAACCCCAAAAGGCCGCCCGGATGAGTGAATACGAATATTGCGCTCACCCAGCAGGCCGCGCAGGTTGTGCAGACGCTGCTCATCTTCGATAACGATGGCCACTGCCCAGCCGGCTTCGAGCAACTGACGAAGTTCCTTGAGCAGGGTTTCGCGGGAAGAATCGGAAGGTGGCGGGTGCTGCTCGATATCGGCAAAAACGCCACCGGCACGCTCGCCAAAACGACTGAAGCGACTGAACCCGCGTTCAGTCAAGCCCTCGACGATGGCCTGCGGTCGATGATAATAATATTGCGGAGGCCGCAGCGGAGTCAAATCGTTCAGCTGCTCAAATTGAGCTTCAAAACCGCCATAGACCTCGTCCGACAGCGCAGCCATCTGGTCTGGCTCTTCGACGACGATCCGGCAGTTTTTCCAGAAATCCCACAGATAGCCTGAGCCTTTTTCGACAAAGGGTTTGAGTTCTTTGTAATCACGTGAATCCGGGTGCGCCAGCAGATGTTCGTGGCGGCGCTGCAGAAGACTGGCGCGACGCTCGTCAAGCCCGGCGAACTCTTCGGCGACACGCGCGCTGAGTTTCTGCATATCAGAATCATCAGCGACAAACTCGTTCACCGGAATCACCGTCAACCGATCACGCTTGTCAAACGACCTCTGTGTTGTCGGCACAAACAGTTTGATCGACTCAAGGCCGTCGCCGAAGAAATCAAGCCTGGCCGGAAACTCGGCGTCCGGCGGAAACAGGTCGAGCAAACTGCCGCGTACTGCAAAAGTGCCTCGCTCTTCAACCACGCTGGTGCGCGTGTAGCCAGCCTGTATCAGGCGGTTAATCAGCTCGTCACGACTGACATCGACATCAGAACGAATTTCGAAACAGACAGAGAGCCAGCGTTCTGGTGAGAAAAAACGTTCCAGCACCACAGACAGAGGCGCAATCACCAGCGCACCACTATTCATTTCAGCTGCCATAGCGGCAAGCCGTCGACACATTACATCCGGGTCGGCAGCGGTCTGGTCATAAATCGATGCGCGTTCGGGCAGCATACAGATAACCCGCCCGCTGCGTGAACCCAGCCAGGTCGACACCTGTTTTTCCAGGTTTTTTGCGCGTTCAGCATCAGCACAGACAAAGAGCGTTACGCCAGGCTGCTGAGCCAGCCCGGCCAGACATATCGCCGCCAGCGCGCCAGTACAACCTTCGAGACTGCTGCGCTCCGGCAGAGCCAGTTCCGAAAAAAACCTTTCGAATGGTTCGCCTTTTGTCGAATTCTGCATGACTGTTGTGCGCATCTGATGAAGCATTCCTGAGACAGACCCGACATCGCGGCAAATAATTGCACCTGCCGGCAAGCCTGTGTATAATGTATCCTGTTGCAGCATAGTACAGTAGACAGAAGTAAGTCAAGGCGCAAACTTGCAAAGGGTGTCAACCACCCGGAACGGGAAAAGAAGTTGAAAGACCGCAAACGAATAAACCTCAATTCATATCTTTTCGCCAACCTGGTCATCGTGGGCGTCCTGCTCATCGGCCTGTGGAACCGCCAGCCAGTCTGGGATGTCAGTCTCAGATTTCCTAATCTCCTTCTGATCCTGGTGCTGATCAACACCATTCTGATCTTTCGTGAAGTAATTCTCGGCGGACGCCCGATCAAGATCCGCGGCCGACAACAGAAAGAATCACGCCAGAAAATGCGCAACCTCAACGAATTGCGCAGCGTTTTGCGCAATTCACCGGCAATCGACGAAAATCTGCTGAACCGGGCACTGGTTCGTCTTCGCGAGATTTGCGGCAGTGATTCGGTCGCTCTTTATCTTCTCGAAAACACGCAGTGCCGTCAGGTAGCGGGTGCCGGCGAACTGCCGGCTGCGCTCAATGGCAGCCGTTTCATTCACCGCGAAAACGCCGTTTTCATCAAATTTCCCGGTTCACTTGGCGAAGAAGAAGTCGGCAAGGTTGGCGCCAATCGCCCGATCTCTTTCAAATCTTCATTGATCAGGCTCGAACTTACCGCCCTGCCCCTGACCCTTCACCAGAACCGTCTGGCTCTGTGCGTATTTTCAAGCCGCGAGGCGCACAAAGCCCCGCCGATTCCAATGGCCAGCACCGCCCTCTTCCTTGAAACTCTGCTGACACTTGTCGATAACGCCAGCAGTGGCGGTGACGGGCGCTACAAAGACAAATCGACCGGACTGTTTCTGTTCGAATGTTTCGCCGACTCTTTCGAAACCGAAGTCGAGCGATCAGAGCGCTACAAGCAGGAAATGAGCCTGTTTACCATCTCGATTCGCGGATTCAGCAGCCTGAACAGCGAGAATGCGCAGCAGGTAGCACGCAGCGCAGCTTCAGCACTCAAGCAGTCGCTTCGCCGTCTTGATCTGATGTTCTGCGGCAAGAACGAAGGCGAGTTTCTTGCCATTCTCACCGAGACCAGCGCCGAAGTTGCCGAAATTGTCGCCAAAAGAGTGCAAAAAACATTTGCTAAACAGAACGAAAAGTTTGATTTTATTAACAGCACCAGTCTGAAAATGTTCATCGGCTCGGCAGCTTACCCTGCCGACGCCACACACGGGGCCGGACTGCTCGAAAAAAGCCGTGAGTCATTGAATCAGGCCATTAACGAAAACGTCGATTTCAAGTCTTACAATGCCATAAGCGGCGGCTCCAAAGGAGAAAAACATGAGTAACAATCTGATCAAAATCAGTTTCAGCCTCAACGGCGCCCGGGTCGAAACCGAGGTTACGCCGCAACTGACCGTTCTTGAGATGCTGCGCCGCAACTTCAGGCTGACAGCAGCCAAAGAAGGCTGCGGAAAAGGCGAATGCGGTGCCTGCTCGATCATGCTCAACGACCACCCGATCAACAGCTGCCTCAAGCTGGCAGCCACGCTGAAGCCCGAAGACCGCGTGATAAGCGTAGAAGGATTCAGCGAAGACAAGCTGATGCGGAACATCCAGGAAGCCTACGTTGAAGAAGGCGCCGTTCAATGCGGATTCTGCATCCCCGGCATGACCATGGCCAGCTATCATCTGCTCAAACACAATGCAACACCCGATGAGCACGCAATAAAACAGGCTCTGTCAGGTAACATCTGCCGCTGCACCGGTTACCGCAAAATCGAAGCTGCTGTAAAAAAGGCAGCCGAAAGGACGAAAGCCAATGAATAACCTGCAGTTCATCAGACCAGCAAATGTTCAGGCCGCCTGTGAAGCGCTGAAAAAACCCGGATTCATGGCCGTTGCCGGCGGCAGTGACCTGGTCGTTAAAATCCGTAACGGCCTTTACCCCGATCTCGAAGGTCTCGTCGATATTGGCGACCTTGCTCCGCTCAACCTGATCCGAACCGATGAAAACCGTGTAATCATTGGCAGTGGCTGCACCATGCACCAGATTATCAGCGACCGCCTGATGCAGGATTATTTTCCAACGCTGGTAAAAGCGGCCTCAACTGTCGGCGCTCTGCAGATACGAAACAGCGCGACCATCGGCGGCAACGTCGCCAACGCTTCTCCTGCCGGCGATACGATTCCGGCCCTGTACAGCCTTGAAGCCAGAGTGCTGATCACCGGCTGCAATGGCACCCGCAAGCTGCCAATTGAAGAATTTTTCCTCAGCCCAGGCAAAACAAAGTTAGAGACCGGGGAATTAATCGAAGGATTTTCTCTGCTACTCAGAAAAACTCGCGGAGATTTCCTAAAGCTTGGCGAGCGTAGAGCACACGCCATTTCAAAAATCAATATGGCGGTATCTACCTGGAACGACGGCCGCGACCACTGGCGTATCGCCATGGGGTCAGTGGCGCCAACCGTTCTGCGTTGCCAGGAAGCCGAAGAACTGCTCGAGAAAGCCGTCAGCAAAGACGATGACCTGCTCAACCAGGCTGCCGAACTTGCATGTAACACTGCCAGGCCAATAAGCGACCTTCGCTCGACCAGCACCTATCGCAAAAAAATGGCAGGAGTCCTCCTGAAAAGATGCCTGGAGTCATTAACCAAATAGCACCCGCCAGTAAGCCTCAAAAAAAGCACCACCACAGCGTGGTGCTTTTTTTACACTAAATTACACCAAACACCAGCGCCTTGGTGCGAAAACGTGTGTTTTTTACACTCATTTTTTAACAATCTACCCTTCTGTATCTCTCAGAATGCAGAGTATTTATGCCGATATTAATATGGGAGGGATTATCATAAACCAGCCCGACATTGTACAAAACCGTATCAGCAGGACATTTCGAACAGAGCTTCCGGCAGCCGCAGAACTGCCGGAATTATGGCATTTAAATTGCTATTCAATAAGCGAGGTTGTTTGATGAAACAATGCGCAAAAATTCTGATAATACTGACCCTGGCGTTCACAGCAGCGCAGGTTTCAGCTATAACCTCTACTGAGGTCTACAGCGACGGCACGAGGGCGTTCAACAGTGCCCGCTGGCAGGAAGCCGAAGAGATTTTCACCCGCTTCATCGACACCTGGCCAGATCATATGCTGAAAACCAGAGCCCTGTATTATAAAGCCATAGCATCGACCCGCAACCTGCAAAACCACCTGAACACCGTAACAGAAAAAAAAGCCGAAATCTGGCGTGAAGAACTGACGAAGCTCAAAGCAGAACTGCCCGGTCAGGACCTTAGCGAGCTTCAGGTCGCGATCGACATCGCCGCCCGCCACGCAAAGAACCCCGACTGGCAAAGCCTCAGCAACCTCAGCCCAGTTGAACTTAAGCACTATCTGCAACGCGGCTGGCACCCTGATGCGGCAGTCGAACCGATGGCTGCTCTGGCCTGGAGCAACAACTGGTTAAAAAAACACACACAGCCCCTAGACCCTGATCTGGAGAGCAGAATACAGCTTCTGAGAGCTCGCGCTTTTTGGCAAATCGCACTTTCCCCCTTATCACTTGGCGCAAATTCCGATATACTTAAGTTATGGAAGTGTTGGCCCGTACACGAACACTTACAGAAAGCTCTCGACCGTGGTTTTACGACTGGCGATCCTGAAATCAAGAGACAGATTGCATTACTGGGATATCATTTCGACTTTTTCAAGGGCAAAGGTGTGATTGGCACCTGTTCGGCCAACCCGAAAAGCCGGTGGTATTCCTATCTCTCTGAACGCGGAATCAACCATCAGGAGGCCTGGTGCCCGAGATGAAAGGTAATCTGGGTAACTTTATCAAAGTCGGACTGCTCATAGCCTTACTGCTGTTCGCAGGCTACATGATCTCCGAAGTGCCGCACTCTACTGCAATCGACTTTTCGAGTGTCAGGCGCAATCTTGGCGGCACGGCAGACCGCACCCCTGAGCCTGACCTCGAAGAAGATATAGCCAGCGGCCCGGAAGCAATAGCCGCCATTCAATCGCGCAATCGATATCTCAACGAGAGTCGAGCCCGTGAATACGTAGAATCGGCGACCCATGACTACTATCACGGCAGCTACGAAGAAGCGCTCAGACGCCTTGAGCGGGCAAGAATTTACGATCCCAGCAACTACAGCATATTCAAGCTCAGCGGCCAGATCTTCTTCGAGAAAAACAAGCTGCGCAAGGCTTTTAACGACTGGGAACGCGCCAACCAGCTGCCGAACGACGACCGCACCATCGAGCGCGATCTCGATGTTCTGCGCCGACTCATCCGCTACAGCCGCACCGAAATGGATCGCCTACAGAGAACTGTCAACCGCGAACCCGGCAACCGCGTAGCCCGCGCCCGCCTAAGAGAACTCGAAGAACAGATGCGCGACTAAAATCGGGTACACTATCAGCGTTTTTCAGCCGATATGTACTGCGATGTCTGAAGAAAAACACAGCCCAATCGAATTCCTTGCCGACTGGTCACACATTGCTGAAGGCTTTTATGCCGATGCACCTGTGTACGCATCCAGAACCCCGATTTCACTCAAAAACTCAGAACTCTTTCAGCTGCTTGGCAATCGGGTTCTGCTGCGCGAGTTCTGCAGGCGAAACCAGATCGCACAACCGCAATATATTTCCGGGCAGCAGTTCGACATTCTTGCCGCCTGGGCAGTAAAACGCAACCGCTTCCCGCTGGCCATGAAATCGGCAATCAACGGTAGCGACTGCGACCATTGCTACGTTCTAAAAGCCTTTCGCGAATTACCGGAATTCTTTGATGCGATTCAAAACTCGCTCGCTGGCCCGGTGATACTCGAAGAATTCATCAGCGCCAAAAGTCGGCTTGAAGTCACCTGCATTGCCGGCCTGCCACGTCTGATCGCCCAGTTCGGGCTCGAAAAGTCGATGCGCATGCGCCACAGCTGGCGCGTATTTCCAATCAGGCCACCGGAAGCACTGGTCGATCAGATATGTTCAATCACCAGTAGATTCAAAGGGCTCGATCAAATAAAAGATGTGCCGATTCGCTTCTCGTTTGCCCTGCATGGCGGCAAGCCCATGCTGCTGTCAGTCAACACCGGAATGAACCGGCCGGAATATCACCCAGACTGGTGCAGTGCCGCCGGCATTGCCGGTATTTCATCGCCAGCGGCGAAGAGTCATGGCAAAAAAATCTGCAAACTGCTGATTTATCACGATCTCGGCGAATTCGCCGAAGACGAATTGCGCACGATTGGTGGTGAAAGCCTGGTTAAATTTGGCTCTGCCGACAATCAGACAATGGCATTGCTGAGTTCAGGCAACACCGCCAGGCTTCTCGAAGACGCCGAAAAAGTCGACGCCTTTTTCAGGCACTCGCGCGACAGCGGTTTTCAGTCACCCCAACCCGCCGAAGAAGATTGAACCGGCAGTTAAAACTTACTGCGATAGCCGCGCCAGACGTCAAAAAACAGCTTGTTGCCCTGAAAATGCGGGCAATACTTGTAAAACGAATAGGTCGCCGCGTTTTTGACCTGTACTCTTTTGCCGTCGATAGTCATAACCACTTTTTCACCGCGGTCGAGTTTTGCTTTTGCGTCATCATAATGGCGACGGTATGTGTGGGCAGCATATTCGATCTGCTTGTCAAAACCCTTGAACTTCTGGTTCCAGTTGCCGGAATCGTAGCAGCCGACACCAAGCGCCCAGTCAAGCTTGTGTTCAGTAGCAGTCGACTTTGATATCAAACCCTGTTCGCATTGCAGTCTGGTCAGAATGACCTGAGGATTGATACTGTATTTTCGGGCTGCATCGTAGATCATCTGAGCCGGTGAAGAGCCGCGATAAGGTTTTGCCAGCACCGAATTCTTTGCTTCAAGAAACTTCTGGATCTGAGCGACAGTCATGGTATTGCTGTTGGTCAGGGCGTGGTCTGAGATCAGATAGTCCTGTTGAAAGGTTTCCTGCCACGATTCATTGCCATTCGATGGCGCAACCCCGGAACTGGTTGAAGACGATGACGAAGATTGAGAGGTTTCGGGTGTGGGTGATGTCTGTGATACCGATGAATCAGGCGTAGACGTCGCCGACGAGCTCAAACCACGCGGCAAAGCGATGAGTTGCCCGGGAAAGATCAGGTTCGGCGTTGCAGCAATGCTGCTGGCCTGATATTTGACGATATGCTGCCACATACCGCCGTTGCCGTAGTATTTTTCACAGATTTTATACAATGAATCGCCGGATTTTACGCGGTAGTAGTCCATGCCGGTGATAGCATCGGAAGAAGCGCCAGAACCTGTTGCAGCGACCGGTGACGGCGCGGCTGCAGCTGCAGAGCCCGACGAACTCTGACTGCCGGGCGCACCGATGGCTACTGCGTTTTCGCCAAACGGCGATGGTGCATCGGTAAACACCGGGGCAGAAGGAACCGCAGCGGCTGAAGCATTACGTGCTTCTTCGAAGGCGTCCATATCCATTTCGGAAACGCCTGGAGTGTTGCGGAAAATCTCGATCTCAAGATTGCGCTTCGCCTCGCGCAAGGCCTCAGCGTATTTTGCCACGTCGGGGCGCCCCAGGCCAACAGCCTGCTGGTAATCGCGATAGGCTTTCTGGTATTGTTCAAAGGCCTTTTCGACGCTGGCCGGCGAGCTGGGCTCACGTACCGCTGCAAAAGGCTGCTTCTGCTTATCGTCGCGGGCAATTTCATTGCTGACTACAAGGGCGGCCGCGCCCAGCGCTATTCCTACCGCCATGGTAAGCATGAAACCGATTACTCCCCTTCGGTTCAGCGTAAACATGCTGTCGTCTCCCGGTTAATAATTTACTCGACTGCTAACGGTACCTTTTTTTATCATAACAAAAATTCTGAGCAGTGTTTAAGATTACGCGAAATTATCACAAAAGTTTCAGGTTAGAACAACCTGATTAATTCTTTTTAGCAGAGATACCCCGGATACTTTCCGTTCTGCAAGGTTCTGTGAGATTCTGTGAATTCGCTTTGCGCGTGCATGGCCCGGAAGAACTGCTGCTTTTAACCAGTGACGTTGAGTAAACGCTTTTTTTATGTTCAACCGGGGCTGATTTATGTTAAATTTTCAGTAATTCAGTAGGGTCGGCAAACAGATGACTATCAAATCAGCTTCAGATAAAACCTCGATTTTTATTGGTGTAGCCTTTATTCTGCTGGCCAGCATAATCGGCACCGGTGGAGTATTGTGGAAAAACTTCGTCGAATACACTGGCAGCAACTCGAATCTACCAGACGTCTTCGCCGGCATCACCGATCAGGCACCATACAATCCGACGAATGATCCTGACAACCGTGAAGAAATAATATTTTCATTCACCATACCACGGGGCGACCTGGTCAAATTTATCGAAGTCATGCAGCCAAAGCTCGACGAAGTCGTCGCCAAAACCGGCAAAGTCGCAAAAATTGACATTTCTACCAGCGAATATGAAATCGCCGACAAAGTAGAAAGGCGCCTCGTCGATTTTGGCAGCATATCGATCATGGGCTACCTGACTCTGCGCGACAAAAAAAAGATTACCGCTATTCTCGAACGCTACAGCGACCCGCCCAAGCGCACGCTATTTGTGGTCAGAGCGACAGACAACGCGCGTTCACTCGCCGACATATCAGGATACCGTATCGCTTACCGCAGCAACGACTCACTTACCGGCCACCTGATTCCATTACGCGAACTTAAACAGGCAGGAATAGATCACAGCACCTATTTCAGTCAGGAGTTCTATTCAGAAAACTACAGCGACTCGATTCTCGGGTTGTTGAACGATCAGTATGACTGCATAGTCACTTCGAGCAACTTTTTTCTGGAGCAGCCAGAGAGCGTGCGCAAAAAGATGCGGGTCATTCACGAGAGTCACGAAATGCCGGGAGGAGTCTACCTGACCTCGGCCAGAGAGCGAAGTCCTTACGAGCAGATCATTGTCGGAAATTTTATGAAAATGTCTGATCAGATCAATGAATCTGAAATGTTCTCAGGCATGTTCAAAACCAGAAAGCCTGATGAGCAGACCTATTCGATGCTGGTGCGGGAGTATCTCAATGGCAACTGACAGCAAGGTTCAGGCAAATTCTTTCAGCATCGGCTTCCGGCATAAGATCGCCATTATTTTCACTCTGTTGATAACATTCATCATGCTGGTTTCGGTTTATCTGGTAACCATACAGATAAAGCGCACCAGTCTGAGTCGAGCCGAGAAAACCGGTCAGATGTTCGGTCGTATGATTGCGC
Source organism: Candidatus Rifleibacteriota bacterium (assembly GCA_022704885.1). The sequence continues at coordinate 16,328 of JAKJFO010000014.1, read as the reverse complement.
TCGCCATGGGCGAAGACATTGTGCGTGGCAATTTTCAGGGTATAGATTATGCCCTTAGCGAGTTCACCAGACAAGAAAAGGTAGAATACTGCCTGATTCTCGACAACCTTGGCCGTATCATCTCGAGCACCCGGCCGGGCCTGCATGGCAAGTATTTCAGCGACGGCTGGTCGCGCAGCGCCCTCTTCTCGTCTTCTCTGTCAATCAGAAGAGCGACCAGCAATATGCGACCGTTATACGACATTTCAGTGCCGATAATAATCGGCGGTAAGCGTCATGGCCTGATCAGAGTTGGCTTTACCATACAGGATGAATACGAAAGTATTCGCAGCCTGCTGTTCTATAACCTGACCCTTGGCATAGTTCTTATAATCATCGGCATTCTGATTGCCTATGGTATCTCAGCAACGTTACTGGCACCGCTCAATGCGATTCTGAATTCGGTAGAATCGATGAGCCGCGGCGATTACAAGCAAAGGGCAATGATCAGCGGCAGTGACGAATTCGGCGCTCTGGCTCTGTCGTTCAACCGCCTCTCATCAATATTGAAAACCCGGGAAACGACAAACAACCATATCACCAAAAAGATTCTCGAAGAAGACCCCGAACTTGCCGACCGCCATTTCAGCGGCAAAACTTTCGAAGCGATCGTTCTGCACCTTGAATTGAACAGGTTCAATCTGTTCATCGAACGCAACTCGCCCTCTGAGGCAGTTGATACCCTTAACAGTTTCTTCGAACAGACCGCCGAAATCATTGCCGAAGCCGGCGGTATCGTCGATCGTTTTGGCGATGGCTTCATGACTGCCATTTTTCCGACATCAAAAGGCGACAGATGGCCGTCGCCTCTGCGGGCCGGTTATGCCGCTCTATCTGCCCGCAACAACATCAATCTGTTCAACTACCGTCAGACTCAGCTCGGGCTTGAGGAAGTCTTTTTGAAAACAGGAATAACCAACGGAAAGGTTATTATCGGGCACATCGGCAGCCGTTCCCGCTCTGATTTCAGCGCAATCGGGCCTTGCATCGCCAATGCCAGGGCCAATGCCGAGCTTTCCGGTCGCAGCAACGGTTTCATGCCAGTAGCCGACCGCGGTTTTACCAACATATCGCGCGATTATCTTCTCTTTAAAGGACTGAACCAGAATCCTGAGGACGACGAAACCCATTTCACTCTTACTGGCTTCGCCAACTTCTCATATTTCAAGGAACGCCTGCAGACGGCTTCTGCTCAGGGGAGCTACGCCATCATCTCGGCTTTCGGGCTGACCCTGAGCCCGGAAGGCTTCGAATTCCTCAAAAACGCCATTACCGACCAGAGCTGCGAATATCGAAGCGAAGCGGTCAGGGCACTCTCTCCCTTTTTATTCCGTCAAAACAAGGATGCCAGAGAATTTTTGATCGAGATGATACGACGCAACCATGAATCACAACTGACATCGGTAGCAGTTTCTGTGCTGGCTCTCAGCCGCGACAATGAACTGTTGACTATTTTCACGGATCTGCTCGAACATACCGACGATAGAATAAGAGCAAATGCGGTAGAAGCATGTATTCCTCTTGAATTTCCTGACAAACGCGAAATGTTCAAGAGAATGATGGCCGACAGCGCACCACGCGTCTGTGCCAATGCTCTTCTCGGTCTCTGGCTGGCCGACGACCAGCAGACCCTCGCCTGTCTCTACGGCATGCTCAAGTCTGACAGCAGCAAGATGCGGGCTTCTGCCGCATATGCCATATCGTTTCTCGCGAAGGCACGCAGGTTCAGACGCCTTTTCCCGGCCTACAGCGAACAATCTGGTCTGATCGTGCTGCCGGTTATCGAGAACATTCTCAAGCGCCTCAAGCTGATGCTTGAAAGCAGCGAAGATTCAGAACGTATGCAGGCCCTGCGCGCCATCGGCAGCATTGGCGGCACTGACTATCGCGAGCAGATCGATCACCTGCTCGAAGTCGAGACCGACCCCGAAGTCATCAATCTCGCCCACACCATTCTGCACGACTGGGATCGCCTGCTCAGGCCGGCTAAAGAGTAACGACCTCTTTTTCCATAGCCGCAGCAAAAGCTCAATCTATTGAGTCTATCCTCACAACCATGCATATTAAGCGGCACAGGCTGATTTGCATTTTTCTGCCGGCAGGTCTATGATTGAAACAGCGATCTGGCAAAACCAGACCAGAAACATCACAAGGAAAAGGATTGAACCATGTCCAGCATCGAAGTTTTCAAGGAGAGAAAAAGAGTACTCGGCATCAACAGCCTTGGCCGCATCGGCAAGTTAACCCTGTGGCATCACGTCGGTCGCAGGTATTTTGACGAGATAATCGTCAATCAGGGTCGCGAAATCGGCACCGGTCTTGCTGCAGCCGCACAGTTCATCGAGAAAGATTCGACTTACGGTCTGTTGCATCGCTTTCTTTACGGCAATTATGCCACGCCGATGATCAGAATAGTCGATGAAAAAGCCGGTAAACTGATGATCGGCGAGACGCCGGTGACCATTCTGCGGCAGGCCCGCAACCCCAAAGATATTCCCTGGCGCGAGCATGGCGTCGAAGTCGTTGCCGAATGTACCGGCAAATTCATCGACCCGACCGTGCAGGCCGAGGCGCCATCTGGCTCGATCAGAGGGCATCTCGCGGCCGGTGCCCGGGTGGTATTGAATTCTTCAGCCTTCAAAATCAAGAACAAGGGTCTGTCGCTGCCCGAAGACGCGGTCACCCTGATCTACGGTATCAATCACGGGGCATTCGATCCGGCGCAGCACAAGGTCATTTCAGCGGCGTCCTGCACGACCACCGGCCTGGCCCACATGATCAGACCTCTACTCGAAAACGCCCTCACCAGCCGGATTCTCACCGCTTCGATGTCGACCATTCACGCGGCCACCAACACCCAGTCCGTGCTCGACAGCGTTCCCGGCGCCGGCGACAAGGATCTGCGCAAAAGCCGCAGCGTGCTCAACAATATCATTCTGACCTCAACCAATGCTGCTGAAGCACTGGTTCAGGTCATCGACGAGGTCAGAGAAATCGGCTTCATGGCCGATTCGATCCGCATTCCGACCGACACGCAGTCACTCATCATTCTCAACCTGACCTTTCAGGCACCGCGTGAGTCAGGCCGCGAAGGCACCGGCATCACCCGCGAAGCGATCAACGACATCTACCGCAAAGCCGCCGCCGGCAACGAAAAGCTTCTGATCTACTCTGACGAACAAAACGTCTCGGCCGACATGACCGGCGTGAATGCTGCCATCGTGATCGAGGGTCAGTTCAACCACACCCGCACAGCCTTTATCAAGACCGATTTAAACAACATTCCCGATATTCCGGCGCAGATTCTCAGTCTTCTGCCCGGCGGGCACCTCGAAATACCGGTAGTTCACGCCAAGCTTTTCGGCTGGTATGACAACGAATTCGGCAGCTATACCAATCGCCTCGCCGATCTCACCGTCTACGCCCATAAGTCACTGAAGTAAGTATAAAAAAATCCGGCCTGAGAATTTAGACTCAGGCCGGATTCGTCTTTTCTGTCAGCAGGCTTCGGGCTGGTGCTGCCCGTGGTAAACCGCGCCGCTGCCACCATCGAGACTGAGATAGTCGCCCGGCTGAATCTTGTGTGAACCGACCAGACAGAACGACTCGGTCTCATAGACCTTAAGCTTGTTGAAGCCGACGACGCCGACCTTGCCGAGTTGCGGTATGGTGACGGCGGCATGGCTGGTGCGGCCGCCACGCGCAGTCAGCAGGGCTTCAACCTGCAGCAGCAGGCCAACGTCTTCCGGCACCGTGTCTGGTCTGATCAATATCAACGGCACATCCGGCGAAATCTTGCGGAATTTTCTGATCTCGCGTTCCGAAAAGACAGCACGGCCGCTGATTGCTCCACCGCCGACGCCGACGCCGTTACCCAGCAGCGAAGCCCGTAATGCCGGCGTATCGACAAAGGCAACATTGTTGATCTCGCGATTCTGATACTGGTCGCGCGTCTGCAGAATATACAGCCCCTCCGGCTGCTGGTTTTCGAAGGTGAATTCGATTTCCTGATGATTGAAACCCTTGTCGCGAATCAGATGGTGCGCGTAGCCAACCAGTTTCTCGTATATCTGCGGGAACTGGCTTTCGAGAGACAGCGAGCAGTTGCGGTTTTCGCGCCGCCGCTGTATTTCAGAAACCGGAAAAGTCTCGATCAGTCCCGAAACGATATCGTCACCCTGCACGCCAAAGAAAAAGTCACCAAAAAGCTCGATTTCTGAACTTTGCCCGCCTGGCGCGCGGGTAAAGGTAACGCCCGAACCAGAGTTCTCATTGAGGTTGCCAAACACCATCTCCTGCACGGTAACCGCTGTGCCCCAGTCGTTCGACAGATTCATCTGTCGCCGGAAAATTTTTGCGCACTCTGAATCCCATGATTGAAATGCTTTTAAAATCGCATAACGCAGCTGATCGATGGGATTGTCAAAAATCTTGATGCCACGGGCATGCAGTTCTTCGCGGTAGCAGAGCGCGATTTCCTTCATCTGCTCAGGCTTGAACTGCAGCTTCTTGGCAACCTTGAACTTTTCCTTGTAAGTTTCGATCAGGCCATCGAAAAAGTTGCGGTCAAGCCCTGAACTCATTCCCCACATCTGCAGGAAGCGGCGGTAGCTGTCCCAGGCGGCCCAGGCGTAGCCTGGTCGCGCACTGAGCTTTTCGCAGACCGCCCGATTGATGCCGACGTTCAAAAAGGTATCCATCATGCCGGGCATCGAAATGGCGGCGCCACTGCGAACCGACAGCAGCAGAGGGTTAACGGGGTCACCGAATCTCTTGCCGGTAGCCTTTTCGAGACGCGCTATTCCGCTTAAAATGCGGCCGGTAAGATCTTTCAGCATATTGCGATAACCGATTACCGCGTCAAAACAACGGTACACTTCGGTGGTAACGACAAAGCCACGCGGTATCGGAAAACCAAACGAAGCCAAGCGTTTGAGCCAGTAGCCCTTATTGCCAAGCAAAATCGGGTTGTCGATGCTGCCGCCGTCTTCGTAAATATCCGAAACGGTCAGATCCGGGTTATAAGTGGTGACCAGATTGAGAATCGCCTTTTTATCGCGAAAATGGTCGAGTTCTTCCTGCAGAATATTGACTATGCGCGTGATGAAATTATCGAGAACCTGAAGACCAAATGCCGAAGCCAGCAGCGAACGCATGAAACTTTCGGAAGACGCCAGACAGAAAGCGCGGTCGTCTTCGCCTTCAGCTCCGGCTGTTGCCGGGTGCCCATGCCTGATCAACTGGCCGATGATGACCGGCAGATTGCTGCGATGCATGTCGAGGTAATAGTCGCCGATGATTCCCTGAATCGCTTTGGAAATCGCGATGAATATATCCTGATGCTGATCGATCGAAAAGAGTTTGACGCCAATGCCAAGTTTGACGAAGTCGATTTTGCTGGCGAGCTGGCGGGTCGCGATGCCTTCGAGCTCGAAAGCCTTCAAAAACAGCGGCAGATAGTCGAGAATCTTGACTATGGTGCTTTTGGTGATGAATTTAAGTTCCATCGTTTCGATAAGCTGCTCGAACAGAGAGGTGCCGAGGCTTTCCAGTCGTAGCGACAGGCCAAGCGCGTCGAACTTTTCTTCGCGATATACGCCATACATCGAGGGAATGCCGGCGGCAATATGGCGTTTAAAATAGATGTTTTCTGAAGGAGTCGTGACCTGCGGGTCGAGAATGCGCTGCTGCAGCTTTTCCATAAATTCGATGACCAGCTCGAGCGACTTGCGATAATTGCGCTCACTCAGGCACTGCTGCAGAAGCAGGATTCGTTCAGGTTCGTAGAGATTGGTCGCCTGCAGATCCTTGATCAGGTCTATCGGCTGCGGGTTGTATTTTTTGGTCAGCAGCTGAAACATGCGAATCAGGCAGGAAGCGCGCTCGCGGTCGCGATCGGAAAGGTCGGAAACACCGCTCAGAATCTGCCGAAGAGCAACTTCATCGAGAGCGAGAAAGTCATGCGATTCGCCGCCACAACGCGAAAACATGGCCGAAAAAGCCTTATTGAGGCCGACGAAGTATTCGTTATCGGTATCGATCTGAGCAAAGACCTCTGGCGGCACGAACTGTCTGATGAACTGCCGGTTGCCGGTGTTCCAGAAATAAAAGCTGTTTTCGATGAATTTGACCAGCAGGTTGTTGCTTTCGACATGCGACTGCTTGCGAATGAAATGCACCAGAATATCGCGGCGCATGCAGAGCTCGTCAGCGCGTGTCGAAATATCGCGCAGTTCGCCTTCGGCTCCGATTTCGTTGAAGAAAGCCGGAAACAGTCGTAAAAGCTGCTTTGACAGGTTGACGGTGCGCGATATGTCTGCATTGAGAAAAGTGGTAATATCGCGCTGAAACAGGTCGGTATCGCGAATCAGCACACCGCCCAGCTTGAGATTGACGATCAGGGCCGAAAGCAGACGGCGCGACCAGGCCGGTTTAAGGGCGATGATCTCCATCCAGGTTCTGATGTTCTTGATGTGATCGGGGTTCACCTGCACCTGCCATTCGGCATTGGAGCCGGTGACATCGGGATACTGGAAACCGAAACCTATCAGGCCTTCCTGCAGCTGATCGAACAACTGCCGGTCTTCTAATTTGACGATCTCGCGTGCCAGCGTCAGCATGCAGTTGTAAACGATGCTTCTGAATCTCGGCTGCAGCGATATTTCGCGCAACGAACCCAGAATTTTCTGCACAAAACCTGCGCGCTGTTCGGGTGGCTCTTCGTTAAAGCCGAGACTGAGCAGTCGGTTAACTTCCTGCAACGCCTGCCCGTGAATCTCGGCGAGATCGCCGCTGTTAAGAATATTGAAAAGAAAATCGAGTTTGATCAGATAGAGGTGATGCGCCAGTACCGGCTCTTTTTCGATCTGGTCGGCGACCAGCAGGTAAGCATTGAGCACCCGCGAATAATCGGGAAGCGACGCCAGCCTTTCCCGCAGCGGTTCGAATGCGATGCCGTCAAGACCGATTGCGACGAAGTCAGCAAAAAGTCGACGCAAACTGGCATGCGAAAGTGGCTCTACCAGACGCTTCAATGCCTGTATTCTTTCGTGCTCGGAATCCTTATCAAGAAAGCTGGTCAACCCGACGCGGGCTTCGCGATCGAACCAGCCGGCCGGATCAGCGACAGACAGCCAGTATTGATAATTATGAGAGAAAGCCGTCTGCAAAAAGCCGACAAAACTGCTGAGCTGACAAAGTTGCTGACCTGACTGCATAAGCAGGGCGCGTGCGTGCGATGAGCACTTTTTGAGCGAATAGTTTTTCTGCGCCGAAGATGCTGTCAGCCGTGTGAAAACGGATGCGAGCAGCGCCTGATTGCGTTGCCGATGTTCGCCGCTTTCAGAGACGAAGGTATCGACGAAGTCGAGCATGAATTTTAGCGCCCGGTCGCGCGCCCGTTCGTTAACATCGGCTTCTATGACTGAAAAGAAGATATCGAACACACACTGCAATGCTTCGCCAGCCTTTGCATGTTGATTGATCTTGTGAAAATCATTTATGGCAAAAGCTTTAACATTATCGATCACGTAATCGTAGTTGACGAAGGGGTGATGCAGCTCGACGAGAAGATCCTGCACTCTTTTGTGAACGCCGTAATAATCTTCAACCGACTGCAGAAGCACCTTGAAGCGCTCAGGCACCTCAACAACCGCGGCAGTTCGCGCCAGATTCGCCTGCAATGCTGATGACTGCAACTTTTCGTCCTGCAAATGCATTTCAATGTTTCCTTTCCTGATGCTGTATCTCTATTGATAAACATTTACAACTGTAAGAGATATCTTAGCACTTTTCGGAAAGTCCGCCAAATCAGGGCGGAGCTGGCAGCAACCGACTTTTCAGTTGCCGGCTGCGGCCTTGTCATGCTGGCTTACGGCGTTATAAAACTTTTCGCCGACGAACATGCCAATGGCAGCGGTGAAGAACTGTATGGTTGCAACCGGCATGAACAGCCACTGCACTTTATCGCCGAGTTTGAGGAAACTCACGATCATGCTGCCGGCGCCCCAGATAAGAAGAGCTTTGGCTAACGCCGGGGCGCTGTAACGAACCGGTGCCGGAAAGCGCTGCAGTATAAAATAGCCGGCGAGCATCAGCAGATTGCCGGTCATGATAACCGGCAGCACCGGGTAAAGCGGCGCCGGCAGATGCCCCGAAACTATGCCGCCGATCGGGCTGAGAATGCCAAGCATCAGCGCATATCTGGCGCCAAGGCGCAACAGCACGAAAAGCAGCAGTGCATTGACTATTGTGCCGGTCACCGGATTCGGCAATCCGACCAGCTGCACCGCCAGCAGCACGGCCAGAAATATGCCGGCCTGGCTGACCTGCGCCAGCCGACTGCGGCTTGTTACCGTATTCTGTCGTTGGTTTTCCATGGCTGCAAGTCTAGCACAACAGCGCTACCAGGTAAACCCGCCCGCAACTTCAACAGCAATTCCCGGTGAGTTAAAAAGCCAGCATCAACAGAGACCATGGGATTCTGGCATCGCCTATATTCTCCTGCGCTAAGCGAAGCGCAGTTGCAGGATCCAGAAAAGCGAAATGAAAAGTTGCACAACAGTTAACCGGGAGTTATAATATTTGAGGTAAATGAAACTGCTGTTGCCTGCGCGGCGGGCAACAGTTTTTTCGTATACCGGTTTTAGAAAGTCCAGACAATAAGCACATGACACACAAATTACTGGCAAAAGGTAAGGGATATCTCAACGACCTCGTCCATCTGTTAAGCTTCAACAAAGAGATAAGCTCGATAGTCGATAAGCTTAACCAGACGCTCGAAGAGCCGCCAGTCCGACTCGGACACCGCTTCAACTCACATCCTGGCGGGTTCTGCCGAGAATTTGCGCGGCGGCGCCTGAGTATGGCCGAAGCTTATATCATAATCGCCAAGCTGCACAGCCCCGACTGCCATCAGATACGCCTGCAGGCCCTGCACACACTGATCGAACAATCGATGCATGCAAAAACCGTCACCATGCCGATCAACACCGCCAGAGTGCAGATTTTTCTGATAAAAGAGGCGGTAAAGGCTCATGGAGACCGGCGTCGGCAGATGGAATTGATGGCCGATTTCGGCCACGCCTCATTTGGCCAGGAAGCGGTCATTCGTGGCTTTCTCAAAGACAACGGCCTGATTGAAGTTCCCGAAGAAGGCAAGCCCCTCAAGAGTCTCGATCTCGGCTGGGATGACCATGTTCACGATTCGACGACCGAAGGGCGGAAAACGCCGACAAGAGTGCTGATCGATGCCTTCGTCAAGGGGCTTTCGCGCATAACTCTGCTATACAACTCGCTCGACGATGAAAATATGATCAGCGAAGCAATCTCGGCCGGAGAAATTCTTGGAATCACCGTAGAAATCGGCTTTGAATTCAGTGTCGGGCCTGGTGGCAACCGCAGACATTATCTTTATGTGCCGCCGCTTTTTCGGCGAAGTCGCGATCTGCTCTCATTTTTGAAAGATCATCAGGAAGACCTCGCCAGCTTCAGAGAAGGCCTGCAGAAAAACGTCGAAAACCGCTACAAGTGCATTATTGAAGTTCTGAAACAATTCAATGAGGTTCACCTTCCCAAGCTCAATGAAGAATTCAGTAGCGACAGCGCATGCTGGTTCGCGCCGCTGACCGAGCAGGAACTCCACAAAATCGTCGCATTCGGGCAGCCGTCACGCGAGCACCTCAGCGAACTGCTCTTCGAGCGCTTCAAAAAAGTATTTCTCAACCGGGTGCTGTATTTCAAAGCACAGGTGATGTCTGCCGAAAAACGCTTTCATAAGGGCATTTTCAGCCAGTGGGAGCTTGACGCGATTCACACACGCTATCACGAATGCCGCCAGACATACATACATCTGTCACGCTCCGATCTCGCCGCCAAATATCTGGCATCGCGCAATTCAGTCGATTACGACAGCGCATTCGACGACGAACTGCCGCTGCTGGACTCTTTACGCAGCCTGCCGGGAAAAGTCGTCTTTCAGCATCCGGTCAGCATCGGCCTGAAAAATGCGATCAAGCATGTAATCGAGTATGTTCATTACATCACTCACATCGAAACCATGAATCTGCGTGACAGCGCGGGCCGAAATCCTTCTGACCTCATCGTCTTCAACAAATTCCTCTTTTATCTCAACAACCGACCAGCTGCCGAGCTGCTGGAGTTTCTTGAGCAGCAGGAGATATCAGATATCGAAGCCACGACGGTGCAGAAAGCCTGCGAGGAGACGCAAATCCGCGCGATCATTCCCACCTGCGGCAGCGATTCGAGCGGTCGCAACAAATTGATTCCCGGCATGGGCTTCATTCGTTCTTCCAGACTATCACCAGGAATAAAAAAGGATTTTCTCGACAAGCACTTCATTCTGCCCAGACCCATCGGCAACCTGATTCTCAATCAGGGCAAATGGACAAATGAGAAGTCGCATGACGAATGCGACCAGGAAACCGTCATCTGCATGGGCAAGCAGTTACCGCCACTTCTAAATCAGATCGGTGATGAAAGAGTCATCGAGTTGATCACTCTGAAGCGTTTCTGGCGCTATCTCAACCCTGATTTAAAGAACCTTTACCGTCTGTCGATCGGCTTTGCGGTCGCACTTTACTGGATGGCACTGTTTCAGTTCAGCGATCATTTCGTGATCGGCGCGATGTTCGCAGCGCTCTGGTTCGTAATCACTTTCAGCCGAAACGTTCTCGTCGATCTGATTGCATCATCCGGAACCGACTTCAAGCGCTGGCGCCTGCACAATATAAACTTCGACAATGCGTATCAGTCTCTGTTCTGGACAGGTTTCAGCGTGCCGGTCATGGGCCTGGTCAAAAACAACTTCGATTTGCTGTGGCCCTGGCTGAAATCGGGAATGATGTATGAGAGCAGCAAATTTTTGTGTATCTGCTTTGCCAACGGGCTTTACATCTCGCTGCACAACCGCCTGCGCAACTTTGACCGCAGCGTCATCAAAGCCAACTTTTTCCGTTCGGTGCTGTCATGGCCGATTGCAACAGTTTTTGCCGACGTCGGCAATCTCATCGGGGTTCCAAGCATAGTTCAGGCTAAATTCTGGTCTGATGCCGTGGCCGGCCTGATCGAAGGCAGCGGAAAGTTCAGCCAGCGCTATATTTTGCGCAAACGCGATTTAACCGAAATTTTGCCGAATCTTTACTCTGAAGATCGCAATGTAAGAGCAACTGCCATGCTCGACACCCTTTATATCTGGGCAAGAGCGCCGAGAGGAAAAACCTGCCTCAGACTTCTACTTTTGAACAAGCCGTCACTCGGCGAAAGAATCTGGCGATGGCGCCATGAAACGCCAGAAGAAGCAGAAATCAGAGGTAAACGCTATCGCGCCCTTTATCACCGCCTGCATGAATTGTTCAGTCTTCCCGGTATAATCGGCATTCTGACCGAGTATTCGCTACGCCATTTTTCGGGACATGATGCAATAGAACTGACAAACCTCATCGGCGCAGAGTCCGAAGACTTTCTTGCCTGGCTGAAAAATCTCGAAAAGCACTTTCCACCCGAAGAAAGCCAGCAGTTCCCAGTTACACCAAAGCCCCTGCCCGATGAATCTTAAATGGAACAGCACCATTCATGCGCGGAGCGAAGAGCAGTTGCAGGGTCCAGAATTTTGGCCGGAAATTGCTGACGCCGGACGCGGGCGGGTTGCTTTTTTTGCGAAATCAGTTACAATATAAGTAGGTTAATTTTCGGTCGCTGTTATTTTTATCACAACATAAATGGAAATAGCCATGTATACCGTTTTTACTGTCAGCAGAATCTGGCGAAGTGATTTTCATGTCTCACGACTGCCAGAACCGCGTATCTACTGATCCAATCTGATCGGCAGACGCGCTCTCCGACCCACCGCCCATTTTTCACCAGCCGAAACAAGCGCGGCGCCAGCCTGGTTCTGCCTGCTTTTTGCAGCGCTTTTTCGGCAGATCATGCGGCATAACGCAGCATTTAACAATAACAGAGAAGTATAATGAAAAAGACAGACTTTCGTTCAAACCTGAAGAGTATCACTCTCCTTTTACTTGGCTCAGCCATCTGCGCTCTGGCCGTCAACGGTATTCTCGTGCCAAAGCAGTTTCTCTCAGGCGGCCTGACCGGCATTACACTGTTCATCAACCGTTTTGTGCCGGCGGCGCCTATTTCATGGATGTATCTTGCCTTCAACATTCCGCTATTCATCTTCGGCTACCGACAGCTTGGCAAACGTTTTTTCATGCTGTCTCTCGCAGGTACCGCCTTTTATACTGCAGCCATCGAACTGATCGACTTTCGCATCGCGGTTAACGACATGATGCTTTCAGCAATTCTGGCCGGCCTGATCAATGGTATCGGCTCGGGCATGATACTGCGCTCGAAAGGATCGGCCGGCGGCACCGATATTCTCTCTGTGCTTCTGGCCAACCGCTTTGGCATCAAGCTCGGCACGACTTTTCTGTCGTTCAACATCTTCGTTCTGACCGGTGCGGCGCTGTTCTTCAGCCTTGACGAAGCTCTGTTCACCCTCGTCTACATGTTCGTTTCATCGAAGATGATCGATCTTGCCATTTACGGCCTGTCGCAGCGCAAGGCTGTAACTATCGTTTCCGAGCAATGGAAGACGATTAACCAGAACATTCTCGACGAAATGCAGCGTGGCACGACGCTGATCGCCGCCAGCGGCGGCTTTTCGCAGCAGTCGGTCAACATGATCTACACCGTGGTATCCCGGCGCGAGCTCAACCAGCTCAAGGAGGTCGTTCTCAGGGAAGACCCCAAAGCTTTTCTGGTGGTGAACGAGACGAGCGAAGTAATAGGCTATCGCATCGGCAATCAGCCGCAATGGTAAAGACAGGAGAAACACAATGAACAACATTCGTCCCGACCTCAAGTGGATATTAAACCAGCACAAGAATCCCGATCTGACACTTTGCCAGCAGCTGTTTTCGCCGGAAGTCGCGCGCAAAGCGCGGCGCTTTCATCGACAGATTCCGGGCTTCAAGATGTCGCCACTGCTGGCCATGCCCAATCTCGCGCAGATGTTCGGCGTCGGCGGCATCTGGGTAAAAGATGAATCGGTGCGGCTGCAGCTGAACTCATTCAAAGTTCTGGGCGGGTCATACGCGGTTTATCGCTATCTCAAACAACGTCTTGGCGCTGATGAAGAGCTCACCTACGCCGAACTGACCTCGGCCGAAACCAGACAGAAGCTGGGCAAAATCACTTTCGCCACCGCCACCGACGGCAATCACGGCCGTGGCATTGCCTGGGCGGCGCAGAAGCTCGAGCATGACTGCGTTGTCTACGTTCACGCCGAAACCTCGAAGCCGCGTATCGACGCGATCCGCAGCTACGGCGCCACGGTCAAAATCATAGCCGGAAATTACGACGACGCGGTTCGCCAGATTGTGGTCGATGCAAAAGAGAACGACTGGGCCGTGATTTCAGACACTTCATGGGAAGGCTACACCGAGATTCCAACCTGGATAATGCAGGGCTACACAACGATGATGGCCGAGATTCAGGAACAGTTCGCCGGTCAGGGCATCACCCGGCCGACGCATGTTTTCATACAGGCAGGCGTAGGCGCGCTGGCAGCCTCGGTCATCGGTTATTATCATGCGCTGTTTCCCGGCGATGCGCCGCGCTGCATCGTCGTCGAGCCAGAGACCGCCGACTGTCTTTACCAGTCTATGCAGATTGGTGACGGCAAACCGCACCGTATCGACGGCGAGCTCGACACAATAATGGCAGGTCTGGCCTGTGGCGAGCCAAGCCCGGTGGCCTGGCAGATTCTCAAAGAAGCCGCCTGCTGTTTCGTCACCTGCCCCGACTACGTGGCGGCAAAAGGCATGCGCATTTACGGCACTCCGCTCGCCGGCGACCCATTTATCGTCTCGGGCGAATCGGGTGCAGTGACTCTCGGCGCTCTCGTATCGATTCTGCGTGAGAACTGTGTCGGCGAACTGCGCGACTACCTGCACATCAATCAGGATTCGCAGATTCTCTTCATCAATACCGAAGGCAACACCGACCCGGTTCATTTCCGCCAGATCATCTGGGAAGGCGCCAACCCGGTTCCGCGCGAATACTGGACCGATTCACCCAGCTGATGCAAATTGTCTGAAGCGCTGTGAAAGCGGCGCTTCAGACAAAATCAGCCAGCCAGGCAACCGCGATGAACCTTGGAATTCTGCTGATCAGGCTGGCAAGCATCACTTTGCCGAGAGGCATGCGGTAAATGCCGCCGATCCAGCAGACGGCCGAATAGGGTATTGGGGTGACCCCCGCGACAAAAATCGCAAGCGAACCATGATCGCGGAACAGGTCGCGTCCGCCGCGCAGATACTTCGAGCCAAACAGGCGTCTGAAACGCCATGGCCCGAAAATTCTGCCCAGCAGATAGCCGGTCGTGCCGCCAAGTGCGCTGGCTGCTCCGGCGACGAAAGCAGTCTTCCAGACGTCGGCTCCGCCGAAAGCGGTGCCAAACACCACAGCATCCGGCGGAATCGGCTGGATAATTGCATCCGCCAGCCAGCAGACCACGAACAATGCCGGGAAGCCATAATTCTCGACCGACTCTTTGGCAAAGACCTTTATAGGCGCGCGGTACAGGTAGAACATGAGAAACACACCGACCAGCAGCAGAATCGCTGAGAGAGTTGAAGGTGTGAGAAATCCGCCGGTCATCTGCCGGATATTGCTGATGCCAGAAATTTTATGGCGCTTTAACGGATCAAGCATTCAGGTATTCTATCATCCTTGCGCTCAAACTTAAGAAACCTTCTGGTCAATTTTATCGTCGCGAAAATCGTCGGCCAGAAAACGCTTCAGCAGGCAGATCTGCGCCGGCATGATCGTCAGTTCGCAGAAAAGGGCGACGATAATCGTCATCGACAGCAGCAGACCGAAATAGATGACTGATTTTATGCTGGCAAACACCATAAAGAGAAAGCCGATCGAGTAGATCAGCGAGGTTGATACGATAGCCGGGCCGGCTTCGCGAATACCATCGACCACCGCTTCAACCGGTGCAAACTTCGATCTTGAAGGATCGTAGAAAAGATAAAGCGCATGAATTGTGTCATCGACAACGATACCCATGGCGATTGCCGCAATGGTAACTGAGGCGATATCGAGTTTGATGCCAGACCAGCCCATAAAACCCAGCGTGAAAAGAATGGGAAAAATATTCGGCAGGATGACGAGAAACATGGCTTTAAGGCGCCGAAAAAGAATGTAGATGGCACCAAACACCAGAATGAAAGCTGAAGCGAAACTGTTGATCTGACTCCAGGTAACATAGCTGATGATGCGGGCATAAAGAGGAACATAGCCGCCAAATTTCCAGGTGGTTGTGCTGCCACCGAAATTTTTCTCGAGAATTGCCTGGGTTTTCTGTTCAAATTCGTAAAGCCCGGCGGCACTGATCATCGGAACCCTTATTGTCAGGCGGGTTTCGCTGTAATCAGGATAGTCGGTCATGTATTCAAGGTCGTTGTCGGTGTCTGATTCGTAGAGCAGCAGCAACTGGCTGACTGCCTCATCACTGGCCGGAACCACGTAGGTTTCTGAAACCGGCCCGTCGCTCATTACTTCGTTCATCTTTTTCAGCACATCTAGAATCGATGCAGGTTTTTCCATGCCAGGAACTGCCAGAAGATCTTCGATCGTTCGATCGAGCCGGCGCAGAAATTCGACTTTTTTGACGCCTTCTTTCTGCCCGGTCAGCAGACGCACTTCGAGCGGCAGATAATTGCCATAGTTAGCCTCGACTGCGTCGCTGTCGACTCTGATCGGATTGCTATCGTGCAGAAAGCCCATCGAATATGTATCGACCTGCAATTTTGCGATACCGTATACAGACATTACCGATAGAATCGCGACAATTACCAGAATGTGAACATAGTAGCGTGGCATGCGCTGCATCCACCAGTCGACCTGAGCTTCGAACGGCCTTCTGATCTGCACTTCTTCCTTAAGTTCGATCTGACCAAGAATAAAGGCGGCAACGATCATCGAAACAACGTATTCAGCCATACAGGCAAACGCCGCGAAGGCACCAAAGACCCGCAGCACGTCGAGCGGGCTGGTAACGAGGGCGAGAAAGCCGGCAAAGTTGGTCAGCGAGGTAAAAAGACAGGGCGATAGAACTTCGTAAAAGACGTATTCAAGGCCTTCTTCGCGATTCTCTCTAACTCTGGCCGAATTGAAACAGTAGTTATTGTAAGCATAGGCCACGTCTGAGACAGAAAGAATCATCATCAGTGTCGGCAGAACGATGGTGACCATGTTGA
>JAKJFO010000149.1 GCA_022704885.1 Candidatus Rifleibacteriota bacterium | reverse complement strand
GGGCGGGGGCGTGACGGGCGATAATGCCTGCGCGAGCGATAATGAGGCCAACCGGAAAACATGCTGAACCGCCAGCGATAATAGGAATCATCGACGATAACCACTCTGACCGGTGGTGAGGGCAGTTTTTTATAGACAAGGGTGCCCGGCGACTGCGGATAGAGAGTGGAGTCATAGCGCCAGGTCGAGCGCTTTTCGAGATCAGAAATCGATACCCAGCCGGAAATTGGTGATGATGAACCACCAGTGCCCATGTGCAGAACCATGGCATGCCCGGCGGCCACCTCAATTACCCAGAGGGGCTCATTCGTCTTCAGACGGTAATTGTCGACCACCAGAAATTTTGAAGTCACGTGATGAGTGATGGAATTCTTCTGTACCCGGTTTTCTATCTCTTCGGCCTTCGCTACCGAAGCAAAACTGCCGGCACCAGTCAGCAGGGCCTCGATCGCCTCGTTGATACCGGAAAGAACGTATTGTGCGCGAGCCATGGCGGCGCGGGCAGATCCACGATTCAGACTGCGCTCCTGGTCGCGCCAGGCATCGAGATAATTCTCAAGCGCGTTGAATTTTTTGACGTGCAGATCGTGCATTTTGCGGCCATAGAGGCTGTAACCGGCATACTGACTGGCGGCTTCGACGATACGGCGGTCATGCTGCAGTTTGAAGTTTCGGGCTTCACGACTGGCAGTCTCGTAACTGCCGCCGTTGACAACCTGCTCATATTGATTGACGTAATGGTAATCAGCCAGAGTACAGTCTCTGTCTGTCATCGTCACGGCATCGCCTGAAGGCTCAACGGTTGCGTTCACCGCGCTTCCGCACCAGTTGCAGAAGTTCGAGCTGTCTGCGATTTCTTTGCCACACCTATTACAGAACATCGCAAAAGCCGGCGCTGCCACGCACAAAAGCAGCAGCACCATCAATGGCAACAGCTTTTTCATGTTTGCGCCTCCTTGCCTGACAGATCTCTGATAATAAATATATCATGCCAGACAAACAGCGAAAGTAGCAAAACGTTAAGATTTCTTAACTCCTGTCCAGATGAGTATCTGCAGATCTCAGAAACGATGTGATTGCTTCGGGACTTCGCCTGCCTGGGTCTGCAGAGACAAATCGCAATGACTGTAACAAGAGACGGTTTTCTGGTAAAATTATAGTGGTAAACAATTCGCGTAAAGTATGCATGCTGACCTGGAGACACTAATTATGAATAGAAATCTGCTTCGCGGTCTGATCTGGATTCTCATTCTTCAGCTGATTGTCGGGCCATTGCCGATCTGGGCGCAGACTGCCGCGCCAAAAGAAGAAGCCAGTGCGTTCGAAACCATGCTCAATTACGACTACAAGACCTATGCCGGTAAAATACTGGTACAGCAGATATACGATGACCTCAAAGCTGGTCGATCGGTCGATCTGAGCAAAGTCGGTGAAGAACTTACCAGTAAGCCATTCATGGTACAGGCCGGTCTCGGTGGCGGTTCCGAAGTCGTCTCGATGGGCCTGCAGCTCGCCTCAGCCGGAATCTGCCCGCCTTTCGGCATGATCATCGGCTCGACCGTCGGCTCGGCTTTTCAGGCGTTCGGCGGTGCAGTCGGTTACGAAGCTGCCGAAGCCATGAAATCAGGCGAAGAACTGACGAAAAAACAGATTCTCGGCAAGGCGCTGGTCAGCATCGACCTGCCCTCTTTTACGGGCCAGACTGCCGGCAGCGTCGTCGGTTCGATGGTCGGTCAGGCGCTCATCCCGATTCCGGTTGTCGGCATGCTGATTGGTGGAATTGTCGGCGGCGTGGTTGGCAGCACTGCCGTGTCGCTGCTGCGCAAGATTCCCGCCGTCGCCTCGGCCTTCGACGCCATCCAGAAGCAATGGGAAAAAATCGGCAAAGCGCTGATGAAGAAAAACCCCGACAATCAGGAAGCTCCGACCGAGTCGCCTGAGGTCAAAGCAACGGCCGCAACATCGGCAGAGGCTGCGACAACAACCTCAACCAGTACAGACGCCAGCGATCTGATGAACGTGGCACCGTCGGTCGACAGTTTAAACGGACACTGAAGAATGGCACTAAGATAAGAAGCTGAATTTTGTGAACCGTGCGCGTAATCGTAATCGATTTGCGCTGTCGATTTTTCGTTTACGATTACCGCTTTGCTGATTACGAGCACCGCTTCGCTGAGCACGAGTAAAACATCTGAGTTTAGACCTGTCGTTAACTTAGTGCCATTCCGGACACTGAACCAGTCGACAACAGTCAGCGGAAATCGCTGTATCTGGCGCCGCTGATACTGAGCTCTTCGCTGGCTGAATGAACAAACAGGCGCCCCTGGTCGTCTCTGGCAAAAACCCAGTCGAAACAGCCGGTAAACGGGTCAGCATAAGGCTTGCGCAAAAAGCGGTTGCCAAGACTGTCGCGCAGCAGCTCTTCAGGGCCTGACGGCAGACGATTGTGGCAGCGCTCGAATTTGCCGACGGCACGTCTGAATTCACCGAGAATGAAGCGAAGCTGATCTTCTTTGCCACGGCGCACTTCGAGATCGGCCCGCGGAATCGCCACCGACAGGCTGACAGCCAGCAGCAGCACCGAAACGGTCAGAATCAGCAGCGAAACGCCGGCTCTGGCAGGCGGCCGGCGCGGCTCAAAAATCGGCATAGTTTATTCCATCGAGGCTCTGGCCTTCGGCGCCGGATTTGACGTCATACACGTCGTTATTGCCCGGCTGCGAAGGCACCGTTACCCAGGTATCGGCCTTTTCGGTGAAGGGATCTGGCGGAATACTGCGGATATAGCCCTGAGCGACCAGCGTATCGAGGCTTTCGGGCCACCTTTCGTGGTCTTTGAAGTAGTCGTTGAGTGTGGTACGAAAGACGTAGAGGTCTTTTTTGAGAGCGGTTTCCCTGGTGCGCTGAATCGTGCGGCCGTACATCGGCACCACAGTGACGTAGAGAAGCCCGATGATGGCTACCACCACGCTCATTTCGATGAGCGTAAAAGCAGCGCGGTTGTTGCGCAGAGCCCGAATCATCACTTACCCCCTGGTACCCCGGTAGAAATCGAGGAAGTTCTCACCCGCGACACGATCGAGTTCATTCTTAAGATACAACTTCTGAACCGATTGCGCAAACAGCTGACTGCCCGGCCCGGCACTGGCGATATTAGGCTCGACCTGCGATACCTTGCCCTTCTGAATGATGCTCATGACCGTGCTGTTGATTACCAGCGTCTCATGCACCGGCACGATGCGCTTGCCGACCTGATCGGCGATCAGTGCCTGCGATACGACACCCTGCAGGTTCTCGGCCAGCACCTGGCAGACGAATTCGCGGTCGCTCTCTGCGAACGAAAAGATGAACTTTTCGAGAGTATTGACGATACCGAGCGTCTGCATGCTGAGCACGACAAAATGCCCGCCGGCAACGTATTCGATGATGCTTCTGAACGGAATTTCATGTTTGAGGTCGCCGATCACCAGCACATCGACATCCATACGTTTGGCGAAGTTGATGCCCTGATCGATCACGAAAATATCCTTGCGGAACTGGCGCTGCGAAATGCGGCAGCGTTTCTGCTCGAAGTTGAATTCGATAGGATCTTCGATGATGAGAATATGGCGGGAATGCCGCTGGTTCATGCGCTCGACCATGCTGGCAAGCGATGTAGAAATGCCGGAACGGGCCGGGCCGGCCACGATAAAAATGCCTTTTCTGGCGTCAAGAAAGGGGACCAGCGCCTCAGGAAACTTGATGTCTTCGAGAGTTGGAATGCGGCTGTCGATGATCTTGATCAGCGCTACCGGCTTCTGCTGCGAATGAAAAAGGGTCAGGCGGTAGTTGCACGGTGGCTTGCCAAAGAAGTTGGCTTCGAATGAGCTGGTCTTGTTGAATTTTTCGATGTCTTCAGAGCTCAGCAGAGCTTTGAGCAGGTCATTCATGTCGGTTTCCTGCACGGGCGGAAACTCCATGTGACGCAGAAACTTGTTTTTGCGCATGAGCGGGCGCGACGAAACCTTGAGATGCAGCTCGGTACCACCGGCATTTTTAACGTTTTCGATGAGTTTCTTGATATCCATGGCTGCCCTCCTTATGCCTGGCCGGTCGAAATGCGTGCTTTGTCAATCGCATAATCGGCGGCGCTCTTCTGGCTGACAACCCGTTTGCGCACAAGGTTGGCAAGCTGCGAATCGAAGGTCTTCATTCCGGCTATCTCGCCCTGACCCTGCAGAGATCTGAACATGGCCATGTTGTTGTTACGAATCAGAGCTTTCATCTGTGGCGTGTTGATGAGAATGTCGAAGATGGCGATGCGGCCACTCTGGTCTTCTCGCGATACGAGGCGCTGGCTGATGATCATCTTGAGCTGCGAAGCAATGCGGGCGCGCAGAGCTTCGCGCTCAGCCGGCATGCGGCAGCTGATCAGACGATCGACGATCTGCTGACAGTCGCCGCCTTCGGTAGAACCGATAACCATACAACCTGATTCACACAGGGTGAGAGCCTGATCCATGGCGTCCGGGTAGTTGATCGAATCTGAGACGACGACGTCGGGATCGACGCGATAGGCTTCACACAGGCCGTTGTAGAAATTGCTGATATCGACCGGAATACTGCGCTGAATGAACGCGCTTTTGTCATCCTTGAACACGTATTCGACGGGGTTTTCGATGGTAAAAATGCTTTTTTCGAAATGGCGGTTGATGAAGTTAAGCAGTGCCGCGATGGTCGAAGTCTTGCCTTCGCCCGACGGACTGCCGACCAGAATCATTCCGGAAGGCTGAGCGATGATCTTGCGTACGCCTTCGCCAAAACCAAGGTCTTCAAGTTCGAAAAACTTCTCGCCGATAAAGCGTATGGCGATGGCAAATTTGCCTTTATCGAGAAATACTGAAAAACGCAGGCGCCCCACCCCGGCAACGTCTTCGGCGTAAGTTACCTGACGCTGGCGCCCGAGAATTTCGCGGGCTTTGGGTGAGCTGGTTTCGAGAATGATTTTTTTGATCTGGTCTTCATTGAGCATTATGCCTTCGAGCTTTTCGATGGCGCCGTGCAGGCGATAAAAAATCGGCTGGTCAGGAAAAAGATGCAGGTCAGAAGCGCCTTTGACCTTTACCATCTGGCAAATCTTCAATAATTCCGTCATTATTCAGACCTCTGTAAAAGATATTTGCTGTTCAATCGGCAGATTTTGCAGATTTGTTCATAAAAAGGAGCGCATTAGATGCGCTGCAGCAGTTCAAGAACGTTCTTGAGCACCTGGCTGTCGGGTGGCAGCGTCTTGCGCAGACCTTCGAGTATGGTTCTCGCCTTTTCGGTCTCTTCAAGAGAATAATAACACAACGCGAGATGATAAGAAGACGAAAGATCACGCGGGTTGGCCTGCAGACCGCGACTGAGCGCGGTGATGGCCTGTGCGTATTTTTTCTGATTGAAGTAGGCCAGACCGAGCGCACCATAAATACGGATCAGGTTCTTTTTGTCATCGGCGCTGACAAACTGCTGCACCCGCTCATAGCACGAAGCGAGCAGATCCCATTCTTTTTTGCGGAAATAGATCTGACCGAGCAGAACAGCGGCGTTGATGTGTGCCGGTTCATCGTCGATGATGCCGGCAAGCAGAGTAGAAGCTTTCTTCATCTCGCCAAGATTATAACAGCACAGCGCCAGATGGTAGCGGGCTTCGATATGGTCAGGCATTGCTGCCACGACTTTTTCGAGCAGTTCGCGTGCCCTGGCGAAATCACTGCCGGCAATATATTCGAGCGCCTTTGCGAGTGCGGCCTGGTGGTCAGAAATCTGCCCCGGTGCATCGAGGGTCGCCACGCCTTCCATGTCGCGGCTGACTTCTTCGGCCAGGGCTTTTAGCAGGGTTTGCGAGAATTTTTCGGGCTGCTGCATGTAAGCGCCGATGTTGCCGGCGATGCGCACCCAGGTCATCAGCTCATTTTCACGCTTTTTCTCGGTCAGGGCAGCGGCAAGCTCTTCGAATACCGCCAGTTCACCGTTCAGCAGCAGTGCCTGGTAATACTCAGAAAAAACCTCAGAGCGCACGGCGCCAAGACTCTTCTTGATCTTGATCAGTTCTTCACGGGCGCCAAGGTGACCAAGAGCCGCGATCAGCCAGGGCATTTCCTCTTCCGGTTCTTTTCTGATGCGTTCGAAAATCGTGGGCACCGCCTCTTTGATAGCACGCGAAACCACGTAATCGAGCGCACATTTGATGACCGGTGCGCTCTCTTCTTTCTTTAACAGATCGAGAATATCCTGGTCGGGAAAATCTTCGATACGGGTCGCACATTCGACCGCTTCCTTGCGCACCCACTGGTTTTCGTCGCTCAGCAGCGGTCTGATTTCGCGCACGCCGACACCGCTCTCAAGCGACAGCGCAGCCTTGAGCGCCATTTTGCGCACCCCGAAATATTCGTCGAGCAGCAGCTCGTGAATGTATTCCTGGCGCCGGTCGATATTGATTCTGGCGAGAACGTAAGCGGCCGAGCGCCGTGTCGCGGCGTCGGCGCTATGCATCATCGCCTTGAGCTCTTCGCCCACCGCTTCGGCATCGGCTACGACCAGAGCAATGCAGACATTGGCACGAACCCGGTTGTTCGGGTGTCCATAGAATTTTTTAAGTTTGCGCTTCATTTCGAGTGCAGGAATCTTGAGGCACGAAATCGCTTCGACCGAGTTCGCCTGAATTCTGGGATCGAACGAATCGAGCCCGCTCTCGAAGGTTTTGAGCAGGCGCGCTTCGGCAAAGGTAGCCAGTGACGAAATGATAATCGCCTTGAGCCGCGAATCGCGCGCGATTTCGAACTGCCCGACCAGCGCCGGCACCGCCTCGGGATCTTTGAGCTGCGAAAGAATCTCGAGCACGTTGATGACGATCCATTCATCGGGGTCGTTGAGCAGCCCGCACAGGCTCTGCACCACATCTCGCCCGCCCATTTTGAACAGTGCACGTGCTGAATAATAGCGCACCATGCGGTCTTCGTCGTGCAGCAGATCCATCAGCGGCCTGGCTGCCATCGGGTCGCCGATTTCACCAAGCACACGAACGATCTCTTCCTTGTGCTGGGCATCAGGGTTCTGCAGACGTTCGAGTAGGCGCTGTACCGACGAACTGCTGCGAAAATGGCCGAGAGCAGTTATCGGTTCGATACAGTCAGAATACTCATCAAAAGCCCGGGTCAGCGTATTGAGAGAAGAAATGTCGCCAATTTTGCCAAGTCCGAGAAGGGTTTCAAAATGCAGTTCGTCTGAAATATCAGCCTGAGTAAGTTCTTCCAGCCGGGCGGTAGCGGGCCGCAAAAGCCGGCGCGCCGCCTTGACGTATCTGAAGGATTCGATTTCGTGAAAGGCGGTCATTCTACAATCTCCTTCATGATATTTGTAACCAGCCGTCCATCGACTCTTTCGTCTTTGAGAATTTCATTGAGTGAATCCTTGAGGGTTTTGCAGCCTTCCTTGCGCGCCAGCATCAGTGCTGATTTGAGCTGATTCGTCTTCTTTTCACGAATCATATTGCGCATGGCAGAATTCATGATCATCAACTCGTGGGCCATAACCCGCTCGCGTTTATGCAGGCTCGGCAGCAGAATCTGCGAAATGATGCCGATCAGCGACATCGACAGCTGAGTACGAATCTCTTCATGCCGGTGCCCCGGAAAAACGTTGATAATGCGGTCAATAGTCTGTACCGCACCGACAGTGTGCAGGGTCGACAGCACAAGATGCCCGGTCTCAGCCGCAGTCAGAACCATTTCGATCGTCTCGGTATCGCGCATTTCGCCGACCAGGATGACGTCAGGGTCTTCGCGCAGAGCGTTCATCAGAGCACCGTGATAGTCACTGGCGGTAATCCCGATTTCACGCTGCGTAAAGATCGACTTGCGCTCGCGATAAACGAATTCGATCGGGTCTTCGATGGTGATCACATGCCGGTGCGAAATGCGGTTGATCTCGTTGACAATTGCCGCGAGAGTGTGGGTTTTGCCGGAGTTGGCCGGCCCGGTGACCAGAAAAAGGCCGCGCGGCCTGGCTGCTATATCTTTGAGCATCGGCGGCAGGCCGAGTGAGTCGATCGAAGGAACAATGGTCGGAATGAAGCGAAAAGCGCCAGACAGGCAACCGCGCTGCTTGAAAATACAGACGCGCACCCGCCAGCGGTTCTTGTAGCGGATCATGAAATTGGTTTCATACTGTGAACGCAGGTCGCTTTGCGCCTTTACATCCATCAGTGGCAGAAAGAGGCCGGGCATTTCCTGATAAGCCAGCGGTTCGTTTGGCAGAGAGATCAGCCTGCCACCCACCCTGATGATAGGCGGCGAACCAGTCTTCAAATGCAGATCGGAAGCCTGGCGTTCTATTGCAGTTTCAAAAAAATCATGTATTTTCAGCATCTGGCCCCCATAGGTCAAACTGGCGGTTCGTGCAGAATCTTGCGCAGGGCAGCCGGATTGGGAGCGACTGCCATTGCATCATCGAGCTTGACGACACGATCTTTAACCAGCTGCGCCAGCGACATTTCCATTGTCGTCATACCATATTCGGTGCCGGTTTCGAGATATGACGGCAGCATGTGAATCTTACCGTCGGCAATCAGCGAACGCACGGCCGAAGTATTGATCAACACCTCGAAAGCAGCGATACGGCCGCCATCCGGTTTCGGTAACAGAGTCTGCGAAACGACGCCACGTAGAACCATCGACAGCTGCAGCAGAATCTGATGGTGGCGCGACTCGGGGAAAACGTTGACGATACGCTCGGCAGTACTGACAGCCGAACTGGTGTGCAGCGTGGCAATGACGAGTTTGCCGGTCTCAGCTGCGTTGAGCGTCAGCGAAATCGTCTCGGGCTCGCGCATTTCGCCGACCACAATGATATCGGGGTCCTGGCGCAGAACGGTCAGCAGACCGTCATAGAAACTTAAACAGTCGATGCCGACCTGGCGCTGATTGAAAACGCTCAGGTTGTCTTCGAACTGGTATTCAATCGGATCTTCGAGAGTAACGACATGGCGGCGGGCAATGCGATTGACGTAATTGAGATAGCTGGCCATGGTTGAAGTTTTACCGGCGCCGGTGGGGCCGGTTATCAGAATCAGACCATTCGGCTGCTCGATCAGACGGCGGGCCGCCAGCGGCAGACCGATTTCGTCGAAATCCATGACGCGGTAGGGAATGACGCGAAACACCGCGCCAAAACCATTGAGGTCGTTGTAGAGATTGACCCTGAAACGACAGACTCCCTCGAGAGCGTAGGCAAAGTCGATTTCGTGACTTTTTCTGAACTGGTCTTCCTGGTCAGGAGTGAGGAGCACCTCGATAATCTTGTCAAAGTCGCGACGATTGAAACGAAACCCGTCGACATGCCTGATGTGACCATCAACTCTGATCGCGGGCGCCTTGCCTACCTTCAGATGCAGGTCAGATGCGCCCTCGTCAAAAGTAAGTTTAAGTAAACTATACAAGCTTTTTTCGTCTGCCATGCGAGTATTATACTCATCACCCGATGTCTTAACAATCGAATTTAATTGTATATTTCAAAAATTTGCAGTTTCTGCTAATATGCAGAAGAATTCTCAGATGACCCGGGGTAGTCAAATGCCAGCATATGAAGCTGTTTTAAACAATATCAAACCACTGATTGCGCGCCTTCTGCACCTGTTCCTGACCGGAGAATACGAGCAGAGACGAGAATCAGCGATAGCCCTGTCTAAATTCAAAGGCGAAAAGGCTACCGATTTTCTGCTCGAAACCTATGAGAGCGACAACATTCAGGACTTCATGGCCCTTGCCCTCGGCAACATCGACAACCACAAGGCGGTCGGGCTGCTGATCAGAGCGCTCAACGACTCGCAGCAGGAAGTCCGCTTTCATGCCGCCCAGGCGCTCGGCATGCTGGAAAACCCGGAAGCCCTCGACATTCTAATGGATGCACTGCAGGCCTATTCTGAAGCCAGTGTCGGCATGCCCCCCGAACCAGTGCTCGAAGAAGCCAGTGGTCAGATTTTTTTCGAAGAAGATGCCATTATCAGCGCGATTCTCGCCGTCGGCAAGATCAAGAACTGGCGTGCTATTTCACTGCTCAAAAAACTCCTCA
>JAKJFO010000148.1 GCA_022704885.1 Candidatus Rifleibacteriota bacterium | reverse complement strand
ACTGCGAGAATCACTATCAGGCCGATCGATAGCTTGCGAATCATAATTTTTCCTCCTCGTCGTGTTCTAAAAACGTCATTGCATTGTCGAATTCAACAAAACTCACCATTTCAGAGTCATCGTATTGCAAAAAGGTTACATCGTTTTTACTTTTTTCAAAAAAAACCGGCATTGCAGGTGCTTCGCCGTCGATAAAGCTGATTTCGGCCAGGGTTGGCAGCGGCTTTTCTGCTACCGGGTCTTCGCGCAGCGATAACAGCGCAAAGCCGCATACGATAGACAATCCGAATACCAGACCATAGGTCATGCCATGGAAATAGCTGTTCCAGAACCCTTTGGGTTCATCGACCGGCTGTTCGGCAACTTTTTCCGGCAATTTATCGGGGAAGCAGCGGGCGGTGGCCGCCTGCCACTGCGCCGGTGTCAGCCCCTGCGGCGGTTCGGCAATCTCGCGCTCGAGCCAGGCTGCGCATTCAGGACAACTGCCGAGATGCTCTTCGAGTTCGCTCTCGATGCCGCCTCCATTGCTCATGCAGGTGCGAAATCGCTCACACTTCATTGGTGTTTCCTTCCTTTCTGCCGTGGCTTTGCCAGAGTTCGGCGAAACGTTTGCGGGCACGAAAGAGAACAATCTTCGCATTGTTCTCGCTGATGTCAAGAATTCCGGCGGCTTCTTTGAGCGGAAGCTCATCCCAGTAAGTTAACAGCAGAATGCTGCGATCACGCTCGGGCATGCGATTCAGTATTTCGGCGACGTCGAGTCGTTGCTCAACCTCGTTCTCCGAGCCTTTACCTGATGGTTCGACAATTAGCTGCCGGGCGGCCGGGTTTTTGCTGAGCAGGCGCAGGCAGTTGTTGCGCAGAATGCGATACAGCCAGGTGCGCAGGCGCGCATCACCTCTGAACGTCGCCAGGCTTCTGAAGGCAGCGGTCAGGGTTTCCTGAACTGCATCCTCGGCCAGCTCGCGGCTTTTCAGATAACGCAGCGCATGCGTGAACAGAAAATCGCCATGATTGGCGAAGATGCCGCGAAAGCCGTCTTCGCGCCCCAGCAGTGCCAATTTTATCGCTTCAGCATCATTCATCATCTTATTAGATACCAAGCTTAGCACTCAGGTTACACTTTCCGCAAAAAAAAATCAGGGACAGCACCTTTAAAGTTGCGCTGTCCCTGATCCAGTCTTGAAATTTCAGATGCGGCCGACGTAGAGGACTTCTTCGCTCAGTTCGATGCCGAAGTCTTTTAAAACCTTCTGCTTGAGCATGTCGGCAAGGTGTTTTACGTCGCGGGCCGTGGCTTTGCCCTCGTTGATGATAAAATTGGCGTGCTTTTCGAACACTCTGGCGCCGCCATAAGACATCTGTTTGGCACCGGCCTGTTCGAGCACGCTGCCGGCGGCGCGACGCCTTTCCTCACCGGGAAGGGGCGGCAGGTTCTTGAAGAACGAGCCGGCGCAGCCGATTTCATAGGGCGGGTGCTTACTGTGGCGCTGTTCGATGATATCATCCATTTTTGCCTTGATTTCATCTCGGTTGCCGGGTTCGAGCTGAAAGCGCGCGCTGAGTATTATGTAAGGTTCTTTTTTTAGACGGCTGCTGCGGTATTCGAACTGAAAAAACGAATTGGGAACCGTCTGCACACTGCCATCAGGAAACAGCAGCTGAGCATCGATAAGAATATCTGCGATACAGCGCCCATAGGCGCCGGCGTTGCCGTAAACAGCGCCGCCAATCGAGCCGGGTATTCCGGCGAAGCTTTCGACGCCGCTCAGGCCGAGCTGATGCGCAAGTTCGACGAGAAACTCGAGTTCGAGACCCGAAGAAAGACTCACCTGCCGGCTCTCGTGATCGACGCGCTTGAGGTCGGCAGTGAGGTTGTGAACGACGAGTCCTTCGATTCCTTCATCGGCTATAACAAGATTAGAGCCGCCGCCGAGCAGAAACCAGGGCATGCCTTCGCGACGTGCCAGAGCGATGGCTGCCAGCAGCGCTTCAGTCGAGGCGGCTTCGTAAAAATACTCAGCCGGCCCGCCCAGCTTGAAGGTCACCAGGTTCTTCAGCGGAACATTGCGTTTGAGGTTGTCGATAGAGAGATTCATATTGCTTCCTTTGCGCGTGATCGATAAATTAATTATCGGATAATCAGCAGTGCAACTCCAGTGGGTATCTGAAAGCTGGTCAGATAAAAAATTGCTTCGGATTCTGATTGCAGAACCCGAAGCAATCTCGTTTTATCAGAGGTTATTTGGCGTCCTGAAGGATTGAAACCTGCATCTTGTCGCCCTGTCTGATCTTCTCGGGAACATCATGACCGTACACGAGCTGGCCGAACACAGTGTACTGATTATCAAGGTGTGGAATCACATCGAGGCAGATGTAAAACTGGCTGCCGGCGGAGTTGGGATCCTGAGCGCGTGCCATTGCCAGTGTGCCTTTGAGGTGTTTGCGTGAGTTGAATTCAGCCGGAATATTGTAGCCCGGTCCGCCGGTGCCGGTGCCCTGCGGGCAACCGCCCTGAATGACGAAACCCGGAACGACGCGATGGAAGGTCAGGTTGTTATAAAAACCTTTTCTGGTGAGATTCAGCATGCTTTCGACGTGTTTGGGCGCGACATCCGGAAACAGTTCGAGAATCATGTCACCTTTTTCGGTCGAAATCTTGATTACCGGATTGGTTGCTTTTTCAAGAGTCACGCCGGCCGGAAGCTGAGAGGTTACCGGTGTTTCAACCGGTGCCGATGCGGGTGTCTGTGCCATAGCCATTGGAGCTGCTGCCAGAAGTGCAACGAGAAGAATCTGCCACATATTATGTCTCCTGTTTGAATTGTGAACGTATTTTACACCAGACGCCAGGCAATTTCAATTCCCGGCCAAAGTTTGGCAATTACCCGTGAGAAGCAGCCCTGGATGCTGCTACTGCGCGCATGACGACAATATTGCGATTACGGGGATGATTACGATTGCGATTACGAGCATGGGAAGAGAAAAGCGGCTAAGTATTGACACTTCACTGAGTTATCATTAAAACCTTAATATATGAGACGTAATGTACTGATAACCTGGGTATTGATATTGGCAATGCTGGTGCAGGGCTTTGTACCTGTACTGGCCAGCGATGCTTCGCCGGTTGCCGGGCTATATTCGGCATACCAGAGGGCTCATGCCGACTATGTCAAGGCTGTCGAGTCGCAGTCTTCACTTGATGAAATCAGCCAGAAACTCGAGATCTTTCTTGATGCTCAGCAGGCATACCGGGCTGCGACAGGTCAAAGCACTTCGCCGTCGCCGGTTGAGTTCTCGCAGGAAGCTTCTGCTCAGGCCTCACAACAGAATGACCAGGCTGGCAATGTTGACGCCAGTGAAGGGCAGACAGAAACGCAGCTTGCTCAATCAACGGCATTAGCGCCTGAAGAGACTGAAGAGACACTGATTGCCGAACAGGCCAAAGAAGAATGGAACCTGTGGCGCCAGTTCAAGTCAAAAATAGTTTCTTTTGGCATGAAGATGCTCGGCATGTCGGGCGACCCCAACGAAATGCCGATGTGGGAACGCATCGCCTGGACCATAGGCAAATCATTGCTGCCGAGCATGGGTGTGGTTATTGCTACAGCTCTGCTGGCACCGCTTTCCCCGGTCGCCATGGTCATCGGTGGCGTTGTAACCGGTGCAGCATTGGCAGGCGTCATGACCTACGCTTTTGAAAAGCGTATGAACGCCCGCTATCGCACAGTTAAAAAAGAAGACGCAAAAATCTGGCGCGATGTTACGGTCCAGGCCACGGTCGAAGCGGTCATGGCGCCGTTCAATCTTGCAACTGGCGGTCTTTTTGGTATGGTCGGGCCAACAGTCGGTCACGCGATCGGTAAGGTTGCTCTGACGCAGGCTGGCATCACCTTCGTTGGCCGTGCTCTTTCGAGCCAGGTTGGTGGTGCTGTCAAAAATGCCTGGGCAAAATATTATTTCAAATATCCCGAAAAGATCGAAGCCAACGAGGCACGTATCGACGAGATTCTCAACGAGCACCTCAGCAGCGAAAAGCCTTTCTCCGAAGAGACGGTAAAAGAACTCGACCGTTTGCGTTCTGAGCTCGAAATGATGAAGAGCGAGACCTACAGCAAGGAAGACGCGATCAAAGATTTCAAGCGTGCCGGCGTTTCTGCCCTGATTTCAGGTTTTGCCGGGTCGGTAATCTCTGACCGAACCTATAACAGTACGCTGGGGCGCTGGGCCGATAAGGCTTCGGTAAAGCTGTTTGGCAGTGTGGCCAAGGGTAAGAGCATTGCCAGCCTTTTCTCAACCATGCCGGTAAACTTTGCCAGCGGCATGACCGGCGCTGCACTCGAGAAGTCGTTCATCAACGACGATATAAAAGATCTGCGCGGCGAGCAGGCTGCTTATGCCGCCGGAACCCCGCCATGGGAATACTACGAACGTGCGGTTGCCGATAAAGAGCGCGCTCGCGAGTCGATAAATACGACCAGAGCCGGCTTTGACTCGATGCTCAATAATTTTGCTGTTCACGCGGCCAGGCTGAGCGTCGATGCGATAAAATACAATGTTTACGATGGTCCGAAGGCACGAAAGGCTGCTGTTGAGCAGATCTACCGCGAGAAAGACCCGGAATGGAAAAAGGCCACACAGTTACAGGAAAAATACGAGTCGATCAAAAACAGTGCGCCAAATCCGCTGCGCTACCGCAATCCGGCCACTTATGCCAAAGCTGTCATCAGCTATCGCAAGCAGCTCGATGCGGCCCGCAACGACTGGCTCAAACAGGCAGAAGTAGCCCATAATGCTGAATCTCAGACTCAAAACATCGCTCTGAAAAACGAAATCAAGGTAAATTACGAACGTGATGTCAAGCTCAATCAGATGCTCGAACTCGGACGCCTGAACGGTGGCCAGGCACATCTCGAAGCTATGAAAAAGGTTCTCAAGGTGCAGAATCCCGAACTTGCTGAAGCCAGTGATGAACGCCTGAGCGAACTGGCTGCTCTGGCGATCAAGAAGACCTACGACGACAAATTTGAAAGCAGCAGCAAAAGAGCGGCCAATATCGAAGAGATTCTCGAAAAGCGCCGTCAGTACAAAGACGGTAAGCTCGAGCTGACGCCCGAAGAGGCGAAACTGCTGGGCGGGCATGCCTCGGTTATCAGTCCTTCACAGTACAAGGCCGCACTAGTCGAAAAATATGTTTATGAGCTCAAATCACAGAATGCCAGATGGTCTGACGTCGAACGCCGGATGCCGGCCATACTTGCCCGGGCCGAAAAAGAAATGCTGGCCCAGTATAACAACAACTGGGTATCGGTGATGACTGCCGAAGCATATGCCAATGGTCTGGCCAGATACAAATACGACCCGGAGGGCGGCGTCAGTTTTGCAGAAGAAATGAAAAAGCTGGTGAGCAAAGTGCCGCAGATGGTAAAGAGCAACGTCCTTGGCGAATATACCCGCGAGGTCAACAAGGCGATAACCAGCAATATCATTCCGTCAGACCCGTCGAACGATCTCGAGCGTTATCTTGCCACCTTTGGCAAGACCGCTATCGACGAGACTACCAGCAAGGTTGTCGATTCGGTTTACAACGCTTCGAGCGAAAAGATCAGATCGAGCTTCTTTCACTGACGATAACCCGAACAATACCCGATAAAATGGCCGGGGCCCGCATCAAGCGGGCCCCGGTTGCACTATAGGGGAATCATAGGAGGAGAGAGGAGAAATACTTAATCGAGTTTGTACTGAACCGTTATTTTTACCCAGGTTTCGCGAGGTTCGCCATTGTTGAGAACGGGTGTGAAGACCCAGCGACGCAGAGCCTGGGCGCCATTGATAGCCAGTTTCGGATCGATGGTCGAGCTCATGGTCACGACATCGCCGACAGTGCCGCTCTTCTGGATCAGAACACGGTAGACGGCACTGCCATGCACGCCGCTTTTGCGTGCCCAGTCAGGGTATTCGGGCATAACGCGACTGAGAATCGCGGGCGGGCTGAAGCGGTCGCCGCTGCCGCCAAACGATTCGATAGAGCCAATTTCAAACACTCCAGAGCCTTCATTGTTGACTTTTTCTTCAACACCGGTCGGTGCCGGCATAAAGTCATCAGGGCTTGCGCTGGTTCTGTTTTCGAACAGCGATGAGTCGGGCATCAGCGCTGATGGCTGTGAAGTCATCATGGGGCCGGCGATGTTGGGATCGAGGTCGCTGGCACTGCTCTTTTCGAGACTGAACTGGCTGATCGTTTCGAAAGTCGGGCTGCTGTGGGTCGGGCGAACCGGTGCATTGCTGACGGCGCTTTCCTGCACTACCGAAGGACGGGTAGATTCGACCGGAGTTTCGGTAACGATCGGACTTTCATTGACTGCCGGAGTTTCGGCAGCCGGCTTTTCGACTTTGGCCGCAACCGGCTGGGGTGCTGCCGGAGCGGGGGCTGGTTTGGCAGCTGATTTCCTGACTGTTTCCTTCTTGACCGGCTGCTTTTTAACGGGCGGAGTCACTTTTTTCTGGGTGCCGGTGGCTTTTTTCGCGCCAGTTTCCTTTTTTTGCTCAATTCCTGAGCCGATGCGTGGTTTGGCAACTGGAGCAATCAGTTTGACCGGCACAACCTGCGCTTTTATCGGGGCATTGATGTGGCGCCAGTAGAAGAACGCCGACATTGCCAGAAGAAGGGCGAGATGAATCAGGATCGAGAGCTGAAACTCTTCGAACCCTTCGACTTTTTCCTGTTGAACGAGCTTGAGAATTTTCATCGGTTTTCGGGTCGGGTTGCCAGGCCGATGTTAACGGCGCCGGAACTCCTGATCTGGTCGAGAACGTAGACGATGCGGCCATAGTTGGCGTCTTTGTCGGCTTCGACCATGACAGGGCGGTCAGGTGAATTGGTTACCCAGGTCTTGATCTGAGTTGTCAGATCAGTCATTTCGATCTGCTTGCCGGCGACGAAGACACGGCCGTTTTTGGCGATCTGCACGGTCATGTTTTCATTTTCCATGGTGGTGGCGTTGGCGGCCTTGGGAACGTCGACCGGCAGTTTTTCTTTATCGCGGGCGAACGAACTGGTGATCATGAAGAAGAACACCAGCAGCAGAATGACGTCGATCAGGTTGGTGACGACGATCTGGGGTTTCTGTTTACGCTTGTCAGGCAGCAGCTTTTTCACAGCTGACCTCCATGGTAGCGATCTGGTTGGCGAGGTCGAGCGAATACATTTCGACCTGTTCGACGAATTCGAGACTCTTGGCTTCGCACCAGTTATGGGCGACGAGGGCAGGAATACCGACCATCAGCCCGGCAGCGGTAGTATAGAGAGCTTCTGAGATACCACCGGCGAGTGCAGTCGGGTCACCGATACCGACAGTCGAAATCACGGCGAATGATGAGATCATGCCGGTTACGGTGCCGGTGAGGCCAAGCAGCGGGGTGATGCTGGCGATGGTGGCGAGTTTGCCCAGGTGTCGTTCGTACTTTTTAACCTGTACCATGGCTTCCTGGCGCATTACGTCAAGAATGTGTTCTTTGCTGAGATCGAGATGGTCGATGCCGGCAGCGATAACATTGGCGAGTGGCGTGTTTTCACTGCGGCAGATTTTCATGGCGTCCATGTAGTTGCGTGTGATGAATGCGCTTCTGACTTTTTTCATGAAGGCGGCGCCGTTGTTGGGATTGCGGTGATAGAAGCGCAGGCGCTCGATCACAATTGCCAGGGCGATAACCGAGCAGATCACGATCGGAATCATTACCGGGCCACCACTTACGAACAGGTCTACGAGAAATATCTTTTGCATTGTTCTATTGCCTCCTAGAAATGCGCTTCGAGTCCGGCGAGGGTGACCCTGCCTTCTTCTGGAACATCATAACGAATCTTGCTGGCTTCATCATAAAGGTCTTTGATCTTGAGATAGGTGCTGTAACGGTCGTTGAGCTTGTAGCGAACGGCCAGGTCTGACCGGCTGTAATCGTCGGCGTCGAAAGTGGCGGTTGGCGTGTGGGCTTTGCGGTCGAATTCGGCGCGGCGGGTGAAATCGAGCATCAGCTTTCCCTCGGTGTAGTTGAAGCCGACGTCGAGCAGGCGCTTGGGTTCGTAGGAAAGGCGCTGCCCGGTCTGGTTGTTTTCGGTTGTCTGCGCGGTGCCTTTGAGTGTGATACGAAAGTTGTCTTCGATCTTGAAGGAACCGTGCAGGCTGACACCGCTTCTGCGAGCCTCATCGACGAAGTTCAGTTGCGATTCAAGCAGCCTTTTGCCGGGATTGTGAAAGTCGAGATATTCGATACCATCTTCTTCAGTCTGTTTGAACAGTTCGATGCCCATAGTATCGCCCTTGTTTGTGCGATAGTTGAGAGCGCCGCTGGCGGTTTTTTTGTGCGAAGCGATCAAGGCTGATGGAGCGACGTAACGTGCCGGCATGAAGATCTTTTCCATGCTGTCATTGCCAAGGTCTTCTTCGTAAGACAGCACCAGCTGCCAGGGATCACTGAACCGATAGTCAAGGCTGGCGTAGGGTGAGGTTGCGTCTTTCGACATCAGGCTCATGCGCTTGAGACCGAAATCGGCAGTTGCCCTGTCAGATACTTCGTAAACGCCGCCGAGATCGAATACTGTTTTGGTAAAGTCGCGATCGGCGCCAGCTGTGACGGTGTATTTGTCTTTTTTGAGGTCGAGAGCCGCGCGACCCTTGAACTTGTCAGCCAGTTTCTTGAGGTATGTAGCACCTGCTGAAACCGAGAAGGCTGTTTGTTCTTCTGAGAAGCTGACCAGAGAGTTGTCGATGTCGCGTGCAACTGAATCGACTGCAACGCGGCCGGTAAAGAATGAACCGTCTTCGAGCGTCGAATTGCCTCTGAGGTTGATCCGGCTGACACGGTTTTCGATTCCGGCATCTGGGCTCGGCACTGAGCTCATTCCGCGCTGAGCATATTCTTCGATGCTGTACTCACCGCCGGCAGTCAGTGAATAACTGCCTTCGCCGGTTGATGATACGTTTGCCTCGAGTCCGGTTTTGCTGGTATCAACCGATGACCTGAAGCCATCGCGTTTTTCGCGTCTGATCGTCAGGTCACCAGTATAGCCTTCTTTGCTGCCACGGCCGTTGATGATGATTTCGTTCGAACCGCGGGTTCCGATACCGGCTGCGACTGAAAGTTCATCCTTGTTTTCACGATGAAAATTGTTGAGCAGCTGCTTTTCGGTCATTGGTCTGAATTCTAGCGGCCCAGTTTCCGGTACCAGTTCAGGCATCGGAAGGTTGCGTTCGCCCATGTCCATGGTGATCTGATGGCGGCTCGGATCGATCTTTTCGCTTTGCGCATCCTTGCCGACAACCTGCACCTTGCCCATGTCGAAAGTGTCGTTGGCGCACAGCTGGGAGCTTATTCCCATTGCCAGTGCGAGAGCGATCAGTTTCCGGGTTTGCATTTTTTGCCTCCAGCATTTTATCTTCAATAGCTATCGGCAAAACGCTGCTAAAATTTAATTGTTCATTTGCAGCGCTCTGTGGCTTAATTCTTCTTCAGGGCGGTCTCGGCTTCCTGGCGAAGTTCGACTGATGGCTTCACTTTGAGCAATTCTTCGTACATCATGCGCGATTTGTTGATGTTGTTGAGCTTTGCGTAGGCGCGCGCTGCCTCGGCGTAAGCCGGTGCAATGAATTCGCTGCCAGGGTAAAGCACCGGCACCTTGAGCACTTCGAGAATGCCGTTTTCGATGTCACCTGAAGCGATCAGGCTTTTGCCGAACCAGAGTCGCGATTCCGGTATCGCGGCATCGGTTGCCGGATAGTCCTTGAGAATGGCGGCAAAGGTTTCGATTGCGCCCGGGTAATCTTTTGTCTGATACAGCGAAATACCGACTGCGCGCCGGGCGCGTGAAGCCAGCGGGTGCACTGCGTCTTCGGCGATGATCGCCTTGTAGTGCTGGATTGCCAGTGGGTAATTTTCGAGTTCGCGGGCTATTTCTCCGATATGGAAGCGCGCTTCCTGTCTGAAGTAACCTTTGGCGTTCATCAGCTGGGAAAAGGCGGCGAGAGCCTGAGCTTTATCTTTGAGCTCGAGCCAGGCGATGCCGATTTTGAAGATTGCATCTTCTTTGAGTTTGCCA
>JAKJFO010000147.1 GCA_022704885.1 Candidatus Rifleibacteriota bacterium | reverse complement strand
GGGTGTCGTGAGTGGTGGCGTCACCGAAGTCTTCGCCGTAACTGCCGGCCCAGTGGAAGGTTTCGCCTTCTTTTTTGAGGTCGAAACCGGCGAGATCGACGCCATGGTTTTTCAAAAATTCGATATGAGATGGTTCAAAGTCCTTGCCGGCAACGCCGACCAGACCGACTTTGGCAAAGTAACTGGCAACCGTCGAAAAATACACGGCCGAGCCGCCGAGCGCACGCTCGCGCTTTCCTTTGGGAGTCTGCAGTGAATCATAGGCAACCGAGCCTACCACGATCATCTTAACGCTCATTTATTCCTCCAGAAATGTGTTATTACGAGGCCAGCACCGGCTCTGCATCAGCTGTTTCAGCGGTTTTCAGACGCTGACCATAGAGCCCGGCGGTTTTGATTATAACATAAAACTGCACAAGCAGTGCCAGTTGAATTGAATAGTCGATCCAGCTTCCATACGAATAGAACCCGAGTCCGCCGATCAGTATGATCGACGAAAGACCGTCGCCCACCCTGAAGACAACGGTATCTATGAACCCCTTGCCCTGATACTTGGCTTCGCGATCGAGCGGAATATAGACAAGCTCGCGCAACGCCCTTCCCGTCGAATAGTCGATAGCGTAGCGTATTATCACTATCCAGGAAGCCACAGCCAGACTGGGAGAAAACATCGTACAAAAGGTGCCGACCACCTGAATCAGGTTGAGCAGCAGAAGCCCGTAAACCGGATTTGGCAGCAGCATCATCAACCGGGTTACGAAGAACTGCGAAAACAGCGACACAATATTGATACGGCCATACATGCCAGCAATAAAGGCGGTTTTGCTATTGACATCAGAACCGATTTCGAGCTCGATCAGCCGGTTGAGCTGCTGAAAGAACATGGTGCTCGAAAATGTGTAAAGCAGCATCTCGAGTGCCATACAGATGAGAATCGGGTTTTTGCATACCGACAGAAAGCCGTCCCATGGGCGCGGCGGGTGTGCCGGTTTTACCGGTTGGTTGCCGGCATCGGCAACACCTTCAGGGCGGTAGTGGTTTTTGTGAATGTATTGCATGCACCAGATCGAAGGATAAAGCAGAACTATCGCAAGAATGAACAGATTGGAAGTGCCAACCTGCTTGACCAGCAGCGATGTCAGCGCACTGCCGACAAGACCGCCGACCAGGCCGCCATAACCTATTATCGCGTAGAGCCGACGCCCCTGACCGACGGTGAAGACATCATTCATGAACGACCAGAACATGCTGACTGCCATCAGTGCGAAAAAATTCACCCAGAGGTAATAGACGCCGATCATTACTGTTTTGCCGTAATCGGCAAGTATCACCATAGGGTCTTTCAGCACTGGCAGAGGTTCTTCAGCCTTGAGATCAGCGCCGCCACTTTCGGCAAATGGTTGTCTGAGCACTGATTCAGCAGAAGCCGTATCAGCTGACTTCGCACCGGGTTCATTTATCGGAATGAAAATGGTAAAGACGATCCAGAATGCGGCCAGACAGACGACAAAGAATCGTGTGATGAATGGTATGAAAATATCGCGTTTGTATTTGCCGACGATCCAGCTGTATACGGCATTGGCAACCACCAGCGAAATCATCGAAAGAATATTGAGTATCGGAATGTTATCTGAGCCAAGCTCCAACGCGAGACTGCCACGAATTGGCTTTATCACGTAATAAGAACAGATAACGAAAAAGAAATAGGCAACCGAAACTACGGTTATGCCGGCCTCTCCGCCCGGCGCCCTTTTCTCTGCCTGCAAAGCCATCCTGCTGCCTTTAAAATCGTATTTTGGCGAACGGCGCCGCGCCTATTATATGTACTGAAAGCAAAATGTCAAACTTTATTCGAAGTCTCGGCCAGCAGCCAGTCGACTGCCGCAGACAAACTGGGAAAAGTCGGCACATTTTCATAGCCGGGTGCTGGCTGCGGCCTTATACAAATAGGCCTGACACCAGAATTCAAGGCAATCTGAATATCTTTTCTGCGATCGCCGATGACATAGGATCCCGCCATATCTATGTCAAAATCTGCAGCAGCCTGCAGAATCATGCCTGGCTGCGGTTTGCGGCAGGCGCAGTCGGCAACTCCTTCATAAGGAAAATCCGGATGATGCGGGCAATAATAGATGGCGTCGAGTGCTGTGCCGGCTTCAGCCAGCAGATTCTGCAGTTTCTGGTGAATCAGCTCGAGCTGCTGCAGACTGATCAGTCCACGCGAAATGCCGGACTGGTTGGTTATCAGAATGAGCAGATAGCCGGCATGTTTGAGGCGTGCGAGCGCCTGTGCCACACCGGGAAACAGCTCGAAATCTTCTGGCCGGGAGATATAGCCCGGGTCAGGATTCAAAGTTCCGTCACGATCTAAAAAAACTGCTTTTCGCATGGTTACCTCGTATGTTTTCCGGCAAATTTGTATTTTTCGACAATGGCGCCATGAACCTTTGCCGGAGACAGTGAATACATACAGGCTCGGTGGTTGCAGGTTTCGCGATGGCATTGCAGGCAATCGACGCTGTCGCTATAGAGAACCAGATGCTTGTTGCCGCGCGGATATACAGGTTCGCGGGTTGTCGGCCCGAACAGTGCGACAACTGGCACATCAACTGCCCAGCCGATGTTCATCGGGCCGGTATCACAGGTCAGAAAGAGATCGAGTCGACTGAGCAGCGCAGCAAACTCATCGATGCGCAGGCTGTCGTGAACGAAAGCCATTTCAGGCCCGGCGTCTCTGGCCAGACTTTCTGCGGCCGCCCGCTCGCCCGGACCCCAGGTAACCAGCACCGGCTGTCGAGTTTTTTCATACCAGAGTTTGATGAATTCAAGAAAATGTTCGCGTGGCCAGGCTTTCGATTGATAGGTAGTGTGCGGATTGATGCCCAGCAGCGGCGAAATCTTGCGATAACGTTCCGGCACTGCGGCGATGACACGCTCCAGCATGGCAGACGAAGGTTTGATACGAGGCGGCTTTAATTCGCCGGTCACGCCAAAATGTGCGAAGAAGTCGGCAAAAAGCTGCATCAGATGGCGGTTGGGATCAGGCGCTGTATAGGTCTGGCTGTAGGCCCAGCGCCGAACCCGGTAATCAAAACCATAACGATGTCTGATTCCTGACAGGGCGGTAACTATTGCCGTCGCCGGGTTACTGAACAGATCAAAAACGCTGTCGAACCGATATCGCCGAATTCGCCGCGCCAGAGCGAGCAACTGTGCAAAGCCGGCGCCGGGAGGCATTTCGATAACTGTAATATTCAGTTCAGGCGGAATTATCTGACCAAATGGCCGCTGACAGAAGAATCCGATGGTTTCTTCAGGATTCTGTTCACGCAACATGCGAAAAATCGGCAACAGATGAACTATATCGCCGAGCCCGCGCAGACGCATCACCAGAATTCCAGACATAAGCCCTCCAGTTGCAGGAAATATAACAGACACGCCGGCAATTGTCGACAGACGGTTATTCATGTCTTGAATTTTTGCGGATTTGGCAATATACTTGGTGCCAGTTATTGCAGTCAGTCTCTGCGAGGGAGTTTGCTGGATGCCGATCAAAAAAGAACTGCTCGAAATACTTGCCTGCCCGGCCTGCCGCGGCAAGATAGTTCACGATGAAGAAAAAGACGTTCTGAACTGCTGTGAATGCCGAAGATCATACCCGATCCGCGATGACATACCGGTAATGCTGGTCGAAGAAGCCACCATTCTGGACAAGCCTGAAAAGCCATGAGACCAGTGGCACAGATACACGCAACTCTTTCCAGCAAGCACATGACCGGCGAAGCTTTCGCTCTGCTGGCAGATTACCAGATGTTTCCCGAGTTGTATTTCAGTAGCCGCGACATCGATAACATCAGCGAAGATTTTATCAACAATCTCAAACAGCTCATCGACAAACACAGCTTTCTGTCTAGTCTGCACGCCCCTTTCATGGAGCAGGACATCGGCTCTGCCCGGGAAAGTCAGCAACAACAGACATATCAGCGCCTGCTGCACACCCTCGATGTGGCGAAAAAACTTGGTTCGAAACGCATAGTGGTGCATCCCGGCTACGGTGACATGCCTGATGATGGCGATTTTATCAACTGGCTCAAAAGGGCCGGCAGTTCATTAAAGTCACTTTGCCGCAGAGCGTGCGAACTGGGCCTGCAGATCGCCTTCGAAAACATCTATGACACCGCGCCCGACCGCCTCGGCATGCTGCTCGAAACTGTCGACTCAGAGTGTGCCGGCATCTGCTTCGACACCGGTCACTACAATCTTTTTTCGAATATGCCCATGCAGACCTGGCTCGACCACCTCGGCAAACACATCCTTGTCTGCCATATTCACGACAACGACAAATCAGGTGACCAGCATCTCGCTATTGGTGACGGCTGTCTAGATTATACCCCGCTGATAGCCTGGTATAAGCAGCTAAATATGCCTGCCAAACCAGTAATGACGCTTGAAGCGCTCACTCGCCCCGACGTAATAAAGTCGATAACCCGCATCAAAACCTGGGGCATCTAGTTTTGCACAGGCAATGAAAAACCGGCTCGTATGAGCCGGTTTTTTGTTTGAGTGAAAAAGCTGATTTTGTGCTTACTATTTGCCCTTGATCAGTGAGTTGTAGAGATCGAGGTTCTTTTTGTATTCAGAGTAAGCCTTCTGGGCAGCAGCTGCGTTACCCTTCTGGGTGGCATCCATGTATTGTTTGTAAGCTGCCAGATAGTTGCTGTATGCAGTCTGCGAATCGACAACCTTGGGAGTTGTTATCTGGGGTGCGGCGGCGGCACTGGTAGTCTTGCTGCCACTTGCCGGGCTTGCCACCGGAACCGTCGAGGTGCCGGTCATTTTGGCCATGAAATCAGCGGCTTCTGCCTGCTCTTTGGCAGCAGCAGCCGGGTCGATATCGCTCTGCTTGAGCATTACTTCTTTTTTACCGAAGAGCTTGGAAATAGCGGTAACAGCAAGGCGGGCAATCAGACCACCACCGATGACACCGACTGCCAGCATGGAAAAACCCATACCGATGCAGAGAGCGCCACCTGCGATTGCGCCGGCGACCGTCGCGAAGTTGGCAACGCTGGAAGTGGTCCAGTTCAGAACCTTCTTGCCGACTATATAGCCGCCGATGGCACCAACAGCCATGCCGAGAGGGCCTCCGCCGAGAGCCATCCCGAGAGCGCCGCCGCCAAGACCGGCAGCGATTGCGCCGACGTTGACGAAGATTGACTTGCCGATATCCTTAACCTTGCCAAGGAAAGAGGCATGCGCCGGCCCAATGGGAGCAACGGCAAACCACAGAGAGAAGAGCATCGAAACAAGCAGCATGGTCGATACATTCTGCCGCTGATCGTATGTCATGGTCATCATAGTCATGTCCTCCTGCTAACAAAACCAGTTGAAGTCGAATTATGCTTTGATTATAAGAATCCTTGCAACAAGCCGCAAGGGTCGTACCCCAATTTATTTCATTGTCTTGTACATGAGGAAATCTTCGATTTCTTTGAGCCTGGTAAGGCTTTCGGCAGTCAGCAGATCGCGATTGAAGCGCGAATGAACGAGTTCGATACCTCTGTCCTGCAGACTCATGGTCCAGATGCCACCGGCAAAAGCGTCTTTTCGCATGATTTCAGCGGCTTTTATCAAAGCATTGTCGATACGCTTGACCATGCTGGCCGGCACTTTGCCGGGTGCGCTGCGGCTCTGATCGGAATCAACACCGATTACCAGAAAGTTGCCACGACGTGAGGCCTGAATAAGACCAAGGCCACTGCGACCAGAAGCGTGATAAATAAGATCAGCGCCCTGCTTTGCCATTTCAAGACCAAGATTGAAGGCCTTTTCCGGCATATCGAAAGCTTCCGGGGTGTTGCCGATATAGTGCGAGAGAACCGTCGCCTCGGGCTTGACGAACTTGACGCCGTTTTTGAAACCACGTTCAAAGCTGCCGATAACCGGCGATTCCATACCACCGAGAAACCCGACGACGCCGCTTCGGCTTGCCAGAGCGGCGAATGCACCGGCATAAAATGAGCCCTGCTCTTCGTCGAAGAGAATCGACAGAACGTTGGGCATGGTAACGACCGAGTCAATAAGAACGATACGGCTCTCGGGAAAAGCGGCAGCAATGCGGCGAACCGCGTCATTGGCAAAAATTCCGACAGCGCAGACCATATCCATATCTCTTTCGCAGAAATAGCGCAATGCCGGCTCGATACCACTTATGCTGCCCGGCTCGACGACCTCTACGATACAGTCACCTTCTTTGCGCAGCTGCATGATTCCCTGATAGGCCGCGTCGTTGAACGATTCGTCGCCAAGTCCGCCGATCGACAGCACGACGCCAACCCGCATAGTATCAGCAGATACCGGAGCAACCGCCAGCAAAAGCACCGCAACAACCAATGACAGGATCCTGATCTTCATTTTTCCTCCAAAATATTTACCAGTCTTCTTTTGAGCCGACAAGCGGCTTGCTGTCAAGAATTCCCAGTTTTTTCAGTACTCTTTCGAGTGCGGCGAGAACTTCGGGCGAAAATTTGCCTTTTTCGCCACGCATTTCATTGTAGCTTTCAAGATAGGTGCGTTCGGTCGCATATGGCCGGTAATGCGTCATCGCATCGAATGAATCGGCGACTGCGATTATCAATGAACCGAACGGAATCTCTTCATGTTTGAGCCCACGCGGATAACCTGAGCCATCGATCGCTTCATGGTGGCCGAGAACGATCTCGGCTATCATTTCCATGCCTGGGATTTCGCGAATCATTGCTGAGCCGATCAGGGAATGCGCCTCGACTTTTTTGCGGTCTTCCTCGTCGAGCGGGCCGGCGAGTTCGAGCAGTTCGTCAGGCAGACCAACTTTGCCGATATCATGCAGCAGAGCGGCAACCTCAAGATCAGCAACTTCACGGGGCGACAACCCAAGTTCACAGCCGATCGCTACGCTGAGATGCCGTACTCTGTCCCAGTGGCCGATATTTTCACGCGACTGGTTCTCGAGAATCTTCATGGTCAGACCAAGCAGGCATTCGAGCCTGACAAAATCCGACAACATCTTCAGCGATTCGGCTGCCTTTTCGGGCAGTTCCCAGGTTGCCATTTCAGGTGTTGCAGAATTGGGCGCCCGCACGCTGATCAGCCAGCCGGTGCCATTAACCGAAAACGTCTTCCAGAAGCGTCCGCCAAATCGGCTCACGCCGGGCCCGGCCAGGTCATCGGGAAAATCGGTCGGCGGCAGTCCGCCGTCGAGATCGCGACCACGCCAGGTGCCGCCCCACGGGAACCAGAGCTGCAGGTCGCTGCCAATACCCTGCAGGGTTTCATTGAGAATGCCCAGAGATGTGTTCCAGACTCCGGCAATGCAGCTGAGTTCAAGGGGTTTCATCGGGTTCTCCCTTATTCAATGCCAGTTAGTTTTACGACTTTTCAGACATGTCAGTATAACAGATTCCGATTCAAGGTAAAACCTTGGCAAAAACGTTTATTTTTGCTTTTCTTGACAGAGGAATCAGCCTGAGACTATACTTTGGCAAATTATCTCCAAACGGGAGCGTCTTTAAAAAATGAGTACAAACTATGAAAACAGGATTGCGCTGAACCCGGCTCTCATCGTTGGCCTTGGCGGTACAGGCAAAAAGTCGCTGATAAACTTTAAAGAAACCTTTCTCAGCAGCCCGCAAATAAAGAAGGCCTTCAGACAGGCCGGCGACAAAGAACCTGCGCTTCCCGATTTCATCGACCTGATGTGC
This sequence comes from Candidatus Rifleibacteriota bacterium, assembly GCA_022704885.1. The sequence goes on along the minus strand of JAKJFO010000147.1, from coordinate 2,361 downwards.
ATAGACACCGATATCTTCGATGCCAGCCAGTCCGAAGAAGAGGCAAAGACTGCTGCCAAGCTGACCGAAAGCGAATATCATCAGATTAACATTCAGAATGCCGGTCAGATAACCGGTAATCTCGACTCAGATACCTACAACTATCTCTATGAATGGTTTCCACAGAAGCTGAAAAACCATATCGGCCAGATCAGCCAGGGCGCACACCAGTTCAGGTTTACCGGCCGTTTTGGCGTATTCGTCGATGTTCAGAAAATTTTTCAGCAGATCAAGACCAAGATGAGCCGCATCATGGCCCGCAGCAACGTCAACCAGGACGACATCATCGTTCCGCTGACCAACAAGCAGGGCCAGATACTCACCCCCGAATTCTACATCGTCGGCTCACTCTGCGGTGGTTCTGGCGCCGGCATGTTCATCGACATCGCCTATCTCATGAAAATGGCTTATTACCAGCTTTCTGGCGGGCGCGGCAAGCCGAGCATCATCGGCATCATGCTTACCCCCGAAGCGTTTACTCAGATTGCAATAGATCCTAACGTCAACTCAACCGGGCGCCTCGAAGGCAACGGCTACGCTTCGCTGGTCGAAACCTTCTATTTCATGAACAAGGAACACTTTCCGCCAAGCCGCAGTGCCAAAGACATCATCAACCAGGATCGCCGCAACAAATTCATGGTCAACTACGGCCCGGTCGGCAAAAGCAATGACGCAACCACTTTTGGTGCCGTATGTGAAGAAACCCCGTTCGACCAGTGCTACCTGCTCGGCACCAGCAATCAGGACGACATTCCCACTTATTATGCCATCGCTTCCGAGTTCATTTTCACCAAACTGGCAACACAGATGCGTCAGGCGCAGAATTCGATGCTCGACAATGCATCGCAGATACTTGGCCAGACGAGCTCTGACCTTGAGGGCAAACAGCTCAAATGCTTCAGCTCTGCCGGGTTTAAAAGCTTCTATTATCCGCTCGATGTAATCAGAGATCTCTACACGTACAAGCTGTCAATGGATCTGACCTATTGGCTGCGCCTCTCGGTCGACCGCATTCTCATCGATTCGATGGTGCAGGAATTTGCCGAGAACAACCCCGGCAAGGTCGACCTGACGCCTGAAGCATTGTTTCTGATGACCAAAGAAGTCATCGATCGAAAACAATACTGGGACAACCCGATGTTCCACACCATGCGCACTGCCAATAAGCAGCGCGATGGCGAATCGGCCTCGGCATTCATTCTGAGGCAGATCGACGAAATGAACCAGAACCGCGTCAAAAAAGACGAAATCAGAGCGAAGGTCAAGGTGAATTTTGAACAGGCTGCCATCAAAACCGGTGAGCAACTGCTCGAAAAGGTCATCGAGATCATCAACAATCCCGATCTTGGCGCCCACATCGCTGTCGACTTCCTGGCTGCCTTCGAAAAATATCTGCAGCGCTACCCGCGTGAAGTTCTCAGCCGCAAAGTTCAGGAAATCAAGGTCAGACTCGACAAGGAACAGCGCGAGTATCGTGAAATCAGCAACCGCCTCAAGGAAAAGCTCAGCGGTTTCGCCGGGCTTGGCGGCAAGCTGATGGAACTCGGCACCGTGCTGCGCATGACCGACCTCAACGACGAGCGCGATAAACTGCTCAAAGAGGCCAAAGAAGCGGTTGACATGGAATACGAAATGTTCTGTATCGGCTGTGCCGAAGACTATCTCAAATTTCTCAGTGTGCAGAGTCAATCGATCAAGAAGCAGGTCGAAGTTTTTTCGGCCAAGCTCACCCGCATTTCGAAAGATGGCATGATCGAGCGCCAGTATGAGCAGTGCCTCGACCGCATCAAGCCATACTCGAAGGTTCAGAACTTTATCAGAACCTATATTTTTGAAGATCGCGACATCGAGCCGTTTTACAAGTATCTGCTCGGCGACCTGTCGAACAACGATATCGAAGGCGACTTTCTGGTAAACATCAACCTGAAAGAGAACTGGGACAAATACACCAACCCCGAAAGCAGCTCACTCGAAAAGGACATTGTTAAATACTGCCGCAATATCATCGAACGGCGCCTGTTTGGCGGCATCGAAGACTTCATTCACTGGAAGGATTCAGTGCGCAAGGGCTTCAAAAAGAGTCTGGTCGAAAGTCTGATGAATCAGGCGACTCCGCTGATGACCCTCAACGACCGTGGCAACAACAGCCCGCAGCGCATGAATATAGTCACTCTTGGCATTGCCAACGAGAACAGCAAGCTGTCTGAAGAAATCAAAGACGCGCTGCGCAAGGGCGATATCGGCGTAACCGTCGCCCCCACCCGCAATCCTTATGAAATCAGTCTACTGCAGACACTGCATGGCATTGCGCCCTACAATATC
>JAKJFO010000146.1 GCA_022704885.1 Candidatus Rifleibacteriota bacterium | reverse complement strand
ATCCAGTCGGTGCTCTCGATGTTCTCTGAAAAGAAAAGTGTGGTGAGCGCTGCCGGATCAGCTGCCCGATCAGAAGCAGTTACAGCGGCACGCATTTTTTCGAGCGCATAATTTATACCTGATTCAGCGGCAAGCCTGGCCTGGCGACCGGCAACGCGCATCATTCCGAGATCGCGGTCGGCCTGATAAACGCGATAAAACAGCGCCAGAACCAGTGATAGTGTGAAACATATCATCACTACCAGCGGAATCATCGATTGTTTTTCGTCTGGAACTCTGCTCATCGGTTTCTCAGGTTGATACGCCGCACAAACTCACGTGAACCCCTCTGGGCGCCCGGAGCCATGGCGATAAACTTTATTTCGAGAAGATCAGAACTTATGCGAACGAATTTTCCCTCGCGGCAGTTGGCAACGAGCGGGTTTTCAAAACTCCCTAGACGGCGCAGGCTGCTGGTAGAATCACCACTTCGCGAGACATAGACAAGGTTGTTGTCGACAAAGGCAAAACCTTCGCGGTTTTCGTCAGGCAGCAGAGTACCAGCGTCGATGGCGGCTCGAAAAAAGCACTCTCGCGAATTTCCATTGAAGGGGTGCTCGAACTGAACCGAATTGGAAATTTCAAGACAGATTGCATCGAGAACGTTGTTGATCTGCTGCACCCATTCATACTTTCTCTGCGCATACTGAACATCTTCTGAATTGAGAAAGAAGAAAAAGACCGAAGCACCGCCGGCGACGGCAAGAAAGACGGTGAAAAGAACAATTTCCCAGACTGTCATACCTGATCTGTTCCTGTTCATGGGCGTGTCCTCGCTCTCAAGTATTCGAGGCTAAGACTTTTGCTGAGAGGAAACATGCCCCAGCGAACAGTTGCCCTGATCATTACATTGGCCGGCAGATCAGGGTGCGGAAACATCTCGATTCGCCCCTGCAGACCGATATCTTCGCAGTCTTTGACCGGCTTGAACGGGCTGCGGGCGCTGACGCGTTCATACGGGCGCGAAAGAGCCTCTTCCATAAGGCTTTCAAGCGCCACCGAAGCACGCAGATGTGTGTCGGTATCGAAAACAGGAATCGCCTTGATCGACCACAGCTGAACGAACGGCCACAAAAAGAATGTGGCTATTCCCAGATAGATCAGCTTTTCGAATATCGATCTCGAAGCGGTTTCCGACATTTATCCTTCCATTCAGTTCAGCGCGGCATAGTCGCGCAGCTCACGCATGAAGCGCTCGGCCATGACGATCTTTTCTTCATCTTTGGCCACAGTTACGTAATGTTTCCAGGTGTCGATGGCTTCTTTGTGCATTCCAAGGCGTTCGTAAATTACCGCGAGATTATACAGAGCTTTGTCCAGATATGGGTCCTGTTTGAGGGCTGCCGTGTAAACATCGATAGCTTCCTCGTAACATCGCTCCATGTCGAGCAGGCAGGCCAGATTGTAAAGAGCCTGGGTATTGGTCGGGTAGATGTTGAGAATCTGGCGGTAGGCTTCAGTAGCGCCCTCAATATCGTTGTTGTTGAATTTTTCGTATGCCCTGGCGAGACGCTTTGACAAATCGCTGTGAACGACAGGAATCACCCGTGCCTTTTTGCCTGCCTTTGCGATTTCTGCTTTTGCCAGAGTCGGGTTGGCCGCATACTGTCTGTAGTAATGCTTGACCTTGCGCACATAGTTCTGGGTCTCGCGAAATGGCGGTATGCCCTGGTATTTTTCGACATTGCCGGGGCCGGCATTGTAAGCGGCCAGCGCATAATCGATCCTGCCATCAAAGCGTTTGAGCATCATTCTCAAATAGTTGGCGCCGCCCATAATGTTCTGTTTCGGATCGTACGAGTCAGAACAGCCGACCAGCCGGGCTGTCGAAGGAATGAGCTGCATCAGACCCTGAGCGCCTTTTGATGACCTGACATTCGGATCAAAATCAGACTCTACCTTGATGATCGATTTGATCAGGTAAGGATCGAGGTCGTGAGTTCGCGCCGCTTCATTGATGTATTTGCTGTAAGTCTCGTCGTTCGGCAGCATGAACTTCTGTGCCGAAGCCTGGGCACTCACCGCAAAGGTTGGCTGGGTCGGTGAATCCGGGCCTTCCCGTTCTTTGCGACTGGTCACGACAATTTTGTAATTGCGATTGGGCGGGCTGTCGGTCAGAAACAGACGACCATGCTCATCACGGTAAGAATAGATTGCTGCGCCGGCTTCCACAGCCAGAGTCAACATCATTACACCTGCAAGCCAGATTGAACGCTTCAACCGGGTCCTCCTCAAAATGGGGATTGCATAGATTATACTCTAACTGCATCGACCGGTTCGCAAAGTTTCATTATAGTCCGACAAAAAAAAAGAACTGCATCAGCAGTTCTTTTTGAGCTTATTGATACAATAGTGTGGTCAGTTGCGGTGCAGGTGTTCCCAGCTCAGTACGCACGAGGTAAAGTGCCAGTGATCATCTTCAGATATTTCACGGCCAGCGGCTATCTTGCGCGAAATTCCCTCGCACAACCAGCACTCTCTCTGCTGCGCAGCATACAAAGCGACAAGTGTCTCCAGTGTAGGTGGTTCAGCCGGCGGCGGGGGCACGACCTTAAGGACGGGTTTCTGCACGACTTCACTGGCGGAAGCACTGTTACTGGAATCAATCTGATCGTCGAACATCGGGCTGACATCAGGCACAGCTATGGAATTACTCATTACTACCTCTTCTGTTATCACTGCCGGGGTGTCGCAATTATATGGATAAAGATATCTGATATGCAAATGGCAAATATTTTCTCAATACTTATCCCAAGCGACTTTTCAACAAAAAACATACTCCAGACTCGCTATTCGATGCAAAAACGAACTTTTTTCAGTGCCCTATGCACGGTGCATAACGACCAGCTACTGAAAATTCGATCAGACTTCGATCAGCTGATCAAAAATTTTTCTTCGGGAACTTCCTCGGAATAAAAATTCTTGAGGGCTGACTGCAGCTGCATCTGAATATGCTCCCGCAAAGCCGTGCGAGCTGAGGCAACCGCCTTACGATGTCTGCTCACAACCTTGTCCGGGTCGACCTCGGGGTCATCATAATTCTTCAACGAACTGTTCTTTTTCAACCAGCTCCTGATGTCGTCCATGTTTCACCGCCTGTTTGTGGGATGTTACGACAACATATCGGACAAAGCAGCCACTTTCTTGACATAAAAAACCCGCCCACGACAACTTGTCGGGGCGGGCTTCTGGTTTGAGAGAGCGAAAGAGATTAGAGAGAGAGAACCTTTTCCTGTGGTTCCTGGAGCGGAACGACCCAGCCAAACGGGTCTTCAATCTCACCATACTGAATACCACGAAGAGTATCGAACATCTGCTGGCTGACCGGACCGACGTTGCGGTTGTTGACGACGTAATCATTTTCCTTGAACTGCAGACTGCCGACCGGAGATATGCTTGCGGCCGTGCCGGTGCCAAAGATTTCGGTGATAGAACCGGTGGTGATGCCACCGATTACTTCGTCGATCGAAATCTTGCGTTCTTCAGCACGCAAACCCAGCATTGAAGCGAGTCTAAGCACGCTGTCACGGGTTACGCCTGCCAGAATGCTGCCATTGAGCTGTGGCGTCACCAGCTGATTTCCGTTGAATACAAAGAAGATATTCATGGCGCCTACTTCTTCGATGTAGCGATGCTCAGCGCCATCGAGCCAGAGAACCTGAGCACAGCCCTTTTTGCGGGCAATACGACCGGCAAGCAGGCTGGCTGCGTAGTTGGCGCCAGTCTTGGCTTCGCCGAGACCGCCCTTGGCCGCTCGGGTAAGCTCATCAGAGACGAACAGGCTGACCGGGCTGAAGCCTTCCTGATAATAGGGGCCAACCGGGCTTAAAATCACACAATAGAGATAGGTAGACGAAGCACGCACTCCGAGAGCCTTATCAGTGGCAAACATGAATGGTCTGATATAGAGCGCAGCGCCCTTGCTGTCAGGCACCCACCGTTTCTCCAGATTAACCAGAGCATAAATGCTTTCGAGAAAGTCGTTTTCGAGAAAATGCGGCATACAAAGCCGGTCGGCCGAACGATTGAAGCGCTTGGCATTCATCTCGGGCCGAAAAAATCTGATTACGCCATCTTTTCCTTTGAAGGCCTTGAGTCCTTCAAAGATTTCCTGTGCATAATGCAGCACAAGCGACGATGGATCAACTTCGAAAGGTCTGAACGGGCCGATTTGAGGGTTGGTCCAGCCTTCCTCCTCGTTGTAATCCATGGTAAACATGCGGTCGGTAAAAAACCTGCAGAAGCCCAGCTTGCTCGTATCTGTGATCAGGGGCTTGAGCTCGCTTTCAGAAACGGGGTGAACAGCGATTTTCATAACCTTTCCTTCCTTGCGTTTGATCTGGCATAGGCATTTACTTCAAAGTACACCAACTGCCATTATAAAACTTATCGCAAACCCGAGGCAAGCATTTTCCCCTCGATCTTTTTTCGAATTGGTAAAAAAAAACATCAGCACTGCCGATATGAGCCTAAAAAATCAAGGCAGGCAAATATGATAGAAATTACAGCTTTTGGAATGCTGGCGGAAAATGCCGGCGCCAGCATCGAGTTTTATCGAAAAGTTCTGGCACTGGAGCGTGTGCTGCGCGTCAAAAACTACGACGACATGACACTGCTGCGTATCGAAAGCCCGCGCGTCGAGATCGAACAGACCTGTATCGAAATCAACGATCGCCCGAACCGGCCATACATCAGTAACCGACAGAGACTGCGTCTGGTCTGTGATCTCACCGCAACCACCGACGCTCTCGCAAAAGCCGGGATCGAAGTCGGCGATAACTATGTATTCACAGATATCAACGGGGTGTCATGGCAACTCAGCGACGTTCTCAAGCGCCGGCTCGAGAACTGACAGTCGATCTTTCACCAGCTGCAGCGTCGCCGGCAGAACCCCGCGATTAGCCTGTAAAACCCCTGCAGCACTTTCAATCATCTTCGACGCAAAAGAGGCATCAGTCAGAATCAGATCGATGGCCTTGCTGACTGCGGGCGCATCAGAACAGCTGACAATTGCCTCTGCAGCTTCGAGCTCCTCGACAAGATCCGCAAAATTGCGGCAGTTTTGGCCCATCAGCAGCGGAACTGACTGCTGAATGACTTCGAGCGGATTATGACCGCCAACATCGCCGACAAGACTGCCGCCGACGAATGCTACATCAGCCAGCGCGTAAACAGATGCCAGCTCACCCATCGTATCGAGAAGCAATAACGGGGCGGCGGCGAGACCGATACTGCGCCGGCAGCTCTCGACACCAGCAATTCGCAGGCTCTTCTGCCATTCTTCTGCCAGAGACGGATTACGCGGTGCCAGAATCACTGCCCGGCCGGCATCTGCCTGAGCACGAATCACCGGCAGCAGCAGACTGAATTCGCCAGGATGCAGAGAACCGACAACCACGACTTTTCGTCCGGCCAGCCAGCTTCTGATGGGCGTCAGATCGACACTGCCAGGCGCCACCGTCAGGTCGGCCTTCATATTACCCAGAACTTCGATGCGTGCAGGTTCAGCTCCGATCGAGCGCAGACGCCCGGCATCGCTTTCGCTCTGAACCGCCAGCATTGTGTAAGCGCCAAAAACCAGCTCCGCCAGTCCGGCAAAGTTCTGGTAAAAGGCGGCAAGCTTGTTGCTGATACGGCCGTTGACCAGAAATAGAGGAATGCTGCGTTGCCGGCACTGCGTCGAAAATTCTGGCCAGAAATCAGTTTCACAGACAAAAACCGCAGATGGGCGCCAGCGTTCAAATGCCCGCTGCATGCTGACTCTCGTGTCGAGTGGAAAATAGGCGGCCAACAGGCCGCGCTTGCGGGCTCCGGCGATGACATCGGGATGAGTGCTGGTAAAAGCGATCTGGTAACCGGGATATTCCCGCTGCAGACCGGCGGCAAAGCCATAGGCCACCATCGCCTCGCCCATAGAAACAGCATGAATCCAGAATACTCGCGTTTCCGGGCAGCGCGGCACCTGACCAAGATAGTCAAAAAAACCTTCCCTGATTCGGCGAAGGTATGCCCCGAGCCAGGGAACTGCTGCGGCAGAAACCAGACCGGCCATAGCGAAGCTGACGCGGTAAAAGGCTAGTGCGGCTCTGGCACGCAGGCTGAGGCTGCCGGTGACAGAGCGTTTATCAGCTGCCATAGCGGGGCTCTCCGTGATACATCTGACCGTTTTTAAGTTTTTCGGCAGCGAGCCAACCCTCATGCCGCGGTTTAAAACGATCGTAAAACCACAGATACTGATCGGGATGCTGCAGAATAAGCTCTTCCATCCAACCTGCAATTGCCAACGTGCGGGCAATCACGCGGTCGTTGTGAGATCCTGCGACATCTTCGCCGACCGGCGGCAGAAAGGCCGCATCGAACACGGCCGAATTACCGCGTCGCAACGAATAGAGCGGCAGCACGCTGGCCCCGGTCTTCAGACTCCAGTTGGCAGGACCGGCCGGCATGCTGACCCAGTGACCGAGAAAATTCATGTAAACACCGTTGCGCGAACCATCCTGATCACCGATCATGCCGAGAATCTCGCCGCTTTTAAGAGCACGCAGGGCTTTGATACCACCACGATCGCGGTCGTGCAGAATGATACCCGAATAGTTTCTGAAATGATCGAGCAGGCCACCGATCTCGTCTTCTTTCTGAGCCAGATAAAAAGAATTAAGCGGGTACCCGGCCTGCACTATCGCGGCCCCAAGAATCTCCCAGTTGCCGATATGAGGCAGAACCAGTATGACTCCCCTGCCCTTCTGCAGCTCACGATCGATGATATCGCGATTGCGCAGAATAACCCTCTGTTCGAGCGCAGACTGGCTCAGCACCGGAAAACGCAGAAGTTCATAAGTCACCAGCGAAAAATGCAGAAAAGCGCGGCGCACGATTTCACTTACCGGCTGTGGTGGCTGACGACGCCGGCGAAAGTAGATGCGGTCGATGCAGTTTTCGAGGCGACGCCTCTCTGCATGCCAGGCCTGCCAGGCAATCAGACCGGTCGCGGCGGCCAGCGCTCGCCCGGGTGTTTCCGGCAGTCGACAGAGTATATGCGAACAGCCGATTACAGCCTTTTTAAGGTACGCCAGACCCGACATGGTTTTCAGCCGGCCGCGCGGCCGTCGAGCATCTCGACAACCATCGCCGCCACCCGTTCATGCGCGCCCGGCTCACCAAGATGCGCGACGACTTCGGTAAAATCTTTCTTCTGCTGGTTGTAGAGTTCTTCTGACTCAAGCAGCTCGAAGGCTTTATCAGAAAGCTTTTCGGGAGTAAGGTCATGTTGAATAAGCTCAGGAACAGCCATTCGATTGATAATAATATTCGGCAACCCGATAAATCTGGGCAGATGATAGAACAGTCGCGCCTGAATCTCAGTAAAGGTCGATACGCGATAGCAGATCACCATTGGCGTGCCGACGTAGCTCGCCTCGAGAGTGGCAGTGCCTGAACTGATCAGCAGAAGACGCGACAGTCGCATCACGTCATAAATCTGCCCTTCGGCGAGCGTTACCGGAATGCCGCTGGCAGTAAGCTGATTGCGTAAACAATGTTTTGAAACACCAAAAACCTCGCTGCCTTCGGTCTTGATGACCGGCACTACAAACTGGTATTGCGGATATTTCTGATGAATCAGACCGCCTGCCTTGAGCATTACCGGCAGCAGCTGGTCGAGTTCACTGCGCCGCGAACCCGGGCACAGCCCGATCACCGGTCTGTCTGGATCGAGGCCGTATTTCTTACAGGTTTCGATCGGAGTCATGCCGGGTTTTGCGTGATCGAGCAGGGGGTGACCGACAAATTCGACATTGGCTCCAGCTGCGCGATACACCTCGTAGGTAGAAGCAAAATTGGCAGCAACTCTGGTTATCGAACTGGCGGCGTCGGTAACGCTGGCCGGGTCGGTCGCAAATTTGCTGGGCGGAAAATAGTACAGGGTCGGAATGCCCAGTTTGTTGGCAGCATGCACCAGGCGCATATTGAAGCCCGGATAATCGACAAGAATCAGCAGATCAGGGCGATTGTCGCGCATGAACCGCTTGAGTCGCGAAAGCACCAGCAGCAGCCGGGGAACCTGTTTAATGGCTTCGATCAGCCCGATGGCTGCCCAGTTGGTGCTGTCATAAAGAAGGTTAACATCGCGCCGGGCGGTTTGAATACCGCCAACTGCGAAAATTTCGAGCTCACCACACTGTTTGAGCACATCGATCAGTGAAGCAGCATAAAAATCGCCGGAAGTTTCGCCGGCTACTATCAGCAGCTTCTTTTTGCCGTGCACCTGCAGATTCAATTTACGCCACCTGTTCTCTCGATTATACTACTATTGAGGCATCCTGATGCAAGATATTCGCGCGCATCCGCCTCACATGACAGAATACGTTGGCCGATCATGTTGCAACCGGTCTGAATATCTGTTTCCTGACTTATCGTAAAAGGCTCGCCCGTTATCATCACGGCCCGACTTCCCGGCAGCGGGATTTCAGTATGATCCCAGTTGTTGAGCGTAGCGCAATGGGAGTAGCCAACCCCAATTGGCACCAGCAGAGCGCCGGTTTTCTGGGCAAGAAGCACGGCTCCGGGTTTGACTTCATGGCGCGGCCCGCGCGGGCCATCGACCGTTATGGCACCTGTGCATCCTGACTTTAACAGCCGCATCATTTCAAGCAATCCACGCATGCCACCACGTGAAGAAGAGCCTCTCACACACTTGAAGCCCATATTGTAGAGAATCTGGGTCAGCAGATCGCCGTCTTCTGAGAGCGAAGTCATGATAACGACATTGCGACGACGATGACAGTAGATCGAAGTGAGCAAAGATGCATGCCAGGCGACTATAATCACCGGTCGACCATCTTTGCGGGCCTGAATGAAACGATTGAAGGTCGGGCGCTCGATCATGACCAGTCGCGAAAGCGACAAAATCAGGGCGGCGCCGCCAAAAGCCTTGAGCTTGAGCGAGGCAACCCAGAAAGGGTCGTTCCAGCGGCCGTCAGAGAGGCGCATCGAACCATGCAGCGTTTCGATATCTCTCTGGTCGATATTCTGATTGAACTTCTGCATCACATCGCCACCTGTTCGGCAAACTGCGAGCGATAAAGCTGAGAATAAAGCCCCTGCTGCTCGAGCAACTGACCATGAGAACCGATTTCGACGATCTCACCCTTCTGCAGAACCAGTATCTTGTCGGCATTAACGATGGTAGAAAGCCGATGTGCGATCATGAAAGTCGTGCGGTTACTCATCAGGCGGCTCAGCGATTCTTTGATCAGATTTTCGGTTTCTGAATCGAGAGCGCTGGTTGCTTCGTCGAGTATCAGAATTCCGGGATCCTTGAGAAACGCACGGGAAAGCGCAATACGCTGCCCCTGGCCTCCCGAGAGATTGACGCCACGCTCGCCAAGAACCGTGTCGTAGCCATCTGGTTGCGCCATGATAAAATCATGAGCATTAGCCAGCTTTGCCGCTTCGACAATCTCGTCATGAGTCGCATCGAGCCTGCCGAATCTGATGTTGTCTTCGATTGTGCCTGAGAACAACAGGGTCTCCTGTGGAACCATGGCGATAAAACGACGCATACTGGCCATGCTGAGCTGCTTCACATCTATTTCATCGATTTTAACCGCACCTGAGCTGACATCGAAAAATCGCGGAATCAGGTTGATGAAAGTTGTCTTGCCGGCGCCGGAAGGGCCGACGAGAGCCACAACTTCGCCAGGGGCAACCTTGATGTTGACGTTGCGCAGCACCGGCTCATTCTGGTTGTAGGCAAAAAACACATCTCTGAATTCGACTTCTCCCCGACAACTGGTCATTTCGACGGCATCGGGCGACTCTTCGACATCGACCGGGGCATCGATTATCTCAAACACGCGTTCCCCGGCACCAACCGACTGCGAAATGACATTACTCATCTTCGACAGATTTTTGATCGGTGTGAACAGGCCAACCAGCGCGGTCAGAAAGCTGATCAGCTGACCGGCGTCGAGATTGCCCCGGATGACTTCGTAACCACCATACCAGAAAATTATAGCGAGACCACAGGTATTGATGAACTCTATTATCGGTGTAGTTGCCGCGTTAATGCGGCCACCACGCATGGTTTCGTCAAAATTCGCGCCATTGGCCTGCTCAAAGCGATCTTTGACGAATTCTTCGAGAGTGAATGACTTGACGACCTTGACACCGGTAATGAATTCCTGCAGAACCGTCGACAGATCGCCGATTCGGCTCTGCATACGAGTCCCGATTTTCTTCATCTTT
>JAKJFO010000145.1 GCA_022704885.1 Candidatus Rifleibacteriota bacterium | reverse complement strand
TGCCGTGACGCCGGTCATGGGTAAAATAGAAATAATCTCGATCAGGAACGGTGCAGCTATCGACAGCATGCAGGCCCATGCCAGGCCGGTTACAGCTGTAGCCGAAAGCGCCGGTGGCAGATATTTTCTCACCACCGACGGCAACGAAACAAAGGTCTGGGACCTGTCTGCCGCTGCCTGAACTATTGTTCAGACATGTAGTAGTCGAATTCTTTAGCGCAGACTATGCAGTATTGCGAATCACGTTCAGCGCAGGTAAAAGATTCGCCGCAGCCTGGGCAGACCTTGACCGGAAGAATCTCTTCTTTTTCGAGATTTTTGACGCGCACCCACTGCCAGCTGAAAATATTGCGGCCGCAGGCCATGAATTCTTCGGTGACCAGCTTGGCCGAAGCCGCCCGCGCTTCCATGTCGGTGCGGACTTCCGGGGCCCTTTTCCGCAGAAAAAATTTATGCAGCTCAGGCGTCTTTTTTGCATCGATTTTTTTGAGATCGACATAAACCCTGACGCCTCGGCCATCGGTGCGATCGTAGACAGTCAGTGCGTAGCGGCCGATATTATCATGAATAGTCAGATACTTATTGCCGACGGTGCACCCGGTCAGTGCCTGAATCGCGTCGGTCAGGCAGGCCTTGGCCTCAGCGACGACGCCGAGCTTTTTTACCTGGCCGAGCTTGTCGAGCCCGAGATTGACCATGGCAACGCCGATCGGAACGCCGGGAGCTCGTATCGGGCTTTTATTGCGCAGCTGATATGCTTTTTCTACCTGTTCGAGAAATTCACTGTCATTCATTTTGTATCGCTCCGTGACTTTGATTGTGAATATTATTTCACTTCTCAGCAAATTATGCAATGCCCTTTAAATCGGCTTCGTAACATTGTATACTGGCCACTGGAAACAGCGCGTGGAGGTAACATGAAAAAAATATCTGTCGCAATCACTATTCTTGTTCTGATGCTCGGACTCACTCAGGTTGATGCTGCTGAAAGCCTGTATGCCGATTTTGTCAGTGCGCTAAATGAATTTCATGAGTGTGAAGATCACGATCAGAGCTTCATTTACCATTCCAGAATGGAAAAACTGGCAAATAAGCTGATGTGGCTGGCTCTGGACAGAAAAGACTGCCTCAATTTCGCAGCGAATTCGGTTTATTTCAGCCAGGATGTCACAGAAAATCTCGAAGTGCACGGGCCTTATGCTGATGACACTTTTCATACCTGTGAGTTTCCGCATCTGAGAATACACCTGGCCGGACTTCATACACTGTACGTCAACTTTGCCGAAAATCGCCGGCCCGAGCATCTTGAATTTTACATATTCCCGGGCACAGGGCCGCGCAGTGGTGATCATAAGCCGCAAAAGGTCACTTTAAACGACAAAAATGAGCTGCTTCTCTCGCCATTCGACGGGAAAAATCTGGCAACCCTGTTTGCCATCGCCAAAAACCCGCAAGACAAATATTATCGCAAGTATGTCTGGATAGTTGAGTTCTAAGAACGCTGTATTTAAGCGTTGTTCAGGCGTTGTTCGATGTAGTTGTTCACGCAGTCGAACAGCTCGTTCACATTCTCGTCATCGGGAAGATGCGAGCGGATCATGTCGAGATAACCGCGCTCCTTGAGGCGGCGCAGGGTCGGCGCAAAATTGACGTCGAAGACCCAGCCAATCTGTAGCAGCTTGAAATCGTTGAGGTTCTGCAAGTCAGCGAACAGAACGGTTTCGCCGTTCATGATGCGTTCAAAAACGGCCGGTGAAATACCCGGAGTATCAGGCTGATTGAGTTCAAGGCCCGGATTGATTTTGCCGGCGGCACGCTCGCGATAATAGTCGCTAACCACCCACCAGATATCGAGTTTGTCGGCATCGCGCAGCAGGCGTTGATGCAGGCGTATGGTCTCATCGTCTTCATCAGGCAGCTCGAGCATGTTGTGGCTGGAAATGCTTTTGATAATGAGTTCCTGCTCAAAAATGCCGAGTCGGCTGAGAACGTCGCTCTTGATCAACAGACCAACTCCGAATGCCGCATGGTTGAACGATCTTTTGTCAGAAAACGTGCGATGTCGGGTGAACTGCTCGAATCTGCCGATATCATGAAACAGTGCAGCGATCTCAGCCAGACGCAGATCGTTCGGCGACAAATTCAGATCCAGGCCAATTTCGCGTGAGGCACGGCATACACGCAGGGTGTGTTCGCGCTTGAGGTCGATGTTTGTCTGAACCTCGGGGTCTTCAGAGGTGAAGGTGGCAACATAGTCAGCGAACCACTTCTTGAAATACAGAAGATCCTCTTCTGTCGCTCGATATTCGTGAACCGGCACAGAATTCACCAGCGAAACAGCCGCATCAGTCTGCGTTTCGTCGCGTGTTTCGTCAGTATTACTAATAAATTCAGAGTTTTCAGTACGCATAACTATGACTTACATTGTAAGACTTTTCAGCCCATTCTGCAAATTTTAACACTAATCAACTGTGAAGATTGAGTATGTGATTGATGTCATTGCGAGGAGCGTAGCGACGAAGCGGTATGCCGCAGGCATAAGCCAGCTCTGAGCTAATCCTTTTGTCTGTGAGATTGCCGCGTCGGGCTGACGCCCTCCTCGCAATGACATTGAACCTAGAAGTCTTATGTGACAGAGGACTAATCGAGGAGGCGCCAGACGTTTGCGGTCTTGTCGAATTCGACGACGGCGGGCTCGGACTCACCGGAAAGCACTTTTTTATTGAATCTGATGCGGTTGTCTGATTCCCAGACCGGGTTCTCGGGGCCCCATTCGGTAGGTTCCTCTGACCATTCAAGCACGCCCATGCCGTTTTCGTATCGGAAAATCTGCAGGCGATTGTGACCGTAGCCGGCTTCGAGGTCATAATTGGCCGTGACAAAACGGGTTGCATCCTGGCTGAAAACGGGAACGGCATCTACCTCCTGCTGTCGCCCGTCTCGGCAGTTGACCAACAGAAAACGGCACCATTCCCAGCCATCCTGCATGACAGTGTAGAACTGCTGTCCTGGCGTGATGCCATAATATGTGAAGTTCAAATATTCTTTATTGTTAATGAGCTTGCTGACGAACTCAACCTCTTTGCTGTCTTCGGTTTTCAGCCAGAGCCGGTGCATTTCACGGCGGGCTTTTCCTTCTGATGATTTTATCAGAGCGCTTTCTTTCGGGTTCGAGCCGAGCAGGGCCGCGAATACCCAGCCCTCCTTACCCTGCCAGGAAACTTTAAACCAGCAGGCGGTGACCCCTTCGACAGTAGAAAGGTTGTCACTCCATTCGGTGCGCTTAACCTCAGTCAGATACTCAATGCGACCGAGTTTCGCCGCTTTTGTATCGGGATTTTCACGCAACGTTGCACCAGACGGCGCAGTGACGACGAGAATATCTTCATAACCTTCAGCGCGCAGAAAAGCCGGAATCAGCAAAAACGCAACAAGAACGGCATATAGAATTTTTTTCATGACGACCTCCCGGGTAAGAGCTCTATATCTTATCTCGTACCCGAGGTCAGACAAAAAGTCTACAGATAAGGTTCAGAAAGTCCCGTAGTAACCCCACATTGACTGATAAGTCAATAAAGACATGGATTCTACGACTTCGCTTCGCTCATGCAGAACGAGCAAACTGGGGCAGCGCCTTTTAGACGTTGAGAATTTTGAGGATGCCGTTCCAGATGCCTTTTAAGAAATCGGTGATGACTCTGATCAGATCTTTGATTACTTCTTTGGCTTCTTCAGCTGCAGCTAAGGTATCAGTAGAAGAATTCTGGCCGGAGTCGGCTACTTCGTCTGAATCATTTTCTGAATCATTGTCTATATCATTTGCATCGTCGTCTGAGCCATAATCAACAGTGGGGTCGTCTTCGCCGATATCGGCTTCGCCTTCTTCCATGTCATCGTCTTCGGGCTCTATGGCTGTATCGTCGTCTATGTCGTTATCGTCATCTTTGTCGTTATCTTTGCCGACCCTGTGCTTAAAAACCCTTTCGAATTTCTTAACGTATTTTCCAGTTTTCGCATTGAAGGTTCTGACTCTGGCTCTGGCCGGAGACAAATCGAGCACGCGCATCCATGAAGAATTTGGCGTGATCGCCGGCGTGTGAATTACCGTAACCTTGCCGACCTTGTTGGCCTTGTTGTGATATTCCGGCGATGAAGGGCTTATGTGCAGATGGCCAGAAACCCAGAGAAATACCTGGGGATTATTCTTGAGTATGGCGCTGATTTTGGCATGTGGCTGGGCATTAGAATTGTAAAAGCCGAGTTTGCGGGGTTTGACGTAGCTGCCTGCGAGCGGCGCATGGCAGAATACGATCGTTGGCACATCAGGGTTCTTTTTGAGAGTTTCTTTCAAAAAGTTGAGTGTTGCGGTCGAGAGGGTTACCAGATGCTTGCCTTTCGGGTCGTCGTTGGGCAGAAAAACCAGCAGATGACCGCCCATTTTGCGGGTAAAGCGCAGTTTTTTGAGTTTGAGCGCCTTGCGGAAACGTTCGAGCTTGGCCTTGCGCTCAGCTGGCGATGTGCGCAGTTTCTTGCCTTCAGCGCCGAAATGGTCGCGATACAAGATGTCGTGATTGCCGGGTGTCGCATAAATCGGCATCTTGAATCTGCTGACGGCCTTGATCATATCAAAATACTCAGCCGGGGAGCCGATTTTTTTGCAGAGATCGCCGGTTATTGCGACAGCATCGACATCAGGCAGTTGGTTAACCGCTTTGACCGCTTCATCCATCATTTTCTGGTTGTCGCCTCTGACATGCAGATCGCTCAATACCGCTACTCTGGCCGGTTTGTCGGAACCGTCAAAGAAAGCTATCCTTGCCGAAGCCGAGGCCGTTGTGCCCGCCCCGCCCTGCTTGAGCTGCAGTTCGTCAACGATAGCAAATGGATTGACCGACTCGGCAGAACCTGGCAGACAGGCAACTATCAGCAGACATAACAGAACCAGACTGATATAACTCGACCGGCGATTAAAAGACATAAATTTGTCTCCTTGAATTTCTTTACCTATATATTACCACCAACGTTCAAAAAAGTTTTACCGAACAGACACGTGATCAGGTGAACTCTAGTCCTCTGTCAGCATTGAATCCTGGTGTTATCGTCATTGCGAGCGAAGCGAAGCAATCTCACAGATAGAAGGATTAGCTCAGAGCTGGCTTATGCCTGCGGCATACCGCTTCGTCGCTACGCTCCTCGCAATGACGATTTTAAAACGTAAATTCATATGTGACAGAGGGCTAGACATGGATTCTGCGACTTCGCGCAAAAATACTGTCGCGTCAGTTATTTTGTAGGCAAAAGCAGGGGTTAAGTGTTAAATTTGCTGCTGTAATTTTATTGGCGGGAATAAATAATGCAGAATAAAAAGTCACTTACCTTTCGGATTTTGAGCGGGCTTGCGCTTGGTGCGATCACCGGCATCGCCATGTCTTATCTTCCTGACCATCAGGGGTCGGTGTTTACCGGCCTCACCAGCCTTTTTGATCTGGTCGGCGGGTTGTTTATCAACTCGATACGCATGCTGGTCGTGCCGCTGGTTTTTGTTTCACTTTTCTGTGGCGTCACCAACCTGGGCGATATCGCCAGAATCGGCCGCATCGGCGGCAAGACGCTTGCCTTCTATCTGATCACGACTGCAATAGCAATCTCTCTCGCCCTGTGCGTCTCGATCATCATTCAACCGGGAGCTGGGCTGAACATGGCAGAACTGACGAAACAGGCGCCAGATATTGCCAACCGGCAGTCGATGATACAGACGCTGCAGAATATCATTCCGTCCAATCCTATCGCAGCCATGGCCGAGGGAAACATGCTGCAGATAATTTTTGTGGCGCTCCTGTCAGGTGTCAGCGCCTCGCTGCTTGGCGCCAGGGCCCGGCCGGTAATCGACTTCTGCGATTCAGCCAACGCCATCGTCATGAACATGGTAATGCTTCTCATGCATCTGGCGCCCTATGGAGTTTTTGCACTGATTGCCAGAACCTTTTCCACAACCGGACTCGATGCCATGGTTCCACTGATTAAATATGTACTGACTGTTTTAGCGGCGCTGCTGCTGCACATGTGCCTCGTTTACATGGGCGCGCTCAGAATGATCGGCGGGCTGAAACCTTTAAAATTCTTTCGCAACTACCTGCCGGCCATGAGCGTCGCCTTTTCTACAGCCAGCAGCAACGGAACCCTGCCGATTTCGATCGAGACCGTCGAAATCCGCTGCGGTGTAGCCAACAGCATCGCATCGTTCACCATGCCGCTGGGCGCTACGATCAACATGGACGGCACCGCGATCATGCAGGGAGTCGCGGTGGTTTTCATCGCACAGGTTTACGGCATAGATCTGCCGCTGAATGCTTTTCTCACCGTTATTCTCACGGCGACTCTCGCCTCGGTAGGAACGGCCGGCGTGCCTGGTGTGGGACTGATAACTCTGTCGATGGTTCTTGAATCTGTTAATCTGCCGGTCGAAGGCATAGCACTTATTATCGGCGTCGATCGCCTGCTCGACATGTCGCGCACCGTAGTAAACATCACCGGTGACGCAGTCTGCACGATTCTGATCGCAAAATCCGAAGGCAAATTCAACGCCGAAGTCTACGACTCCGAGAACAGCGAAAAAATCTCATTCGACACCGTCGGCTGATCAAAGGTCGAAAGATAAAAAGCAATGCGCAGCAGGATACCTGCATTGGATCCTGCGACTGCGCGCATGACGAATCGGGAACGACTGATAGAGGTCAGAAGTAGAACTGAGTGCGCATCTGAATGATGTCGGAGCGGCCGAGGTCTTTTTCGTCGGCGATTACATAGCCCCACATGATGCGGGCATTCGGGTTAAGATGCCAGTTGAGATTGAAAGAGCGGTTGGTCAATTCGCCGCCGTTGATATTGCGGTCGTTGAGATCGAGCCGGCTGTAGCGCGCCGCGAGTTCCCAGGCACCGCCGCTTTTTCCGCTGAAGTTACGCTTCGGGTTTACATAAGCAAAACTGGCACGTGAGCGGTTGTATTGACGATGCTCACCGGTAAGCCAGTAACTGGCCTGCAGATAATGCCCGGAAAAGTCGAGATCCTGCTGCCCGGCTGAGCCGTCAACGTCGGCCTTGATGTATTCGCCCTGCAGTGAAAGCGGACCATTTACCCAGGCGGCTTCGAAACCAGTATGCCCGGCGTTGTCGGCAGCAATGTTGCCGGTATCGACGAAGCGGTCACTGATCGATGTTTCCGGCCGCTGCCTGAGGCGATATTCATCGTTATGCAGGCCTTTATGAGTATATGCTGTGCCGAGATGCACAAGTTTAGCGCCTTTTTCAGCATAGCGCGGCGTCCAGGTCAGACGGCCGGTGATATTGGCGCCCCCGTCGTATATGGCAAGGCCGGTGTCGTCAGTTTGTTTGAATACACCGAAGTTCCAGGTCAGATTCTGATCATTCGAAACATCAGACAACATGAAGCCGACATTGCGACTCGGTACGAATGCTGCCGGCTGTGCGCGTTCGAGAAAGCTCAGACCGTTCGACGAACTGAGTTCGTCGAGTGAAAAAGGCTCTTCGAACTGACCGATCAGAATTTTTGGCCTGATCAAACCGTTCAGGCCCAGGTAGACGTTTTTGAAAGTCACATTGCCGGAAGCAAAGTCGATCTGCAGCATGAATTCCATGTCATTGTATGCTGTGCCGCTGAAATAGAAACGCGCACGGCGAAATTTCGTGCCGTCTTTCTGCTTACCTATTGCAGCTTTTACACGATCGCTTTCGTGCACCCAGTTCCAGTCATGATGAAAACGCCCGCCAATGCGCAGTTCAATATCGCCATCGTAGCTTTTCATGCGCAGACTGTCGTTCCAGTAGACTCTGAAGTCCTTGTCGGCCGGTTTTTTTACTGCTACAGGCGTATTTTTATCATCTTCGATTTCGGCAAGTTTCAGCTGAAGGTCACTTATTGCCTGCTGCTGCTCAGCCAGTTGCTGTCTGAGATCGGCCAGCTCATCAGCATTGGCAGCTGCGGCCATGAACAACGCCAAAAATACTGCAAAAATAATTCTGTAACAGTTCAAGCATTTACCCCGCGTTTTTGATTGTCGATTTTTCGATTACGATTACCGCTTTGCTGATTACGAGCACCAATGCGCTGAGCACGAATAAAAATTCCCCGGCTGAATCTCTTTTAGCACAGTTTGCCTGTAATCGCCTTGCCAGTATCGGAAACAGGCGGTAGTTATTTGACGTTACTGGAAAAAAAAATCCCCCGGTGTCACCGGGGGATCTGGTATGAGTTTATTCTGAATCGAGAGCGGAGATGCCGGGCAAAGTCAGGCGTTCGAGAAACTCGAGGCTGGCACCACCACCGGTCGAGACATGTGTCATACGTTCGGCAACGCCGGCCAGTTTTACTGCGGCCGCCGAATCGCCGCCGCCGATGATGACGGCCTTGCCTTCGCCGGCGATGCGCGCGAGTTCGTGTGAGAGTTTGATCGTGCCGTATGACCCCTCTTTGATTTCGAAGGCGCCGATCGGGCCGTTCCAGAGAATTGTCTGAGCCTTGTCGAGAATACTGATCGCGTGGTTGATCGATTCTTCGCCGAGATCGAACGATTCCCAGCCTTCTTTGATGGTTTTGACATTACGCTCGAGGTTGCCGACACAGAGATTACCAAAATCAAATTTGTCGGTGATCACAAAGTCACGTGGCAACACGATTTTGTCGCCGTATTTTTCCATGAGCTTTTTAGCTGTTTCGAGCATGGATTCTTCTACGAGCGACTTCTGTACGTCGAAACCGGTAGCCTTGAGCAGAGTGTAGCCGATACCCCCGCCGACGATGAGCTGGTCGATCTTTTGCAGCAGTGATTCAATAATACCAAGTTTGGTCGAAATCTTCGAACCCCCGGTAATGCCGACGAACGGTCTCTTCGGCTCACTGACTGCGCCACCGAGGTATTTGAGTTCTTTTTCGACCAGCATTCCGGCCATTTTCAGGCTGACATGGCGGGTGACACCGGTTATCGAGGCGTGACTGCGATGGCAGGTGCCAAAGGCGTCATTGACGTAGATGCCATCAGACAGGCCGGCCAGGCCACGCGCGAAGAAGGCATCGTTCTCCTTTTCGCCGATGGCGTACCGCAGATTCTCGATAATGTTGATGCTGCCCTTGACTATGGCACTCTTTTCAATGAGGACGCCGGATGTAGCGACACTTTTTTCATGAAAAACGACATTGGCGAAATGGTCGCGCAGATATTCGGCGACCGGGCGCAGACTGTACTCGGCATAGATTTCCTCGCGCGACTTGCCCTTCTTTTCCTGTTTGTCGGGCTCGCCGAGATGCGAACAGAGAATCGGCGTGGCGCCATTTTCCAGCAGGTATCTGATTGTCGGCATGGCGGCGTCGATACGTGTCGAATCGGTGATTTTGCCCTTCGACAGAGGCACATTGAAATCGAGACGCACCAGAACGTTTTTGCCAGACAGCTTCTCTTTGCCGACACTGGTAACGATTTTTTTTCTGAAACCGGTTTCTTTGGCGAGAACGGCGATTTTTTCGTGAATGATGCGATCGACTTCGCGCACCGCATCAGTTGAAGACGTCAGTTTGCGAATCGAATCGAGAATGTCGTGGGTTCTGATAAAGCTGTTGGAAAGCGGAACCGTGCCGCGATAGACGTAGCCGCCATTAGCGTCGAGCGTTATCAGCTCACCTTCTTTAACCACGACGTCATTTTCGCCTCTGAATGTCACGGTTTTCTGTTCGAGATCGATTACCGCCGTCGAACAGCCGACAACACAGGGCTTGTTGAGAGTTATCGAAGTAATGGCAGCATGAGAGGTGCGGCCTGGATAGATCGTGATGATGCCGTGCGAGTTGTTCATGATGTAGAAATCAGAGGGCTTGGTGTTCTGCGCGAAATAGATGATGTTTTCGCGATTAGCTTTGATTTCTTCGAGTTTTTCGAGGGTCAGCACGAGAGTTCCGCAGGCAATGCCGTGGTTGATGGGAACACCGGCGATCAGCGGTGGCTTCCATTCGCGCACGCCGTCGGCGGCCCGCGGAACCGAGATGAAAGCATTGGTCGCACACATTTTTTCGACACGGGCTTTAAATTCTTCGAGGCTGATGATACCGTTTTTCAGCATATCGACATCGACGACCAGTTTGGCATATGTGCTGATCGTGGCGCGGCGCGTCTGCAACAGATAAAGCCGGTCGTCTTCGACGGTGAACTCGATATCGAGGTCGTGTTTGAGCTCTCGTTCGAGAATATTCTTGTATTTAGCCAGTTCTGCCCTGATCGGCTCAGGAATCGTAGCGATGTTGCGGGTGATGATATTG
>JAKJFO010000144.1 GCA_022704885.1 Candidatus Rifleibacteriota bacterium | reverse complement strand
AATCGCCGGCGAAAGAATCGAACCGAGGGCGGTGCCGAACTGGCCAAGGGCAAAGACGAAGCCGATCTGCGGAATGCTCGACCCGACCCAGTCGCGGAAATACAGATTGAAATAAGGCACGATCATACCGGCGCCAAAGCCGATCAGAGCGTTACAGAAAGCAAAGCGGCCGATCAGCAGCCAGGGTGTTTCGAGCGGCTTTTTATCGGGGTTATCACGATGTGGTTCTTTTTTTTCATTGGCATATTCGGCCTTGCCGGCCATTCCGAATGAGGGTATCAGGGCAAAGAAGATAAAGATAATACCGACCCAGAGAATATTGCAGCCGGTCGGCATCGGAAGCTGCGCTCTCTGGGTTGAGCAGTTTGAAAATTTTCGGCAGCCAGCCGGCGATGAAACCGGCAAAAACGCTGGTTATCCACATCAGGGTGACGTTAACGCTGAAAATATATTTGCGCTGGCGGTGCCGGCCGTTTTCCTGCAGATAGGGCAGAACCGAAACCATCATCGCGCCGCTGCCGGTGCCGGCAAGAAATGCTGCCGCGAACAGCGGGTAAAGCGAGCGGGTCAGTCCGAGCACCGAATAGCCTGTGCCGAGAAGCAGAACACCGAGCAGGTAAGTGGTTCGACGCGAGGCCCGGTCTGCCAGCCAGCCCATCGGTATCGACATGACGGCGGCACAGAGTGACTGAGCAGCGAGCAGCCTGCCGATCATTTCCTCAGAATAGCCGATTTCGCGCAGATAGAGGTTGAGCAGCACCGAAAACACGCCGGTGCCGATGCCAAGAAGCGCCTGCGCCGAAAACAGCCTCAGAATCGAGGCCGGAAAAGTTCTGATGATCAGCAGCATCTTGTGCATTGTCGAGTCGTTCCAGAGCCGGAACCAGGCAGCCACAGCAGAATGAAAAAAATAACAGCATCTCAGCGAAGCCGGAAAAACCATCAAAAACCCGGTTTTTTCGCCCCCTGATTCTGCTTCAGCCCGTTCATAAAGTCAAGAGAGGGTAATTCAAAAGTATCTCTATTTGCGAAGCAGCTTTGATAAAACCACAATAATGGCAATTATTAAAAAATGCTCAATCAGGCCTGAAGCGGAGTAAGTGAATTTTTGCATATTGTTCTTATTAAAAAAAATTAATGCGTCAGAATTTTTCATTTCGCTAGGTGGCGAAATATAGTATGTTTAAAATATCACGAGGTGAATAAATTGAAAGAAACTTTGAATACACTCAAGGTTCTCGCAGAAGAAAGCCGCCTGCGCATTTTCATGGCTCTGAATGAACATGAACTGTGTGTCTGCCAGATCGTGGTGCTGCTTGGCCTTGCGGCCTCAACCACGTCGAAACATCTCGCTCTGATGTACCAGGCCGGAATCATCGATCAGCGCAAGGTCGGCCGCTGGGCGTATTATCAGGTAAGCAAAACCTGGAAACAGCAGCACCGGCTTTCTGAGTGGCTGGTTGATGAGCTGGCCGATTCTGCAAAAATCGCCGCCGACAGCACCCGCCTTGAAAAAATCCTGGCCATGCCTCTTGATGAGGTCTGCAGCTTTGTTGCCTGCCCTGAAAATGCCACTGCTGATTCATGTCAGGATGGTGGTTGCGGCGAAAACGACTGTTGTTGAGACGGCTGGGCACAATGTTAAGTAGTTGCGGCTTCAAATCAGAAAGGCGATGCTTATGAAGAAAAGAGTTCTTTTTCTCTGCACCGGCAATTCATGCCGCAGCCAGATGGCTGAAGGCTGGTTGCGCCATCTCAAGGGCGATCAATTTGTAGCTTTTTCGGCCGGAGTAGCTAAGCACGGCATGAATCAGCATGCCATAAAAGTGATGCAGGAAGCCGGTGTTGATATTTCCGGTCAGCATTCAAAACTTCTGAGTGAATTCGAAAATCTTGATTTCGATCTGGTGGTAACAGTTTGCGGCAATGCTCACGAAAGCTGCCCGGTTTTTTCGGGCCGTGCCAGAATAGTGCATGTGCCGTTCGACGATCCGCCGGCTTTGACGAAAGGGTTAACCGAGGAAAGCGACATTCTGCCGGTTTACCGTCGGGTTCGCGACGAAATCGCCGCTTTCGTCAGCGGCATCGAAAAATTGCTGATTTAAGGAGTCGTAAGATGAAGGTAAAAATTCTCAAAGATGACGAAATTCGCGATCAGGTCAGTCTGCGCTACGCCGGCATCGCGACGAAGGGTGGTTCGTGCTGCCCTGGCAGTTCTTCTTCATGCTGCAGCGACCCGCTTGGCAATCCGCAGGCGTCAGAGAAACTCGGCTATTCAAGCGAAGACATGGCTGCCGTTCCGGAGGGGGCCAACATGGGCCTTGGCTGCGGCAACCCGCAGTTGCTGGCCAGTCTACAGCCAGGTGAAACAGTTCTCGATCTTGGTTCAGGCGGCGGATTCGACTGCTTTCTGGCCGCGAAGGCGGTTGGCGAGACCGGCCGGGTCATCGGCGTCGATATGACCCCCGAAATGGTGCGCAAGGCACGCAAAAATGCGGTCAGCGCCGGTTTTAAAAATGTGGATTTCCGTCTCGGTGAGATCGAACATCTGCCGGTGGCCGACAACAGCGTCGATGCCATCATTTCAAACTGCGTCATCAACCTCTCACCCGACAAAGTGGGCGTTTTTACCGATGCTTTCAGAGTTCTGCGGCAAAACGGCCGCCTGGCCGTTTCTGATATCGTGGCGCTGCAGCCTCTCAGCGAAGAAATTCTCGGCAATGTCGACGCTTACTGCGGCTGCGTTTCTGGCGCGGTCAGTGTTGAAGAGCTGCGTAAAATTATGCTGGCCGTCGGCTTCAAAGATATCAGCATAGAACTGAAGCCTGAGAGTCGGCACTTCATCAAAGACTGGTTCAAAGACGCCGAAAAATACGTCTGTTCCGCATCGATCAAAGCCAGAAAAGCCTGATTTACTGCAAAAACAGAAACTCCCCGCCGGCTTTCTCCGGCGGGGAGTTTTGATTTGTGCTTTTTCAAGGCGCTTGCATCTAATAGTTCACAATTCTTTTTAAGACGAGCCGACTGATATAACGGGCCGGCAGGCTGGTTGAACTTCACTGGCGCAGCGTTAATATTCAGCAGTGGTCGCAGGCGCCGCCTTTGGTGGGGCAGGTCGAGTCGCTTCTCTCCCACTGGATGGTGGTATGAGCGATTTTGAAGTGTTCATTCAGTTCCTTGCTTGCCTTGGCAATCAGCTCATCGTCATTGCTGTGATCTGGTTTTACCAGGTGTGCAGTCAGAGCTGTCTCGGTCGTGCTCATGCCCCAGATGTGCAGGTCATGTACTGCAACAACGCCAGGTAATCCTGCGAGATAGTTGCTGACCTCCTGTGGGTCGATGCCTTCAGGAACCGCGTGCAGAGCCAGATCAAGCGATTCGCGCAGCAGGCTCCAGGTGCCGACGAAGATGACGGCGGCGATGATCAGGCTGACGACCGGGTCAATCCATTGCCAGCCGGTCTGCATGATGGCTATCCCGGCAATGACGACGCCGGCCGAAACCGCGGCGTCAGCGGCCATGTGCAGAAATGCGCCTCTGATGTTCAGATCGTCCTTGCGACCCGACATGAACAGCAGGGCGGTGGCCGTATTGATGACAATACCGATGAGCGCTACCCAGATGATCGTGGCGCCGGCAACCGGTGCCGGCTCGCTGAATCTTCTGATGGCTTCCCAGGCGATGGCGCCGATGGCTACGAGAAGCAGCACGGCATTGAACATTGCAGCGAGAATCGAAGAGCTGCGCAGCCCGTAGGTGCGCCTTTCAGATGGCCGTTTATGCGAGAGCCAGGCGGCCCCCCACGCGAGAATCAGGCCAAGAACATCGCTGAAGTTATGGCCGGCATCAGCCACCAGGGCGAGTGAACCGGCGAGATAGCCGTAGACTGCTTCAGCCGTGGCGAAGCCGACGTTGAGAGTGACGCCGATCGCAAAGGCGCGGCTGTAATCAACCGGGCCATGATGGTGATGTCCGTGTCCATGACCGTGACTGTGGTCGTGGGTATGACTGTGATCATGCGCGTGCCCGCAATCGTGGTCATGATCATGGTTGTGGTCTGTCGTCATTTTCGTTTTCCTTCGCAGTTATTCTTTTTGCCGGATAATATCATGCTTCTGGCTTTTCTTCGACGGTTGCCGCCAGATCTTTTTCATCACTGCCGGCAAAGAAACTTTCGGTTACCGCAAACAGTGCGGGCAGAACAAAAAGGGTCAGCAGCGTCGAGCTTACCAGACCACCATTAACTACCAGCGCCAGCGGTTTCTGAATGTCGGCACCTGAACCGTCAGACAAAAGCATTGGCACATGGCCGATGAAAGACGTCAGAGTCGTCATCATGATGGCCCGGTATCTCAGATTACATGCCTGCTTGACCGCTTCGTTCAAAGGCACGCCTTCGTCAATGAGCTGGCGCAGGAAAGATATCAGCAATACCCCATCCTGAACCGCGACGCCCAGCAGAACGATAAAGGCGATTGCCGCCGAAACGGAGAACGTCATTTTCCAGAGCCAGAGCGCGACTATGCCGCCGACAAGGGCAAACGGCAGAATTGCGATGACGAGAACCGCATCGCGAAGCTTGCCGAGCGCAATAACCAGAAGAATCATGATCATCAGCAGTACGATCGGCACTACCAGGCTCAAGCGCTGCATTGCCCGCTGCTGATTTTCGAACTGACCGCCGAGTGAGAGAAAATAGCCAGTTGGCAGCTTCTTTTCGAGCGGTTCAAGGCGTTCCTGCAGATCGGCGATGAAACTGCCGAGATCGCGGTTTCTGACGTTGGTCTCGACTACCAGACTGCGAATGCCGTTTTCCCGCTTTATTTCGATCGGTATCTCGACCGGTTTCAGTCTGGCTATCTGACTGAGAGGTATCAGCTGACCCTCAGGCGCCCTGATTTTAAGGCTCATGATGTCGCTTTCGTTTTTGCGAAGATTTTCGGGGTAGCGTATCTGCAGAGCGAAGCGACGCTGACCTTCGATGATGGTCGTGACGATTCGGCCGCCGACCGCCGTTTCGATCAGATCGTTAATCTCTGATGAATTCAGCCCGTAGCGCGAGGCCGCGGCCCGGTCGATTTCGAGGTCAAGCTGGTGCATGCCCGAAAGTTGTGCTGATTTGGTGTCATCGGCACCGGGTATGCCGGCGAGAACAACCGCAACTTCGCGGGCGATTTCGGCGAGTTTGTCGAGGTCGTCGCCAAAAACCTTAACCGCTACGTCGCTTTTAATGCCTGAAATCAGCTCGTTAACACGCAGGGCGATTGGCTGCGAGAAAGAATGCCGCAGCCCGGGAACCTCGGCGAGAACGGTTTTGATGTTTTCGATGATTTCCTTTTTGCTGCGCCTCTGCGGAAAAGTCTCGCGTGACTTGAGCATGATGACGAAGTCTGTCTGCTCCGGGCCCATAGGGTCTTCGGATATTTCGGCGCGGCCGGTTTTGGCAACCACCGTTTCAACTTCCGGAATCTTCATGATCAGCCGGTCAATTTCATCTGCCACCTTGACCGAACCTGCCAGAGAAGCGTTTGGCAGTCTGACGCTGTTGATCGCAATGGCCCCCTCATCGAGTTCGGGCATGAAATCAGTTCCAAGCCCGGCAGCGAGCATTGCAGTGAAGATCAGCCCGGCGAAGGAAGCTGCAATAGTTGCCCATTTAAATCTGAGAAACAGATCGAGCAGTCTGCAGTAAAGGCGGTGAAACCAGGCCACAAATGGAAATTCATATTCTTTGCCGGCCGGGAGCAGGCTTTCACTGACCGACGGTGTGATGATCAAAGCAACCAGCAGCGAGACCAGCATCGAAATCAGCATGGTCTGAGCCAGCGGAATGAACATCTTGCCTTCCATGCCCTGCAGGGTCAGCAGAGGCACGAGAATCAGTGAAACAATCAATATCGAAAACGAAACCGGTCTGACCACTTCCTGAATTGCCCGGTTGATGACGGTGATGCGTTTCTCACCGGGTTTTGCATCGGCCAGATGACGTCTGGCATTTTCAGCGACAATTATGCTTGCGTCGACGACCATGCCGACCGAAAAGGCCAGGCCCCCGAGGCTCATAAGATTCGAAGACATGCCGGCGAAATCCATGATGATAAAACTGACGAGAAAGGTCAGCGGAATCGAAAACAATACGACGATTGCCGTTCTCAACTCTGCCAGAAACAGAAAAAGCACGAAAATAACGCAGATACCGCCTTCAGTAATGGCGTTGATGACCGTTGCAATACAGGCTTGAATCAGCGAAGTTCTGTCGTAGAAGGTATTGAGCTTTACCCCTTCAGGCAGAGACTTCTGAATCTGCGGAATTTTTTCTTTGACCTGGTCGACGACAGTTTTTGAATTGGCGCCCTGCAGCATGATGACCATGCCGGCGACCACTTCTCCCTTATCGTCGCGGGTGACGCCACCCTGACGGGTCTGGGTACCAGGCACGATCTCGGCAATGTCTTTGAGCAGAATCGGTATGCCGTTGCTGGTTTTGACGACGACGTTGCCGATATCTTCGATATTTTTCAGCAGGCCAAGCGACCTGATGAAGGTCTGTTGCCAGTCTTTGACGATGTATGAGCCGCCGGCATTGGCATTGTTGGCTTCAATGACCTCGATTACTTCTCTGAGGGTGATGTTGTATTTTTCGAGAGCGGTTGGCTTTACCAGAACATGATACTGCTTGACGAAGCCGCCAAAACTGTTGATTTCGGTGACTCCCGGAATCGAGCGCAACTGCGGCGCCACCACCCAGTCCTGAAGAGTGCGCAGTTCGGTCGGGTCAAGCTTGTCGCTGTCGAGAGTGTATTGAAAGACTTCGCCAAGACCAGTGCTGATCGGTGTCATTTCTGGTTCTGAGCCTTCGGGCAACGATTCTCTCGCTTCGGCCAGTCTTTCGAAAACCTGTTGTCTGGCAAAGTAGATATCGACGTTATCTTCGAAGATGACGACGACCTGAGAAATTTCAGACTTGGAAACGGAGCGGACCTGCTTTACCTGCGGCAGGCCACCCATGTGCTGTTCGATCGGAAACGTCACCCGCTGTTCGACATCGATAGAAGTAAACCCGGGAACTTTCGTCAGAATCATCACCTGCACGTTGGTAACATCGGGAAAAGCATCGATTGGCAGGCGGTGCCACGAAACCAGGCCGGTGATGATGAGAACGAAAGTCAGAAGAAAGATGAAGAAACGTTGCGTCAGCAGAAAGTTAAACAGTCGGTTCATGGCTTTCTCCTGTTAATGGGCGCAGCCGGCGCCCATTTTGCCGCGAAGAATATCGGATTTGAGAAGAAATGAGCCTTCGACAACCACTTCATCGCCGGCTTTGATGCCAGAAGTGATGAATACCGTATCGCCCTGCTGGCCGTCAATGGTGACATTGCGGCGAAAAAGCATTGAATCCTGATGTTTGATAAAAACGAACTGCCGGCCTTCGTCTTCGAGAACCGCTGCAGCTGGCAGTGCCGGTTTGGCAGCCCCTTCTCCGATCTGCAGGCTGCCTTCAATAAACATACCCGGGCGCAGCAGTTCGTCAGGGTTTTTTACCGCCAGCTGAATTTCGAGCATGCGGGTTTCGGTTTTCAGACCTGCATCGGTACTCAGTGCCTGCACCGGAAACTGAAAGCCGGGATAGGCCTGAGTGGTGATATAACCATTGATAACGCCCTTTTTCAGGGCTCTGACAATCGCGGGCAGATCAGCTTCTTTGATCTGACCGACGGCGCGCAGTTGTGAAATGTCGACAACGTCGACGAGCGCCTGACGTTCGCTGACCATGCCGCCGATGTTGGCGTGCAGCATCAATACCCGGCCTCTGATCGGCGATACAATCTTGAGCCTGCCCTTGAACAACTGGCTGTTGCCGCCGGCAGCAACGGCTTTGATTTCGCTGTCACTGAGCCCTGAAAGTTTCAGGCGCTCTTTACTGCATTTAATCTCGATTGCGAGCAGGTCGCGGGCTGCTTTGGCTTCCTGCACCGCCTGCAGAGCACCGATTTTTTTCTCGTTGAGCATCTGTTCTCTTGCGAGTTTCTTTTCAGCAAGGGCGAGTTCGGCAATCAGCTTCTGTAGATCGAGAGCCGTGTGTGAAAGCTCCGGGCTCTCGATTTCGACAAGCACCTGGCCCTGTTCGACGATTTCGCCTTTTCTAACGGGCATTGCGACAATGACACCCGAAACCAGGCTCGAAACCGAGCGGAACAGCTGATTGTCGTTTTCGAGTTCGCCTTTGAAGGCAACTTCGTGCTTGTCGGCCGTGGTCGAGAGCGGGCTGGTTTTTAGCATTTTTTTGAGCTGCTCGGTCATTTTGACGGCGCCAAGTTCATAACGGCATTCGTCGCAGTCGATCATTTTGATCTTGTGCTCGCATTCAGGCTTATAGAGCTCTTCGATTGGCATGGCAGAAAAATCAGCGTGGGCGCTGTGGTCATGCCCTGAATGATCGTGCCCGGCGTGCGGGTCTACGGCAACAGGCTGCTCATGATCATCGTGATCGTCATGTGCGGCATGGTTGTGCCCGGCGTGTGGATCGGCGGCCGGTTCGGCTTTCGGAGCGGCGGCAGCGCCATGCCCGTGACTGCATGCTTCGCCATGTTCGTGTGCCTGGCTGAGAAGCGGTCTGGTCGGAGCGAAGGTCATGGCGACAGAAGCGATGAGAACGATTATCAGACTGAGATGTATTTTTTTCATGGTTGTTTTTCCTGCGTTGCTTGTCATTTGCTCACAGAAACGGCGGAGCGTCTCTGAAAGCCGGTCAGGTTCTCGATGGCGGCGGCCGACTGGTAGAGTTCGTCGAGTTTCTGCAGATAGCTCTGCTTCTGGCTGAGATATTCCTTCTGCGCCTGAAGAACCACTATCTGATCGGTTTTGCCAAGCTGGTAGCCAGCCAGTGCGAGTTCGAACAGCTGCATTGCCCCGGGAACAATCTGATCACGCAGCCTGGCGGTCTGGCTCTGCAGACGTCTGAAACGCTGCAGTTCGCTCTGCAGGCTCAAACTTAGTTCTCTGAGCAGGTTGGTTTTTTCAAGTTCAATGCGTTCGGCATCTTTTTTCAGGGCGGCTCTTTCACCACGGGTGGCTCTTGAACCCGGCACTTCGGCAGAAATGCCGATTATAAAGTCATTGGAACCGGTTTCTCGGGCATGCTTTGCCCCGGCGACCAGACTCCAGCTCGGTTGGCTTTCAGCGCGCAGAAGGTTCAGGCGGGCCGTGGTTCTGGTCTTTTCATTTTCCTGCAGCGCCAGATCAGGGTGTGAACTGGCGATTATGCCGCGCAGAGTTGCGAAATCAGGAATTTCGAGTTCGGTGGTTATCGAGCCCACCACCTCGAAATCTTCGATAGTTTCGAGGCCCATGGCGGTGGTTAATTCGGCCTTCGCATCTTCGAGTTCGCCCTGCAACGTCTGTTGCTCAAGTTGTGAATGCTGCAGGACCAGTTCGGCCTGAAACACTTCCTGTTCGGCGACTGAACCAGATTCGTGCATGATTTTTGCCGCATCGAGAAGTTTCTGGGCATTTTCGATGTTTTCACGGGCTTCATCAACCAGACTGGTCAAGACCAGCGCCCGGTGAAAGGCTCGCGAAACCTGGCTCATTATCAGCCAGCGGGTGGCGTCCTTTTCGAGATGGCTGAGGCCGACCTGCGCTTCTGCCAGAGCTTTTTTTGCTCTGACAACGCGGGCATTCTGAAGCGGCACAGAAAATTCAATCGTGGTTTCGAGTTCATCAAAACCTGATTTGCCGCCGAAGTTTTCGGTCGAAATTTCAAGACTGCTCGGGCCTTTTGCCGATGCGTCGACAGCTTCAAGTTCACGGGCGATGATGTTGAGACCGTGCAGCTTCAATGAAGGGTGCTGCTCGGCTGTATCGAGTGCTTCAGGCAGAGTCAGTGCCTGACATGACGACGAGACAACCTGTAGAATGAGAATAAAAATGAAACGGCGCAGAAAAATGCGCATAAATACCTCCGCTTTGCTTTTCAGTTAAAAAGTGTTTCTGAGTCAGCAGGCGGGGTTGATCGGCGGTTTGAAAAAGTCTTCGGTGACCAGAGGCAGAGCGAATGTGCTTCTGTCTGGTCTGAAAAATTCAATCGTGGCGATGTGAAGAAAATTGAAGCCGGCAGCACTGATAAAACTTGCACCCTGGCTGCATGAGAGGCTTGAACAGGTGTGGTGGTCTGAATGACAGTCTTCGGCATGGCAGCCGCAGGCAAATGCTGTGTCGGCATTATGAGAATGCATTTCGCCTGCTTCATGAAAAATTTCGTGCCCGACGCCCTGCAACAATGTTGCCACTGCCACAATCAGCAGCAGTGATGCGAAAAACCGGCACCAGCGACGAAAATGCTGCAAAACTTTCTCCTGAAGATTACTGCTGT
>JAKJFO010000143.1 GCA_022704885.1 Candidatus Rifleibacteriota bacterium | reverse complement strand
GTATGCCGGCGAAATACTCAAAGACGCTGATCTTACCATCAGTTATGCTGCGTATACGCCCTGCTTCAGAAGTGAGGCCGGCAGTTACGGCCGTGATACCCGCGGTCTGATCAGACAGCACCAGTTCGACAAGGTCGAGCTGGTCAAATTCTGCCGACCCGAAGATTCTTACGCCGAGCTTGAAAAGCTGCTCGACAATGCCGAAGAAATTCTGCGTCTGCTGCAGCTGCCATACCGGGTTGTCGCTCTTTCCACCGGCGACCTCGGATTTTCTGCCGCGAAGACCTATGACATCGAAGTCTGGCTGCCGTCTCAGAATTGCTACCGCGAGATCAGCTCCTGCAGCAATTTTGAAGACTTTCAGGCGCGTCGCGCTTCGATTCGTTACAAGGGCAGCGATGCCAAAGCGAAAACGGCGTTCGTGCATACTCTCAATGGCAGCGGTCTGGCAGTCGGCCGTACCTGGGTTGCCATTCTCGAAAATTACCAGGACGAGAACGGCAGAATCTGCATTCCCGACGCCCTGCGCCCGTATCTCGGCGGTATGACACATATTGAGCCATAAACAGGTGGTAACGTGACTTTATGCAATAACCGGCGCGGTTTCGCCATGGCATTCGCGAGGCGGTTGCTTTGGCTTATCGTTCTCTCGGCCTTTTTGCTGCTCGCTGGTTGCTCCGGCGAGTCTGGCCCGCCGGTTATTTTTCCGTTTCCTTATCCTGCAGATCTGCGCCTTTCTGGTATCGTGAACCTGGCGGACGTGGCAGTTCATAAGAATCTTGGCGGAATAACGCCTTCACTGATAGATCTGAGACCATTCGAACTTTCAATTCAGGATCAACCCGGCAATTCGTCCTCAGCTGACACTGAAGGGCGCTTCATTTTTCAGCCGATCAGCATCAGAGATCAGGTTGTGATTCTGTGCCAGCACAAAACGCACCCGAACTTCGTTCTCGAATGGATGGCCGCTGACTCACAGGGCCTTTACGGCGAGGTCAGAGCCGAGGTGACGATCCGTTCTACCGCCAGATCGATGATTGCACGATGTCTGCGTGAGCGCTATGGCCGTCGCATCAAGCCTGATTCTCTCGATGCCCAGCATCTTTCGACGACGATCGATGCAATTGCCGACGTTCTCGAAAAACACCCAGAAAAACTGTCTCAAAGCAAACTTGATCAGGTTCCTGAAGTTAAGGCTGCTTATACGGCCATGGCCGAGGCTCTGCATCAGGGAGCATCCGGAGTATATCCGAATGAACTGGTGATGCTCTTCTATATGGCTGGCGACAACAGTCTGGCCACTCAGATCGCTGACAATATCGAAGATATCGCGGCGGCTGGTCTGCCGACGGGCACTCAGATCCTTATTCAGGCTGACTTCCCGATAGAAGGTGGCAAGCGCATGATGCTCAGCGATAAAAAAGTGGTCGAACTGGCGGCCGTTGGACATCTTGATTCAAGCTCAGGCGCAGTTCTTGCCGATTTCGTTGCCTGGAGCCGCAGGGCCTTTCCCGCCCGCCGTTACGCGCTCTTTATCAGCTCACATTCCGATGCCTGGAAGAATGCGTCGACACTTAGACGGTCGCTGATCGTCGATGACAGTTCTGGTAACACCGGCAATCCAATCGAAATTGCCGCCTGGCTGGAAGGTGCCTGCACAACTTTTGACGGTTATGCTCGCCCGCTCGATCTGCTGGTGTTCGATGCCTGCAGCATGGGCTGCATCGAAATTGCCTGGCAGTTTCGCAGATGCGCAGAATTCACGGTGTTTTCACAGGCATTCGTGCCAGCCCAGGGGCTGCCTTACGGCAAAATTGTCGGCTCGATAGTCGCCAGCACTCCGGCAAAATTGACGAATCAGCAATTAGGTGATCTGATATGTTCAGAATACCGGTCACGCTACATCGATGCTGCCATAAAGGTTGCCGCGACGATTTCGATGGTAAAAAATGCGGGATTTGATGTATTTATGCCAAAGTTCAACGATTATATGACTCGTCTGTATTCAGAAATTGCTCTTTACGGTGTTGTTATGGCCAATCTGCGCGACAGCCTTGAGGTTATCAATGAAGAAGGAGATAAAAAATACGTTGTACAGGCCTTTGAGCGAGCCGAATACCGCGATCTCAGAAGCCTGATCGTCAGAGCCCGGAATAACCTGCCTCTGCTAGCCAATTCTACCGATCATCTTCTCGCCGTGTTCGACCAGCTTGTCGTGACCAGTCACACATCGTCCTGGTTTTATCCGGAAGCTAACGGCATCTCGATAACTTTCCCCGACAAGGCTTCTTATCTTTCAGACTATATCGGGAGTTCACCTTCCGACTATTTCTTTCTCGACTTCTGCCAGACAACACTGTGGGATGACATCATGACAACCATCAACACTCAATAGGTTTATGGCGGCAACTTCCTTGACACGCTGACGAGACCGCGATTATAATGAGCCGAAACACAATGTTCAAGTAAGGAGACTGTTGCATGCGCAGCCCGATTCACAGAGAAGGCTTTTTTATCGGAGGCTCTCTGTTTGTTCTCGGTTTGGTATCTTCTACCGTTTCACGCTGGTTGAGTCGTCTGTTCTATCTGGGCGCTGCCTTTACCATGTATTTTTTCCGTGATCCCGAGCGCGAAATTCCGTCAGGTGACAGTCTTATCGTTTCTCCGGCTGATGGCAAGGTCGTCGGCATCGATTCGGTCGAACATGTTCCTTTCATTGATGGTCCGGCCAAGCGCGTAAGCATTTTTTTGTCGATTTTCGATGTTCATATCAATCGTGCCCCGATCAAAGGCAAGGTTGCGTATCGGCACTACACTCCTGGTGAATTCCTGCCTGCATTTGAGCCCAAAGCTTCTGTCGATAACGAGCAGAACGCCATCGGAATAGAGGGCTCAGAAGGCTATCGCGTGCTGGTCAAACAGATTGCCGGTCTGATCGCACGCCGTATTCTCTGCTGGAAAAACCCTGGTAATACTGTAGAAGCAGGTGAGCGCTTCGGTCTCATCAGGTTCGGTTCACGAACCGAGATTTATCTGCCACTCGACGCCAGAATCGAAGTTCGCCTTGGTCAGCGTGTCTATGGTGGCAGCAGCGTCATCGCGCGTCGGTCATAAGAATGGAAGAACACATCGAAACCCCTGAAACCACGCCCTCTTTGCCGGCAGATTCTCGTTCTGAGGTTGCAGACAAGCCCCGGCGCCGTTTTAGCAGCAGGCATCTTTCAATTCTGCCCAATGCCTGCACCTCGATGAACCTTATCTGTGGCTATATAGCTATAGTCATGACTTCACAGGGCGAATTTCTTGCCGCCGGCTGGCTTATATTGCTGGCCAATATTTTTGACATTCTCGACGGCCGTCTTGCCAGGCTTACCTCGGTCGAGTCGCGTTTTGGCGCCGAGCTTGACTCTCTTGCAGATCTGGTCAGTTTCGGAGTCGCTCCGGCTTTTCTTGTTTATACCCGGTACCTTGAGCACGACCGTATGTTTGGTCTTGTCATCTCAGGCGTCTTTGTAATATGCGGAGCTCTCAGACTCGCCCGCTTCAACGTAACGCCTCATTCAAAGCAGGATGTGTTCATTGGTCTGCCGATACCGGCAGGAGCCGGGATTCTCTCGACCATGACTATTTTTGAGCTGCAGTTTTTCAACTTTTTGCGAATTCCGGCCATGGTCATACCCTTTGTTGTTGCTGTTACTTCTTTTCTGATGGTGAGCACCATCGAATATCCGGCAATGAAGAAGACTCCTCAAACCAGTGGCAAACGCAAATTTTTCGTTGCGCTGCTGCTGTTGGCACTTGTTGTTAACCCGCCGATGACCCTGTTTTTTCTTACCTGGGGTTTTGCTCTCTACGGGTTGACCTTCAGCCTGCTGCGAAATACGCTTGGTCTGCTGCGCCGCTTTAGAAAGAAGCCACAACCCGAAGCCCCTGAATGAACGTTTTTTCTGACATCAAATAAGGCTGATTTACCACTGGTAAATCAGCCTTTATTAGTTGCTTCGCTTTTGTTCAGTTTACTTTGGCGCTGATAATCTCAACGTTGTCGATCATCGGCAGGCCGTTTTCGTCGCTTATCACATTGCCGCGAATATGCAGAATGGTTCCCTTCGGATAAAGTTTCGGCATTCTGCCGATCTTTATGGCTCCGGTCGGGTCTGCCAGCAGATAGAGGCGATCACCCTTGACGCCATAGCCTTTGGCCAGAACTCCGAGAAGTCCTACCTGCTGGCCCTGCATTTCGATTGGCGAAAACAGAATCTGAGCAACAGAAACCATTTTTTCGACAGCTGGCTTGATTGCCCTGAGTTGCTTTACTTCAAGGTATGGCAGGCCGTTCGCAACTTTGACGGTCGCAAGAATAGAAAGTGGTCGCCAGAAGGTTTCCGGGGCTCCGGTTTCAGAATCCTGTGGGATAGTACCGGTGCAATATATCGCCTGGTTATTCTCGTCGCAGAGAACCCAGTCGGACCGGCTTACCGGCGGGCTGCCGGGCGCATTTTTCCAGCCTGAATAGTGACCATAAACCGAGACAAACTTGCCGACAAAGGCATCGGGGCTGGCTATGATGTCGGCTATCGGCGTAACCAGCTCTTCAGCCGGTGCGATGGTCGAAAAACCGATAAGAACAACGACAGTAAGCAGATAACAGAAAAATTTGCTCTTAATCATTTTCGAGGTCTCCCAGATCTGCATATTTAGCCTTTATTTCTTCGGCCAGATTAGTGAGTTCATCGATGTGCTTCTGGCCGAGCTTTTTGATTGTGTTGATGGAAAAATGCGAGTCGCCAAACATCAGGCCTGCATTTCTCTGAACGAATTGAAGATCGTCGAGAACCTCTTCGGCGTTGCAGACGCCTGCTATCGGTGCTCCGGTAGAGATAAAATGCTTGGCAGCTTCGACAAATACCATGAGATCATCAAGATAGCCAATGTTGGGAACATCATCTGGTATCATGTCGTGGTCTTCTTTGAGGTAGACAAAAGTACCTGCCAGGATTTCCTTGCGCTCTGCCGTCAGATGCGAAAACGTAGAATACCTGATGAAGCGCTTTATGTAGGTTTTTAGCTTTGATTCTATCTGTTCTTTGAGTTTAGGGCTGTTCACGCTGCTGGCCTCCCGTAATTGTATGCTTAAAAGGTAACACAACCTCGCCTGCAGGTAAAATACTTTCTCCGGCTGTCAAAATAATGGAACAGAAGAGTGATAATATGTTATTTTATGCTGGCCTGACGGGCGATAAAAATCGGAAGGATTTTCATGGCAACCCCACAATTCCCACTTCAAGACCAACTCTGCGGGTTCTCAAGAGCTCTTTTTTCGACATGGCTGTATCATCGGCGCTTCAATATTCTATTTGACGCGGGTGAAGGTGTCGCCACCAGTCTCTGCAACCGGGTATTCGGCATTCGCAGAGTTTTTCTGTCGCATGGGCATGCTGACCACATTGCAGGTCTGGTGAACCTGCTGAACATAAGAAATCTTGGTGCAGGCGATCAAACTGCATCTCTGAAGATTTATATTCCCAAAAACAACAAACTGATCGAATTCATGATGGATTATCTGGCCAGAACCCAGAAAGCGCTTTCATTTGATCTGGAGTGGGTTTCTGTTGATGAAAACGAAGAAATTATGCTCGATGATCAACGCAGCAAGGTGTTTTTGCGCACATTTCGTACAGAGCACTCGCAGCGCCAGCTCAGTCTTGGTTACAACATCATTGAAAAGCGTCGCAAGCTGAAGTCTGAGTATGAAGGTTTGTCTCAGCGGGAACTCAATCAGATCGTCTGGACAAAAGGTAAGGATGAAATCGCTACCGAGTTCGAAAAGATCATCTTTTCGTATGGTGGCGATTCCAGACCGATTAATCCCGCTCTGGTAAAGGAGTCTTTGTTCCTTTGTCATGAATGTACTTATATGAGCAGTGATGACGATGAAAGAAATTTTCAGCAACATTCTTTTCTCGATGAAGTTCTAAAGACTGCAAAAGAAGCAAAGGTTGAAACACTTCTCCTTTTTCATACTTCGTTGAGGTATAATCTCGATGAGTTGCGCGATAAGATCAACGACGCCAGAGAGCGAATAGAACCGGGATGTAGAGTTCTGGTCCTTTTTGGTGATACGATAATGGACACGGCGAATGAAGGCAGCTGGCGACGAAAGAAGCGCAGAGAGAGACCAAAAGAACAGAGTCTCGAAGAGAATTCTCTCCCCAGGAGTTGAATATGACTGCTAATGCAAAGATTCTGGTAATAGATGACGAGCACAGCGTTCGCTGGGCCTTTGAAAAGGCTCTGCAAAAGGCCGGCTATCAGGTAGCTCTTGCTGAAAATGGCATGAAGGGGCTAAACCTATACAAAACCTTTCATCCTGATATCGTGCTTGTTGATATCCGCATGCCTGAAATGGATGGCCTCAAGGTTCTTGAACACATTCGCGAAATCGATCCTGATGCACAGGTAATAGTCATGACCGCATATACCGACATGGAAACTACTATCAGTGCGATGAAGCTTGGTGCTTACGACTTTCTCAGCAAGCCTTTCAATATTGATGAGTGTCTGCTGCTGATTTCGCGCGGACTCAGTGCCAGAAGCGCGGGCCGCACTGCCGAAGTTATTGCGCAGGCCCCGAAATCAAGTGGCCTAAAGGGCAATAGTCCAGCGATGCAGGAAGTTTACAAGCTTATCGGCAAGGTTTCTGAAGAAGATGTTACTGTGCTGGTCACCGGAGAATCAGGCTCAGGCAAAGAACTGGTCGCTCAGGCGATTCATTATAACTCGCGACGATCGCAGAAGCCTTTCTGGGCGATAAACTGCACGGCAATCAATGAAAGCCTTATGGAATCAGAACTTTTTGGTTACGAAAAGGGAGCATTTACCGGTGCTGCCGCAGCCAAGCCTGGCATGTTCGAGCTTGCCCAGGGCGGCACGATTTTTCTCGACGAAATTGGTGACATGAATCTGGAAATGCAGGCCAAGCTGTTGCGCGTGCTCGAAGAGCGCGAGATTGTCAGGGTAGGCGGCAACCGGCGCATCAGCGTTGATGTCAGAATAATCGCGGCCACCAATAAAGATTTGCGCAAATCAATCGTCGATGGCCGTTTTCGCGAGGATCTCTATCACCGAATCAAGGTAATCGAAATCAAGCTGCCTTCGTTGCGTGAGCGCCCCGAAGACATTCCGCTGCTGGCGCGCTATTTCTGCTCGATTCTTGCTGCTCAGCGTCGTGGCACTCCCAAAACCCTGTCTGAAGAAACTATTGCGGTTCTGTCTGCCTACGCCTGGCCCGGTAACGTTCGTGAGTTGCGCAACGCGGTTGAGCAGTCTTATACTTTGAGCCGCGATCAGATTATTCTGCCTGAGCACCTGCCGGTAGAAGTCCGTCTAGGTGGGAATGTCCGCCCCAAAAGGGAAGAAGAAACGCCCGTGCTCGCTGAGCCGGTTATAGCAGCCGCTCCCGATGCCCCGCTTCCCGCAGCTGAATCAGAAATGGTTGGAGAAATGCCATCAGATGCTCATACTACTCTGGAGGCCTGCGACATCAGTGGAATGGTTAAGGCGCTGCTGCGCGAAAGCAAGGCTGGTGATGCATATTCGTTTGTCATGGAGCAGTTCGAAAAGGAACTTTTGCGCCAGAGCCTTGAAATGCATCGCTGGAACCAGGTTCAGAGTGCTGCGCATCTTGGCATTACGCGCAACACCTTGCGGGCCAAAATCGAGAAATACGAACTCTGATGTTTTGGTATGAATTGCTGAAATCCAATATCTTGTTTGACTGTAATCAATTAGCGTGATAGCATGCCTGCGTTGCCTGAGCATATTTTTGCCAGGATATGGGAAAGCATGATTATATTTAAAAAATACGAACTGGATGGGCTTAAGACTCTGGTTGTTCAGCAGGAAGCCAGAACCTGTCAGGCAAAACTCTAAGTCTGGAGGCGGTATATGCCGATCTATGAATTTATCTGCTCTGATTGTAACAAATGCTTTGACAAACTGTGTTCGCTCAAAGACGACTTGAGCCAGATTAAATGCGAATTTTGTTCAGGCAGCAATATCAGAAAAAAAGTATCTGCTTTTGCTACCAGTCGCGATGAAAGCGGCCACGAAAGCCATTCAGGGTCATCGTGTTCGTCCTGTTCGTCCGGGTCCTGCTCGACATGTGGTCATTGAAATGCCCCCGGTCAACGTTAAAGCTGGCTGAGGAAAAAAATCACTATAAAGGATGTTTGTATGGCAATTAAAACTATCATCATGGGCGCCGCCGGGCGCGACTTCCACAACTTTAACATGGTTTATCGCAATAAGCCTGGTTATGAAGTGGTAGCATTCACCGCAACACAGATTCCTGACATCGAGGGCCGTGTTTATCCGGCTGCTCTGGCAGGTAAGGGCTATCCCAAAGGCATCCCGATCGAACCTGAAGAAAAGCTTCTTGATCTCATCAAAAAGCATAAGGTTGATGAAGTGGTTTTTTCATACAGTGACGTGCCACACGAATATGTGATGCATCACGCCAGCAGAGTCATCGCTGCCGGCGCTTCTTTTAAAATGCTTGGCTACAACCAGACTGCCATCAAGTGCAGCAAGCCGGTTATTTCGATTTGTGCTGTCAGAACCGGTTGTGGCAAATCTCAGACCACCCGTGCCGTTGTCAAAGCCCTCAAGGCTAAGGGTCTCAAGGTTGTTTCAATCAGACATCCAATGCCCTATGGCGATCTCGAAAAACAGGTCTGCCAGCGCTTTGCTGACTACAAAGACCTCGACAAGCATAAATGCACCATCGAAGAGCGCGAAGAATACGAACCGCATATCGATATGGGCGCAGTTATCTACTCTGGTGTCGATTATGAAGAAATTGCACGTAATGCCGAAAAAGAAGCAGATGTAATCATCTGGGACGGCGGCAACAACGACCTGCCATTCTTTGAATCAGATCTCAAGATCGTAGTGGTAGATCCGCACCGCCCCGGCCACGAAGTCGCTTATCATCCGGGTGAAGCCAATATTTACACCGCTGATGTTGTTGTCATCAATAAGATTGACTCCGCATATCCCGAAAATGTTAATGAAGTTCGCGAGAACGTCATGTTCATGAATCCGACCTGCCGCATCGTTGAAGCTGCCAGCCCGATCTTCGTCGACGGCTGGGAAAAAATCAGAGGCAAGAGAGTTGTTGTTGTCGAAGACGGCCCAACCCTGACTCACGGCGAAATGACTATTGGCGCTGGTATCGTAGCAGCTCTTCGCTATGGCGCTGGTGAGATTGTTGATCCCAAGCCTTTCTTCAAAGGTTCGATTCTGGCCGCACTCAATAAGTATCCTCACATCGGTGATCTGGTGCCGGCCCTCGGCTATGGTGCCAAACAGGTGTCTGACCTTGAAAAGACCCTCAATTCCTGTGACTGCGACGTTATCGTTTCTGCTACACCAATAGATCTTACGCGTGTCGTGAAGGTTAAAAAGCCTTGTCTGCGCGTAGGCTACGAATTGCAGGAAATCGGCAATCCGACCATTGCTGATCTCGTAGGCGAATTCATTCAGAAGAAATGCAAAAAGTCTTCTAAGAAGTAATTGTAACTGATCTGATGGCATCAGCCAGAATCGCCGATTCTGGCTGATGTTTTTTTAGTCGGTTCAAATTTGCCAACAGTCAGTTTATGTGATAGACTCCATGCAGATTGCCCAGAGTTAAGGAGAATCATACGATTATGCGCAAAACGGTATTTTATCTGCTTCTTGTCAGTCTTTTCGCTGCACCGGGCATGTATCCGGTTTTTGCTGCCGACAGCAAAACTCCGACCAGCATGGTCACCATTGGCGAGGGCGAAGAACTGCTCGAACCTGAAGTAGAACTGAAAATTGGCGATAAGGCTCCAGAATTTTCACTGCCGAATCTCTCTACCGATAAGATGGAACATCTTAAGGACTATCTTGGCAAGCCGGTAGTTTTGTTCTTCATTCAGAGTGCCTGCTATTCCTGTCTCCAGGAAGCCAAAGCCCTGCAGGAGCTGAAAGCAAATTACGGCGATAAAGTAAATGTGGTGGCCGTTGGCGTCGACCTCCTGGGAAAACCGATGCTGGTTTCATGGGCTGCTCATAACAATATCAATTATCCCGTACTACTCGACCCGATTTTTTCGGTACCCGAAAAATACGGTTTTTCGTTCACTCCCAGCTCGGTTATAATCGATAAAGATGGTTTGATCGCCTTTATTCACGCTGGTTTCAGACCTGCAGACATCAACCTGATCGAAGGCAAGATCAAGGAATTGCTGGGAAACTGACGTTATTACCAAATCTTCTCCGATAAACGGAAAGGCAGCTCAGGGATGGGCTGCCTTTCTTTTTTTCTGGCCTTTTGCGGCAGGTATCCAGAAGATTGTCTTTTATCGCAGATCTTCACGCAGTGAAAAAAATTAAAAATATAGTTGAC
>JAKJFO010000142.1 GCA_022704885.1 Candidatus Rifleibacteriota bacterium | reverse complement strand
TTTTACCCGCTTCATTTTCTTTCTCCTGTGACAGCCATTATTCCCCCAAGAGAAAACTCTTCAATATGGCTTACGCACTGTTCGATATCAGTCAGCCGACCGGTTTCAAACCCAAGCAGACCAAATACCCGCCGGCCAAAAATAAAATGAAAACATTGTCCGATTACCGAAATGCCGCTCAGCATCACTTCTGGCTTTGACACAGGCTGGCCGGTCAATTCAGAAATGATCTTGAGCAGATAGTCTTTCTGCCGGCTCTGCAGCTGCGAAAACATTCTGCGAAAGCATTCGGAAGGGTCCATTATCTCGCGCATGAGGAACATGCCTCTGATGCCGTTATCATTGCCACTGAAAATGCTGCCAAACCTGGCCAGATAGGTTCTGATAAAAATCCGCAGTTTTTCGCGGGCAGAAAGCCGGTCAGCATCAGGTGGTTCCGGCTCATGGCGCAGAATTATCTCTTCCATCAGTCTCGAAGTAACCGCTTCATAGAGCCCTTCCTTATCGCGGAAGTGGTAGTTTACCGAACCGACCGACTGACCGGCGGCCGCACAGATTTCCCGCACTGTGGCGCCTTTAAAGCCACGGCTGGCGAAAGCCTCGATAGCCGCCTGCATAATCAGTTCACGGGTTTCCAATCCGGTTTTTTGCATGTGTCACCTGTTTCTTTTTCGAACATTTGCTTTGAACAACAGTTTTGAACATTTGTTCAAATTAATTATAATACATTTTCGGCAAATTGTCATGAGGATCTGAGTTTTTCATCAATTAAAAACAGCAGAAATAAACATGAACTTTTTGAGGGCGCGTTTTATCGGTCAGACTGCAGTAACAAACCAGTTTTCTTTATGCAGTGATAGATAAATAGCCGGGCAAGGCAATTCACCCGGATGGAGCGTAAGGTTAAAAAGTTCTGGCAACTACAGCGAGACCAGAGAACTTACAGACTGAAGAGTTCGCTGCAGACAGCCACGGCTGGCGGCAAGCACTGCCTCAGCCGCTGCAACTCTGGCTGAGGCAAGGTTTCTGTCGGCAAGCAGGCTTTTTACGGCATTCTGAAGTTG
Organism: Candidatus Rifleibacteriota bacterium; assembly: GCA_022704885.1. Next base: position 9,465 of record JAKJFO010000142.1, on the reverse strand, counting down.
AGTGGCATCGGTGACGATTTCGATACCGCCGGCGCTTTTGAGCTGTTCGACAATGTCGGTAAAATTACGGCAGTTCGGCCCCATCAGCAGGGGAACGTGCTGCTGCATGACTTCGAGCGGGTTATGGCCGCCGACAGCGGCATCGATTGAGCCACCGACAAATGCCACATCGGCAAGCCGGTACAATGATGCGAGTTCGCCCATGCTGTCGAGTAAAAGGATATCAGACGCGGTCCCGGTATCAATCTGGCTGCGCAGGCCTGTGGTAAAGCCATTTTTTTTCAGTTCTTCGAGCCATGGAGCACAATTTGCCGGGTTTCTCGGGGCAAGAATCACGGCGACACCACTTTCAGCAAAATGCGGCAGCGCCGTTTTCAGGACCGCGAATTCAGAGGGATGCAACGAGCCGAGCACCAGGCAGCGGCGCGACCCAAGCCAGACTCTGAACGGTTCTAGTGAGGCAGTGGCAACCGGTGTCAGGTCGGCTTTCATGTTGCCAAGCACTTTTACCCGATCAGCGGTTACTCCAAGACTGAAAAGGCGTTCGGCGTCGACAGAAGTCTGAACCGCCAGCAGTGAAAAAGCCGGAAAGACCAGTTCTGCGAAAGCAGGAAACTGCTGATAGAACCTGGCGATTTTTTCGCTGATACGGCCGTTGATCAAAATAAGAGGAATATTTCGACTACGGCACTGCCATGAAAATTCGGGCCAGAAGTCAGTTTCTGCGACAAACACCGCCTGCGGCCGCCAGCGGTCAAAGACCCGCTGCATGGCAACCAGATTATCGAGCGGAAAAAAAGCCGTCAGGTCAGCAATACCACGTTTGCAGATATTCGCATAGACATCAGGATGGGTTGTGGTAAAGGCAATCTGATAAGCCGGAAACCGCTTGCGCAATTCTGCCACAAAGCCGGCGGCCACCATCGACTCGCCCATCGACACCCCGTGGACCCAGAGAACCGGGCCGGTCGCAGTCTGAACCTGACCGAAAAAGTCTTTAAAACCGTTTTTGACGCGGCGGCTGTAATGGCTGAGAATCGGCGCTGCCGCAGCACCGGTCATCGCTGCGACACCGTGCAGCAGGCGATAAGCCTGTAATGCCAGAAATGCTTTTCTACTAAGAGCCATAACGCGGGTTTCCGTGCCACATCTGGCCATCACGTTTTTTCTCAGCGGTTATCCAGGCTTCGTGTCTGGGTTTGAAGCGATCGTAGAACCAGAGATACTGGTCAGGGTGAGCAAGAATAATGTTTTCCATCCAGCGGGCCAGCCTGACTGTGCGGGCAATAACTTTTTCACCGTGGCTGCCCTGCTCCTCTTCTGCCATTGCCGGCAAAAACGCTGCCTGATAATTGAAGCCATGCCCCTGGCGCAAGGAAAACAACGGCACCAGAGCGGCGCCGGTCTTCAGGCTCCAGTTTGCCGGCCCGGCCGGCATGCTGACCCAGTGCCCGAGAAAATTCATATAAACCCCGTTGTTGGCTCCATCCTGGTCGGCAATCATGCCGAGCATTTCGCCAGCCCGCAGTGCTTTCAGGGCTTTGACACCGCCGCGGTCACGGTCATGCAGAATGATGCCGGAATACTGGCGAAAATGATCGAGCAGCCCGCCAAGTTCGTCTTCTTTCTGAGCGAGATAAAATGAGTTGATGCGGTAGCCGGCATGGGCAATCGCGGCACCGAGGATTTCCCAGTTGCCGATATGCGGCAAGGCGAGAATTACGCCCCTGCCCGTTGTCAGAGCCTTGTCGACATTTTCGCGGTCTTTGAAACTGACGCGGGCCGCCAGATTTTCTGCGGTCAGGGTCGGAAAGCGCAGCAGTTCACAGACTGCCACCGAAAAATGTATAAAAGCATTTCGGACAATCAGCTCTACAGGGGCGGGAATCTGCCGGTTCAGGCGAAAGTAAACCCGGTCGATACAGCTTTCGATACGACGCCGTTCGTTTCCCCAGGCCAGCCAGGTTGCGAGACCGGCGCCGGCGGCCAGAGAGGCGGCGGCCTTTTCCGGCATGCGGCAGAGAGTTTTAGAGAAAAGTAAAACAGATTTTCTGAGAATCTGCACTGCAGACATGGTTATTTTACGGGCGCCGGGTTGCGCAGCAGGTCGACGACCATCTCGGCGACTCTCTCGTGTGCCCCGGGTTCGCCGAGATGCGCGATGACATCGGCGAAGTCGTTTTTCTGCTGTTCATACTTTTCAGTTGATTCGAGCAGTTCAAAAGCCCTGGCAGCAAGATTTTCCGGCGTCAGGTCGTGCTGAATCAGTTCAGGAATAGCCATTCTATTGATGATTATGTTCGGCAGCCCGATAAATTTGGGCAACCGGTAGAACAGTCTGGCCTGAATCTCGGTAAAGACTGAAACCTTGTAGCAGATGACCATTGGCGTGCCGACATACGTAGCTTCGAGAGTTGCGGTGCCGGAGCTGATCAGCAGGATTTTCGCAAGGCGCATGACATCGTAAATCTTGCCTTCGGCAAGGGTAACTGGTATGCCGCTGGCTTTGAGCTGTTCGCGCAGATCAGATTTCTGAACACCAAATACTTCAGGGCCTTCGGTGGCAATAACCGGCACGATAAACTGATATTCCGGGTAGCGCTGATGAATTATCTTGCCGGCGGCGAGCATGACTGGCAGGAGCTGGCCGAGTTCACTGCGGCGTGAACCGGGGCAGAGACCGATAACCGGGCGGGCCGGGTCGAGACCGTATTTGCGGCAGGTTTCTTCGGCGGTCATCACCGGTTTGGCGTGATCTAGGAGCGGGTGCCCGACGAACTCGACATTGGCGCCGGCGGCCTTGTAGATTTCATAGGTCGAAGCAAAATTGGCGGCAACCCGTGTGATACTGCCGGCAGCGTCGGTAACGCTGGCCGGGTCGGTCGCGAACTTGCTGGGCGGGAAATAATAGAGAGTCGGAATACCGAGCTTGTTCGCGGCATGCACCAGGCGCATGTTGAAGCCCGGGTAATCAACAAGAATCACCAGATCCGGCCGATTTTTCATCAGAAATTTTTTCAGCCGGTAAAGAACCAGGCAGAGGCGCGGGGCCTGTTTTATTGCCTCGAAAAGACCGATCGCCGCCCAGTTGGTGCTGTCGCAGAGCATGGTGACATCGCGCTGCTGCGTCTGAATACCGCCAACGGCGAAAATTTCGAAGTCGCCGTATTTTTTCAATACGTCGATCAATGATGCTGCGTAAAAGTCGCCAGAGGTTTCTCCGGCTACAATCAGCAGTTTTTTCTTTCCGGTCAGTTCAGACTTCACAGGTATTTCCAGATTTCAGATAGATTTCAGCCTGCCTGTTACTTTCGAACAGGCTCTGCCTGATCATTTCGCAACCCTCTTCAACGCTGGTCGCGGCATCGATGACGAACGGTCGGCCGCTGTGCATTACCACCCGACTGAATGGCAGCGGGATTTCGGTTTTATCCCAGCTGTTTACGGTCAGCTTATGCGAACAGGCAACTCCGACCGGCAGAATGTAGCCGCCAGATTTCTGAGCAATCATCACCATGCCCGGTTTGACTTCGTGCCGGGGCCCGCGTGGCCCGTCAACGGTCAGAGCAGCGTTCATGCCGCCTTTTACCATTTTAACCATTTCAAGCAGACCCCGCATGCCGCCGCGCGAAGACGAACCGCGGATCGGAAAATGCTTAAAATGTTCAAGCACCATGGCCATAAGTTCGCCATCATCTGAAAGCGAACTCATGATAACAAGATTAAGGCCTCTAAGACAATAGAGAGGAACAAGAAGCGTTCCATGCCAGCTGGCAATGAGAACCGGGCGGTCAATTTTTCGGTGCGCGGCAAAATCGGTGAAGCCCGTCTGTTCAACGCGGATCAGAGAATTCAAAGAGCTGATCAGACCAACCAGAAGCATGGCTTTCAGCCGCAGACCTGCAGAAACCGCAGCGGTGCGCGGCGGCCGTTTCGTGCTGGCGGCCGCGATGGCAGTTTCCTGGTGCTGCATGGTTCTGGTCATAAATTCACCTGATCGGCATACTGCGATCTGTAAAGATTCGAGTACAGCCCCTGTTTTTCGAGAAGCTGGCTGTGCGAGCCAATCTCAACGATCTGACCGCGCTGCAGAACGAGAATTTTATCGGCTTTAACGACGGTTGAAAGCCGGTGCGCGATCATGAAGGTGGTGCGATTGGCCATCAGGCGGTTAAGCGATTCCTTGATCAGGTTTTCGGTCTCGGAATCGAGAGCACTGGTGGCTTCGTCGAGAATCAGAATACCGGGATCTTTCAGGAAAGCACGTGAAAGGGCGACACGCTGTGCCTGACCGCCGGAAAGGTTGACGCCACGCTCACCGAGCATCGTGTCGTAACCGTCTGGCTGGCTCATGATGAAGTCATGGGCGTTAGCAAGTTTAGCAGCTTCAAGGATTTCTTCATGGGTGGCATTGAGGCGGCCAAAGCGAATGTTGTCTTCGATTGTACCTGAGAACAGAAGCGTTTCCTGGGGGACCATGGCGATAAACTGGCGCATACTGTTGAGGGTCAGGTCGCGAACATCGGCGCCATCGATCATGACCGCCCCGTCAGAAACGTCGAAGAACCTGGGGATCAGGTTGATGAAAGTCGTTTTGCCGGCGCCGGAAGGACCGACCAGGGCAACTACTTCACCGGGAGCAACTTTGATGCTGACATTGTTGAGCACCGGTTCGTTCTTATTGTAGGCGAAGCTGACGTTGCGAAATTCGACTTCGCCGCGGCAGGTCTTCATTTCGTGAGCCTCAGGGCGTTCTTTAACGTCGACATGGGCGTCGATAATTTCGAATACGCGTTCACCCGCGCCAACAGACTGCGAAATGACGTTACTCATGCGCGAAAGGTTTTTTATCGGCGTAAACAGACCAACGAGGGCAGTCAGAAAGCTGATCAACTGGCCGGCATCGAGATTGCCGTGAATGACTTCGTAGCCGCCATACCAGAAAATAATGGCCAGGCCGCAGGTGTTGATAAATTCGATCACGGGGGTGGTTGCGGCATTTATGCGGCCACCGCGCATGGTTTCAGAGAAATTGGCACCGTTGGCCTGCTCGAAACGGTCTCTGACGAAATCTTCGAGGGTAAACGATTTAACGACCTTGATACCGGTGATGAATTCCTGCAGAACCGACGAAATATCGCCGATGCGGCTCTGCATGCGCGAGCCGATCTTCTTCATCTTGCGGCTGAATTTGTTGATCAGGGCGCCGATGAACGGAATGATGACAATCGAGATGACTGCCAGTTTCCAGTGCAGGTAGAAAATGTAGCCGCAGAAGCCGATAAAAGCGATAACATCGCCAATCAGCGAAGAAAAGCTGGTCAGAAGATTCTGCAGAACCAGAACATCTGCGGTAATACGGCTCATAAGCTGGCCGGTGCGCTGTTTTTCGTAAAAAGACAGCGACAGTTCGAGCATGCGGTCGAAGCAGGCACTTCTGATACGGCGCAAAATGCTCTGCGACACGTAATGCATCAGATAGGTTTCGAGAAAATGGGCGATGCCTTTGACGAACATGACGACAACGAGCGCCAGAGCGATCCAGTGCAGCATATCCATACTGCGCTGCACCAGAACGTCGTTAACGACGCTCTTCATGATCCAGGCCGGAAAAATCGTGCAGACGGCGACGATGGCGCTGCAGAAGATGCCTACCAGCAGGTAGGGCATATAATCAAAAAAGTAGCTGAGAACTCGTTTCAGGGTGTTCACTTCTGGTGCAGCTCCTGAATTCTCTTCGCCAGATGCCCGGCGACCCTCTGACTGGCGCCGGTTTCACCGAGACTGGCTCTGACTCTGGCAAGCTCTTCACGCATGGTCTGCTGTTTCTGCGGGTCGTCAAGAATGCTCAAGGCCTCTCTGGCAATGACATCAGGCTTGAAATCGCCACGGATGAATTCGGGCACGATGCGGCGCCCGGCAATTACGTTCGGCAGACCGATATGTTCAGCTTCGATAACAAACTTTGAAATCAGCGATGTCAGCCAGTTAACCTTGTAAACGACAACCATGGGCGTGCCGATGATAGCGGTTTCGAGGGTGGCGGTTCCTGAAGCGACGAGACAGACGTCTGAAACGGAAATGGCGTCATATGTCTGGCCGCGCAGCATGGTAATCGGCAGGTTGCGGCCACGCAGGTGCGCGAGGATGCGTTCATCATCGATAGTACTGGCGACCGGCAGCAGAAACCTCGTATTGGGCTTCTGCTTTAAAATCAGTTCAGCAGCGTCGAGAAGCACGGGGAAAATGTAATAGATTTCCTGGGTTCGGCTGCCGGGGAGCAGGCTGACGAGGGAAGCATCGCCAAGCTGCATCATTCTGCGAATTTCTTCTTTGCTGTTGGTGGGTTCTGCAACGCCGATAAGCGGATGACCGAACCAGTTCACTTCAGCACCAGCCTTTGCCCAGATATCGACTTCGAACGGAAAAACCACGACCGCTTCATTGATCAGGCGCGTGAACTTTTCGACACGACTGGCGTGCCAGGCCCATACCTGCGGGCAGATATAGTAGAGAACGTGAATGCCCAGGTCACGGGCAATTTCGGCAACCCGCTGGTTGAAACCGGGATAATCAATGAGTACCACGACATCAGGACGTTCACGGGTAAGCCACTCTCTGACGTCGGCAAGGATATTATAAAGATGACGGAGATTCTTGATAACTTCGACAAAACCGATCACGGCCAGCTCATCACTGCTGTGAATGCAGTTCATACCAGCTGCTGCCATCATCGGGCCACCGATACCGTCAACCTTCAGGTCTGGCAGCAATTTTTTCAGGTGGCCGATAACCAGAGAGCCATGCAGATCGCCGCTCTGTTCACCAGCCAGAAAGAAAACCCGGCCAGGCTTGTTGCTGTCAGCTGGTCTGATACTGGTCAAGAGCATTTCTCCCGGCGGAAGATCGAACAGAGTGTAAGCACCAGCAGTATTGCCGAGGTTGAAGCAAAAGTACGCTTTTCTGACTTAATGGCATCGCGCAGTTCAAAACGCGGTTCAGCAGACAGGCCCTTGCCAGAGCCGGTCTTTGGCAGAAACATCGGCACAGCTTCGCGGTAAGCTTTGTGGGCTTCCGGAAACTTCTCTGCCAGAAAATTTTCTTCGTAAGGAATCATCGTTGCAAATTCGACGGTATAGAAAACGAGAACGCAGGCTGCATAGACCGGATTACCTGCAATCAGCATGAATCCGATGATTTTGAGAAGGTTGGCAAGATAAAGGGGATTGCGGCAGCAGCTGTAAGGGCCGGTCGTAACCAGTGCGTCGGCACAGATCTCTCTGGTGCGGGTGGTCGGGCCGATGTGCATCAGGCCCCAGATGCGCAGGGCTTCGCCGGCCAGCACGAACGGCATTCCGAGCAGCCAGTTCAGTGGCCGCGGCCGGGCGCAGGTGAACATTGCCAATGCCAGAGGCACCGGCAGTTTATCGCGCCATTCAAAGAAAAAGCGGCCCAGACTGTTTGTAGAACCCATAAAGGCTTAATGAGAAGCGGGCAGGTTGCTCTTGATCTGCTCGAGAATTTCGAGGGCGACTTCAAGGGCATTTTTACCGTCTTCGATGGTAACCAGGGGTTTGCGGCGCTCGTTGATACAGGTGATGAAATGCTCGAGTTCAAGGCGCAACGGTTCGGCTTTGTGCACTTCGAGTTCTTCCTGGATGATTTTTTCTTCGAGATTCGATTTGCGGCGCAGTGTAATTGCCTGGTTGGCATAGTCGAGGGAGCAGTATTTGTCCATTTCGAAAATGCGGAGTTTGCGGATTTTTTCGTCACTGATGCGTGAAGCGGTCAGATTGGCGATACAACCGTTTTCAAAAACGATATGGGCATTGGCGATATCTTCGTTTTCGGTGAGTACCGGAATACCAACGGCATCGACACGTTTTATCGGCGACTTAACGAGTGACAGAACAATATCGATGTCGTGAATCATCAGATCCTGAACGACACCTACGTCCTGAATGCGCGGGGAGAACGGTCCCATGCGCTGGCATTCGATAAAACGCGGACTTTCGCAAAGAGACTGCAGCTTGATGATAGCGGCATTGAAGCGTTCAACATGACCGACCTGCAGAGTCAGCTGTTTCTTGCTGGCAAGGGCAACCAGATCGTTAGCTTCTTCAAGCGTTTTGGTGATCGGTTTTTCGATAAAAGTATGAATGTTGCGTTCAAGAAAAAAGCGGGCAACCTCATGATGCAGAAAAGTCGGCACGACTACGGTTACAGCAGAGGCAACCGAGGCGAGTTCGCGGTAATCTTTAAAATAAGGAACATTGTATTTTTCAGCAGCTTCACGGCCGGCAGCTTCATTTACATCTGCAATTCCGACCAGGTGAGCGCCGTTAATTTCGGCAAGAAGCCTGGCATGGTGTTTTCCGAGATGGCCGATACCGATAACCCCAATATTAACGCCTTGACTATTCATTTTAACCTCTTTTGAAAAGCAGCAGATCAGACGACCATGATGGCAATACCGGCTGAATCAGCCAGTTTAATTACTTCCTCACGGTCAAGCAGCAGGGTTTTCTTCTCTTCGAAGGCCAGGCAACGTGCCTTGGCGGCAATCAGATTACGGATAGTGTCGACACCGATCGTCGGGATATCGTAGCGCATGTCCTGCTTCGGGCGGGCAACCTTAACGACGGTTACGCCGCCATTGCCAAGCAGCCCACCACGCTGAATCGCCTGATCGGTGCCTTCGATTGCCTCAACCGAGAGAATAACGCGGTTTTTTACGACAACAGTCTGGCCAATATCGAGACCGGCAATCTGTTTGGCAATTTCATGCCCGTATTTGATATCGAGCAGCTCTTCTTCGCTCGGCTTTCTGCTGGTTAAAATACCCTTTTCGGGGAGCAGAACCGAGAGAAAGGTTGTCGAATCACAGACATGGATGCCTTCTGCAATAAATTCCTCGCTGAGCTGGCGCAAAAGTGCGTCATCATTGCGAATCGGAGTCTTTTCAAAAACTTTCATAAGCCGGGCATCTGGTCTGATGCGGTCGAACATCAGGGTTTTGGTGATTTTACCGGCCATCACGATACGCTCGATGCGTGCATTCAGGAAAGTATCGATCATTCCCTGCAGCTCGCCTACATGGAACCAGTGAATCTGGTTGACAAGCTTTTCGAGTTCGGGCGACGTTTCTTCACGTATAGCTACTGCTACCACTTCATTGCCACCCTGCTTTGCGGCCTGCGCAAAATAGAGTGGAAACCTTCCACTACCTGCTATTAATCCTATGCGTGACACTGAACTCCCTCGCTTTTCTGCCCCGGAAGCGAAACGACCGACCCCGGGATCGGGCATAAGTTTATGGATTATATCATGATTCGCGAATAAGTTCGACAGACAATTTAAAGAAATGTTAAGCAACGGCCACCCGTCGAAAAACATGCGGGTGGCCGTATCTGCTACATATCGGAGAAATCGTTGTCGTCAACGTCACTGCCGGGGTCATCTGCC
>JAKJFO010000141.1:10328-10578 GCA_022704885.1 Candidatus Rifleibacteriota bacterium | reverse complement strand
GAACGTCGAGATAGTTCGAAATGTCGTAGCCATCGTCGCGAAAAGGTGACGGATAAAAGGGAAGCAGCCAGATAGTATTGACGCCAAGACTTTGAATGTAGTCGAGCTTTTGCGTCAGCCCGGGAAAATCGCCGATGCCATCGCCATTGCTGTCGTAAAATGCCTTAACATGAACTTCATATATAATGGCGTTTTTGTGCCAGAGCTGGTTTTCTGTGGCAGTGGCGATATTCGTCGACTCTTTCATCGG
>JAKJFO010000141.1:0-10318 GCA_022704885.1 Candidatus Rifleibacteriota bacterium | reverse complement strand
GGCGGTTCTGCATGATTATGCGTGCCCTGGCCAGACTGGCATCGGCAAAGCTGGCGCTTCTGCCGTCTGGATTGACCAGAACCTTTATTCTGCCAGCATCGTAAACATAGACATCCTTGCTGCTTCTTGCCGGTCTGAATGATCGCCGGCTTTTTCTGATCTCATCTAGATACTGGCGGCGCAGGTCGATAAGTTTTTTGTACCATTCGATCATGGCACCATGTTCGGTATCTGCTGTCTCAGACCATTTAAGAATGCTGCGCCGGAAAGTCGTCGCGGCCTGCGGGTCGGGCACTTTACCGCCGAGAAATGCGTAGTCGCGTTTTCGCCCTTCTCTGACCGCCTTTGCGAGGCCTTTGTCGACATGGTCGGTGAAATATAGAAAAGGCGTGCTGGCGGCCCATTCTTCACCTTGAAAGAGCATCGGAACAAACGGCGAAAGCAACATCAGCGCCGCAGCGATCTGGCAGTTGTGCAGGCTTGTCAGATGGCATAGTCTTTCACCGTTGCCGCGGTTGCCAACCTGGTCGTGCGTCTGAGTCGAAACGATAAAGCGCTCGGGTGGCAGTGCTGTGGCTGATCGACCATGCCGTCGCTTTCGATAGGTCGAGTAGCGCCCGTCGCAGATGAAATAGTCGTTGAGGCACTTGTCAAGGTCAGCATGTCCGGCGAAGTCTATGTAATAGCCCTGTTGCTCGCCGGTCAGCATTACGTGTACGGCATGATGAAAGTCATCGAGCCATTGTGCCGCCAGTCCATAACCACCGCGTTGTGGGTTTTCAAGTATTCTCGGGTCGTTGAGACTGCTTTCTGCAATGAGACTATATGAACGCCCGGTGGTGGCTGAGAGCCGGTCGACCCTTGTCTGCAGTTCTTCAAGAATATGCACGGCCGAAAAGTCGAAGATTGCGTGCACCGCGTCGAGGCGCAGGCCGTCGAAATGAAAATCGCGCAGCCACATCAGAGCGTTGTCGATCACGAATTCTCGCACCTGATCACTGTAGGCGCCGTCAAAATTGACGGCATCACCCCATGGCGTGTGGTAACGATGCGCAAAGTAGTGGCCATAAAGACCGAGATAATTGCCGTCAGGGCCGAGGTGATTGTAAACAACGTCGAGAATCACCGCCAGACCGCGCTGATGACAGGCGTCAACCAGTCGTTTAAGATCATCCGGCGTGCCATAAGAACTGTGCGGTGCATAAAGCGCTACGCCGTCATAGCCCCAGCCGCGGTTTCCCGGAAAAGCCGCCACCGGCATGAGTTCAAGGTGGGTTATGCCAAGCTCTGTCAGGTAATCGAGTTTGTCAATTATTCCTGCGAATGTTCCATGTTGCGTAAATGTGCCGGTGTGCACTTCGTAGATGATCGCATCTTTGAGAGCTGGCACCTGCCAGTTCTGGTCATGCCACTCGAAATCATCCTGCCAGAGCTGCGAACGGCCATGCACGCCTTCAGGCTGAAAACGCGAAGCCGGGTCAGGGTAGGGGCCGCTTTTGTCGATCTTGTATGCATACAAAACAGGATGCTTGAGATTCTTCAATTCGATGTGCCAGAACCCGTCTCTTTCCGGGATCATCTGATATTCGCCGTTGTCTGTACACAGGTTCATTGTTTTCGCTTTGGGGGCCCATATTCTGAACTTCGTCATGTTAACTCCTCTGTCTGATCTAGATCGACCAGAACTGCAACCGGAAATTCCTTCAGAAGATCCCTGATTTTGTTCGTGCCACAGTCGACGATCTGGCTGGTGAACACGTTCTGCCAGCGACCGGGTGGAATATTGATCCGCGTGGCGTCCCAGCGGTTTTTTCGGCTGAAATGGTGGCGCGGGACGATCGTGATTACCGAGGCTCCACGCATAAAGGCTATTATGTCGGAGTGATGGCTGCCTGAAACCTCCATGGCTTGGTAACTGTCAGGTTCATTGAACGCTGGCACCCTGTTTCGCAAGGCCAGAAGAGTTTTGATGACGAACAGCTTCGGCAGTCCATGTTGCATGTCATTCATGATTTCGCGGCAACTTCGCCCTGCAAGCTGTTTAAGCAATTCCAGATTGCGAACAAAGTCTACTGCACGACGGTTGTCGGGGTCGGTGAGATTATTGTTCCATATTTCGCAGCCCTGGTAAATATCAGGAAACCCTGGTGCTGTCAGCCGTAAGGTCAGCTGCAAAAGCGAATTTATCCAGCCAGGTTCTGTCAGTTTGCCAACAAAATCGGCCAGGGAGCCGATGAATTCATCGTTTTCATAAATCCGGCCGATGAACCCGGTCAGTTCTGTTTCAAACTTCTGGTCGGGCTCTGACCAGTTTGAATGAATTTTGGCTTCACGTACTGCCTTCTGCATATACTGAACTATCCGCTCCTTCTCGATTGGCCAGGCGCCGGCAAGAGTCTGGTAGAGGAGGTATTCGGTGTTAGCGTCAGGTGCGCTGCCAATTCTTAATTTTGCGTTCATTTCGTGCCATTTTTTGACCGCAGTACGCCAGTGATCTGGAATCTCGCTGAGCAGGGCAAGTCTGGCGCGTAGATCTTCACTGCGTTTGGTGTCGTGCGTCGAGCCTGCTAACATGGTAAGTGGCCACTTTTTTGAAGTATTTCTGCACCATTCGTGAAAGCGTTTGACTGAGGTGGCAGGAGTGGCAGGATTACCACCGACTTCATTGACACCGGTCAGCGGGTTGAAAATGTAGAATACGGTATCCTCAAGGCTTTTAGCCATGACCGGGCCGGTGAACTGCTGAAATCTTCTGATGAACAGGCTTTCTTCGTCGCCGCGCAGCTTGAGCAGAAGAATGTCGGCGATAAAGTCGAAAATGTAATCACCCGATTCCGGCTTTGTTGCTCTGGCCCTGTCTATGGCTGTGCTGATCGCTCTTGCATCTGTCTCTGAAATATTGCCGGTTTCCGGCTCCATGTAGGTTCGATAAATATCGAATCCGGCAGCGACTTCGACCAGAGCTTCATAAAGCTGCTGATGGGCAAAATCTCGATAGCGTCGATGTTTTTCGCAGATCTGCGCCAGATCGTCGGCAAGCCGGTTGATTTCACTGCCCAGCAGCTTTTTTATCGCCTGTTTTTTTGCCCTGTAAACCAGTGTTTTAAAATCATGTGTCTCTCCGATAAACTCCTGCCAGAACTGTATGAGTTTCTCGTAACCGGCGGGGTCGATCTGCAATCCATCGACCAGATTGAGAAAATCATAGCCGGTGGTGCCTGAAACCGGCCAGCGTGGGTTGAGCTGTTCGTTGTGTTCGAGAATTTTTTCAACGACGATGATTGCTTCCGGACATGCTTTTCGAAGGCGGGTGAGGTAATCTGTCGGAGCAAATAGGCCATCCGGATGGTCGACACGAAAACCATCTACGCTTCCTTTCTGCGCCAGTTCAATCACCAGCTGGTGTGAGTCGCGAAAGGCTCTGTCGTCTTCCATGCGCAGTCCGACCAGCGAGTTTATGTTGAAGAATCTGCGATAACCCACCTGGTAATGCGACAGTTTCCAGTATGCCAGCTTGTAGTTCTGGCGGCCGATAAGCATGTCGAGCTGGTCGTGATTCTGATTGACAATGCTCACCGCTTTGTTGATGGCTTCTTCGAAGCCATCAACATCTTTGCACATTGCATTCATCATTTCGAATAGTACGGCCTTGTCGCGTTGCCGGCGCCGAATCTTATCGAAGTCGCGCGACGAAGCGTGTGGCAGCGACTGCAGAGCTCCGGCCAGATAGCCGAGTTCATCGATGCCACTATCTTTGTAGGCTTGCTCGAGAATTATCGGCAGCGATCTTGGTGCTACCGGAAAGACGTTTTCGAAATAATTCAGGGTGAATTTTCCCTTAACATGCTCGATCTGCAGCTCGCCGGCTTCAAGCACGATTCCGTAATGGTCACCGAGAACCGGCAGAAGTATCAGATTTGAAAAATGGTCAGATTCGCAATGCCAGTCGACATCAAAGTAGCTGGCAAACTGGCTGGAAGGGCCGTTTTCGAGAACATCCCACCACCACGGGTTTTCCGGGCAGCGCACGGCCATGTGGTTGGGCACGATGTCGAGAATGATGCTCATCTTTCTATCGGCAAGCAGCTTTGCCAGTCGCTCAAAACCGTAATTGCCGCCGAGTTCACTGTTAATGTGGGTGTGGTCGACAACGTCGTAGCCATGCAGACTGCCCGGGACTGCCTGCAGGCAGGGCGACAGGTATAAATGGCTGATTCCGAGCTGTTGCAGGTAATCGAGATGCTCGGCCAGCATGGCAAAGTTGAAGTGCGCATGCATCTGCAGCCGGTAGCTGGCTCGTGGGTAGCTATTCATGAGCAGCCTCCTGACACAAATATCCTCTTTTTTCTATTTTCTCATTTTATCTGCCAGAAATTCAACAAAAATTGCTCCGGCTGAAAGCATTTGTTTTGCTGCTGTCAAGACCGTATGCTGCAGCCACCGAGCTCGCAGATGATTTTGAAGTGCTCTTCTGATAAAGGCTGAACTGAGAGTCGCGTGCCCTGCTGTGCCACCATGATGCCTTTAAGGCGAGGCTCAGCCTTTATCTTTGCCAGGGGAACAATCTCGGGAAATCTGGCCAAAAAAGCGACATCGACCATATACCACAGGGGCTTTTCCGGTGTGCTTCGTGCGTCGAAGTATTTGTGGTCGACTTTGAAGGCAAAGTGGTCAGGGTAACCGGTCTTGACGACCTTCATTATTCCGACTGCGCCCGACGGCTCGGCATTCGAATGGTAAAACACTGCCATGTCGCCAGCCTGCATGGTGTCGCGCATGAAGTTGCGGGCCTGATAATTGCGAACGCCTTCCCAGCTGGTGGTTTTGTCTCTTTGCAGATCTTCGATTGAGTAAGCTGTCGGCTCACATTTCATCAGCCAGTATGCCATGTTCGGCCTCCATTTTTTCGATATTATAGCACAGTTTGCAGGTAAATCTGCTATAATCGCGAAACCATGAAATATCGGCTCGAACTCAATTCAGAGGTGACCGAAAAATATGCCGGGGAGTCGCTGATCGATTCGCTGTGTCGCCGCTTCACCTACCATGACCGCCAGTACTGGCTGGGAAAAATTTCCGTCGGCCAGGTGCGCGTAAGCGGCGAGATCAGCCGGCCTGAACGCGTGCTGGCGAATGGAGACGTAGTGCAATTTGCCATCGATGATTTTACTGAGCCTGATCTTGACACCGCATACCAGAAAATATGGGAAAACGAAAACTTGATTCTGGTCAGCAAACCGGCTGATCTGCCGGTGCACAGTAATCGCCGTTTTTTTTACCAGACCATGACCGCTGTTCTGCGCCGCGATGAAAATCTGCCAGAGATCAATCCCATGCACCGTCTTGACCGCGAAACCAGTGGTCTGATGCTGTATCTCAAAAAGCCGTTTGCGACGCGGTCACTGCGGCGCGAACCAGGGCGTATCGTCGCCGGCAAGTTCTACCTTGCGCTGGTAAATGGCGTTTTCGAGCAGGAGTCGCTGACCGTTGATGCCCCGCTGCGCGAAGCCGCCTGCCCGCCGGTGTATTATCAGATGATTGTCGCTTCCGACGGTATTGCGGCGAAAACGCATTTCGAACGCATTGCGGCCGGCGAAAGCTGCAGCCTCGTTCTGGCACGACTCGAAACCGGCAGAAAACATCAGATTCGCGCGCATCTCGCTCATATCGGTCACCCGGTTATCGGCGACAAGCTCTACTCAGATGGCGGGCGCTGCTTTTTGAAGCGCTGCAACGACGAAATGACCGAAGATGATCTCATCGCAGCAGGTTCGCCGCACCAGCTTCTGCATGCCTGGGCGCTACTTTTGCAGCTTCCTGCTGAAGGGCGGCGACTGTTTTTTTCTGACCACTTTTCAGAAAGCTGGCAAACCCACCTGAAAAAGTTCACCACCTGGCGGGAGAAGGCCATCCAGGTGGTGAATCGTTATCTCTGAAAGCGTTAGAATCTCTGTGTATTATTTCATATGCTCAGCTCCAGAGTGTTGAAGCGATGTTTGGGCAGAAAATTGTGTTCGCTGCGTTTGACCGGTGTCTGCCGGTTGATGAACGAGAACACCAGCATGCTGAGCGCCAGGCCATAATAAAGGCAGGCGATGTACACTGCGTTGCTGACGAAAAAGCTGCTTTGGTAAACGGTTGACAGCTGGTGCAGCACTACTCCGAGAACAACTCCGGTCATCGCCAGATACCAGGCTGTCCGGTGTGAGCGGGTGGTGATGCTGGCGTTGACATTCTGACGAGGTCTTCTGGCAATGAGCAGAAGCCCATATGAACCTATGGCAACGACTACTGAGAGCGGTACATCGCGGGCGGAGTCCAGGCTCTGGATCGGGATGAGAAACAGCACTATGGCGGTGAAAAGTAAAAGGCCTTCGATGTAGTTCGTTGTTCTCATACCCTTTCCTCCTGTCGGTTCTGTGTTGATGTTCGCTTGAATAATGAGTTCGTTAATTGTTAAGCAAAAGTCGGGCCATGATTGAAGAAGCTTTTGGAAAGCGATTTTTGCTGATGCCAGAGGTTGCTTGCGGGAAAAATTCCCGCCAGGATCAGGAAAATTTCCTGAGAGAATTCCCCGTCGTTGTTTGTTGCAGCTACTGCTCTTTTGCAGTAGAATTCTCTCTGTTCGTTTAAATATAGATGAATCCCTGGATCGAATTTAGCAGATGAGGAGCAGATATGAGTCTTGCCGGACGTTTACGCGAAAATCCTCTTTTTAATGAGTTCAGTAACGATGATCTGGAACTGATGACCACCTTCATGGAAGAAGTAAGTTTTGGCGAGGGTGAGCCGATATTCAGTGAACAGTCACCGACAACCGCTGTTTATTTTATTCTCAGCGGCCGGGTGACGATTTATCGTGCGCTGGTCGGCGCCTCGAACTTCATTACTATTCTCGAAAAAAATGATGTTTTTGGTGAAATCGCCTTCGTTGATCAGCAGTACCGTTCGGCCAGCGCTAATGCGCTCGACGCCACGACTCTCGCGAAGTTCGAATACAGCCATTTTGATGTGATACAGAACCAGAGCCCCGCTTTGGGTATCAAGCTTCTGAAGGCGATCGTACGTGAGATTACCCGCAAATTCAGGGCGGCGAATTCCAATATCGATCTCAAGTCTTCTGAGCAGACAATCAATGACCTGATCGTCGGTCGTCAAAAGGTCAGAATCACCACCGAAACAGCAGAATACATATGTGTCATCATGTATGCCGACAAATCAGGCGTGAATCCGCTGGTTAAAATCGATCTGAGCGGTCAGACCATTCTGATTCCGTTCACTCAGATTCGAACGATTGCGCTGCCGAACAAATACGGGAAGTTCTAACAGCGCGCCTGCTGCCGTTATTTGACGGGTAGAACCAATACAAAATCGTCCATGTAAAAGCCGTTGCCGATATCGGTAACTACGGCTTTTTCGTTTTTGAAGCCAAGTCGTTCATAGGCGGCCAGCGATTCACGGTTGTTTTTGTTGATGGTCAGAGATACCCGCTTGAGGCAGTTGTCTGCCGCGACGCTTTTGATAAAGTCGATGGTCATTCTGGCGAGGCCAAGCTTTCGGCTGGGCCTGGCGACATAGAGTTTGCTGAGAAATACTTCGTCGCTTCTTACCTGAATTGCAAAGTAACCGGCGGGCCGGCGGGCTGCGTAGAGAAGATAATAGACCAGATCTCCTGAATCTATCTGGTGTTTTATCGCATCTTTGCTCTGAAATTTTTCGATCATGTACTCGACCTGATCGGCACCGATTATCGGGGTGTAATGCTCGCGCCAGATTTCAGCTGCGAGTGCTGCAACCGCTTCGATCTGCGCAATGGTGATGACTCTGACAATTTCGATCATGCTGACCTCTCTATAAATTGTATGGTGTGATGTTATTAACTCTTAAAAGATCTTATGTCAAATTTTGTCTGCCGAATTTTTGCGGAATGTACTGCCAGATTTTCAACAGACTGGACTTATAGTCGCGGGAAAATCTTTGCAGAAGCTTTTTGGCGTGTTGGCATGAGTTTTGCGTTTGCAGGCGCACGTTATCAAAAATTATCAGGAGAAGACAAATGTATAAGTTTGCAAGATATCTGCTCGTAGCTTTGATGGTTGCCATGCTGGTTCCGGCTTTTGCGTTCGACGCCGCCAATTTATCGAAAGCCATGGACAGAGCCGCCCATTCAGGCGAAATGCTCAATATGCTGATGCACCCCGGTATGCCTAAACCCTGGACCAACCCGAGCTATATGACCTATACCAACATGCTCTCAGATGCCTGGAAAACCATTGACCGCGAAATCGGCTCGATCGAAACCAAAGAAGAAATTGCCAAAGCCCGCAATGTTGTAGAACTTTACAAAACCCTCAAAGGCACCTACAGAGACCTCGGCTACCAGGTCGAAATCTCTCTTGCAAATCGCATCAAGTTTCTTGAAGCTCATAACAGCTGATCAAGACTTAACTAACAACCCCGCAGCCGGCTCAACGCCGCTGCGGGGTTGTTTTTTTTGGCTGTTTCAACCGATGCTTTCGAGCAGTTTTGTCATTACCGAAGTGGCCGGTCCCTGCAGAAAAACATCGGTCACGCTTTCGGTGAAGCGTGAGGGACTTGTGTTTACCTCGATTATGCTGGCGCCATTGCGGCTGGCAGCTGCCGGGATCATACATGCCGGCATCACTTCGCCGGTCGTGCCGACGACAATGAACACATCTGATATTTCGGCCTCTTTGAATGACAATGACCGGGCTGGCTCTGGGATGCCTTCTCCGAAAAATATGAAATCGGGTTTGAGTCTGCCAACCACACAGTTCGGGCATTCTGGCGGCAGACGGTTGAGGTCGATACTGGTGGCCGCAAATGTCTGGCGGCAGTCGAGACAGACCATGCGGCTGGCGGTGCCGTGAAACTCGAGCACATTTTTGCTGCCCGCTTCCTGATGCAGGTTGTCGATGTTCTGAGTTATCACTGTTTTTACAATATTTCTGTTCTCGAGCTCGGCGATTGCATGATGAGCCGCATTTGGTCTGGCCTTGCCAAAGAAATCGTAGAAAATTTCTTTGATGAGTGCCCATGACTCTTTGTTGTGCTCGTGAAAGTAGTCGATCTCGATGAATTTGGGGTCATACTGATTCCACAGGCCGCCCTGCCCGCGAAATGGCGGAATGCCACTCTCGACTGAGATTCCGGCGCCGGTAAAGGCGCACACACGCTTTGCCGATTTTATCAATTCTGCTGCCTTGTTGTACATAATCATCTCCTGCTCATGATGCATTATAACGCATTGCGACCCGGCAGTCGAATATGTCGCCGTAATTTCTGCGTGAAGCAGGCTTAGTCTAAAAATTCACTTTTCGCTGCCTCAGCAGCGCTGTGAAGTTTTCCAGAATCTGGTAATATGAGACATATATTGACTTGCGAGGAGAATCTTAATGCGAAAGCTTTCCGCTGCCATGTGCTCGATGCTGCTGTTCTGCTCCATGTCGGCCAACGCCGATGTGCAGACGTCGACTGGCGATGATCATGTGGTAATCGAGGATAATATTCGGTTGAAAGGAGATTCGGCCTTGAATCTTAAAGAACAATCATTGTTTAAAGATACTGCCTGGCATAAGAATATATGGCAGAATTCGCCGGCAATCATAGAAATTACTGAAGCTTATATAAACCTGCTGTTCAACCGTCCAGAAATTGTTTTTGGTCTGCGTCGCGGCATTCGTTTCGACTGGCAGGATGAGCATGAATATTCAGACGGCAAGGTTGTCACCACTTATCGGTTGAGGCGCACGGCAGAGGGGCGTGCGCAGATAGATTATCTCAGTGTGCTTGTCGATGCTCCAAAACAGACTGCCAGCGGCAGTTTTGAGATAGAATCGCGCCCCTGATTACGTATTTTCTCTGCTTGCGAAGCATGACAAAGGGCTGTCTCAGATGTCTTGAGACAGCCCTTTGCTGGTTAAGCGGGTTGGCGGTCAGCGCAGAAAGTCTCCGTCTTCGCCGATTTTGCCAGGGCCGTTGAGTACATAAATGCCGGCAGAACAGCCTTTAACATTGAAACTGATATTGCCAGTCGTAACATTGATGGTGTTGCCAGTTACCGCATCGCGATAAAGCCCGTTGCGAACGCCGGTAACACTTATCTGCTGGTCGCCGCCGGTAGCCAGACCAACGACCGCATAGCTCTGGCCATTGTTGTAATCGCGCACAAAACTCATTCCCGAACCCCATTCGCCGACTTTGCTCATCGGCGCCTTTTGCAGGGCGGGAACGGCGCGGCGGATCTGGTTGAGCCGTCTGATGTGCCGATACAGCGCGTGCTGTTTCGTCTTCTTTA
>JAKJFO010000140.1 GCA_022704885.1 Candidatus Rifleibacteriota bacterium | reverse complement strand
ATAAGCTCATTACCAGACTTTCCACGGAGCTTTACCGTTTTGCCACATATCTTCAAGATTGTTCTTGTCGCGCAAAGTATCCATCGGCTGCCAAAAACCCTCATGAAAAAAAGCTTTCAGTTCACCTTTCCTGGCAAGTGCCTCCAATGGCGTAGTTTCCCAAGCTGTTTCGTCACCCTTAATGTGACTTATAACTTCTGGCGAAAGCAGAAAAAAGCCACCATTGATCCAGCCACCATCGCCTTTTGGCTTTTCGATAAAACCACGCACTGAATCTCTCTCTATATCCAGAGCACCGTATCTTCCCGGAGGTTGAACTGCAGTTACAGTGACCTGTTTTCCGTGCTGCTTATGAAACTCAATCTGATCGGCTATATTGATATTGGCTACACCGTCGCCATAAGTAAAAGCAAACATTTCATCGTTCTTTACGTACTCTTTAACTCGCTTGAGTCGGCCACCGGTCAAAGTGTTTTCACCGGTGTCCACGAGTGTAACGCGCCATGGCTCAGCATGGCGATGATGTACTTCCATGCTGTTCTTCTGCATGTCGAAAGTCACGTCAGACATGTGAAGAAAGTAGTTGGCAAAGTATTCTTTGATCATGTAGCCTTTATAGCCGCAACAGATAACGAACTCATGAATGTTATAAGCAGAGTAAATCTTCATGATATGCCAAAGTATCGGTCGGCCACCGATTTCGATCATGGGTTTCGGCTTGAGCTGGCTCTCTTCGGAAATCCTTGAACCAAGCCCGCCTGCCAATATTACTACTTTCACCAGCAAACCTCGCAAGATGTCATTTTACGCTGAAATCAGGTTATCGAGTTTACCGCAAATGACACTTTTTTTCAATTCCGGATTGGCTTCGAGGCTGCAAATTCCATAAAATCAGGATGAAACAGACTACTATCTATCTTCCATCCCCAAAAGCTGTTGATGCATGCTGGTTGCTGGTTGCCAGTTGGTGTCAGTTGTGAAGAGGCTTGAGTCTACAGGCAAAGAGCCTTCGAGGCGGGCGATTTTAAAGGACAGAAGTGGAATCTTTGAGCAGATGCGCCAGAGCCATTGAGGCAGAGATATGATGCGGCAGGCTGGGTTGAAGACAGCAGCTATGCGGGTTACCAGCTCAGTTGTCGAAATTTCTTCGCCATCGCTGAGCAGATAGGTTTTGCCGGGTGTTTTTTCGCTGAGCATGGCGGTCTCGACCGCCGAAGCAAGATTATCTACGGCAAGCAGGCTGCGGCGATTGGTCAGGCCACCAAGCGGCAGAATGCTGAAATTTTTGACCAGCCTGACAAGACTCTCGAAGTTGCCTTTTACTCCAGGGCCGTAAATAAGCGGCGGGCGCAGAATCACCAGTTCCATACCGGTTTCTTCGCTGATCTTTTTGAGCTCGATTTCGGCCTTGAGCTTTGACTGTCCATAGGGTTCGAGAGGATTGCAGGGCGCGTTCTCGGTTAGCGCCGTTTCGCAGGCGTCACTGATCATCGCTTTGATGCTGCTGACAAAGATAAAGCGCTTTACACCCTGCTTTGCGGCCTGGCGAGCCAGATTAACCGTTCCATCAAAATTTGTTTCAAAGTAAAGATGATAGGAGTCGGGTTTTTCACGCATCTGATGAGCTCGACCGGCAAGGTGAATGACAACATCAGTATCTTTGAGCATGTCTTCCCAGAAGGTATAACGATCTATACGCGAAATCTGGTGAAATTCAAGCCGGTTATCAGTTGGACGCGTCCTGCCAGGAGCAATGATTCTATAATCGCGATGCAAAAACCAGGCAGCAATGTTGCCGCCCGCAAAGCCAGAGGTTCCGGTCATTAAAATTGTCGGTTTCGCCGCCATTCCTATGTTTATCGACAAAACGCGGCGTTTTCGAAGCTTTTTAGCGCAAAGATATCACCACTGACGCCGGTGAAAAAAGTGAAAAGGGGGCTATGTCCAAAAAACCTTGAGACTGCTTCGTCGACCAGGGTCTCCTCGCAGTGACAAGTTGGGCATTGCAACACTGGCAAAATCAGAAAAATGGTAAAAGTACTTACTTCAGGCGGCCTGGGCGGTAGGGGCGGCTTTTACCGGCGCGGGGGTCGATGGCGCCTGAGTCGCAGCTGGAGTCTCAGCCTTTTTTGCTGGAGCGGAAGAGTCTGCTGCGGGCGTGACTGATGAATCGAGCTTGCTTTCGGGTTTGCTGGTGCCGTTACCGTCTTTCTTTTTGGCTTCGAGATAGCCGGAATCGCGGTAGTCGGTTGAATAAAAGCCTGAGCCCTTGAAAATGACCGAACTGGCAGAAAGCAGCTTGGTGCCTTCTCCGCCGCAATCAGGGCAGTGCTGCGGATCTTTGCACGACATTGAATGAAAGGCGTCAAATGTTGAATTACATTTTGTACATCTATAGCTGTAGGTTGGCATGAACCTTTCCTCCTGAGGGCACAAAAACAGTTAGCACTCGATTTATCAGAGTGCTAATAATTTATCATAATGCGGCGGCCTGATCAAGAAAATTATCACAGGTTGTCAACAGCTGTTTATGATCTCCGACACCAAGGTAGCTCTCACATACCAGCAGATTCAGCTGCTCATAAGCCTTCTGCCACTTTCCAGTGCTGGCGGCAGTTCGGCTTAACAACTCTGCCAACTCGGCAATCTTTTGCCGTAGTGCCGCAGAGCAGGTCGGAAACGGAATCTGGCGCACCTGCGTGACGGTAATGTGAAAGCTGTGAAAATTGCCGCTGAACCAGGCATTTACCAATAGACTGTTGAGCAGTCCCAGCAGAAACCACTCGCTGAAATCTTTTGATCCAGAAAGAATATAAGAAAGCGAATTTTTCGGAAAAAAGCCTTCAGTGTCGTAAGCTGCTACCAGCCTGATCTTGAGGCGCTCATTGCGAATATTCTGATACAGAATTTTAGGCCCGGCAAAGACTGTTTCATCGCCACCATAGGCCAGATGCGGGCCATAATCGATATAGTTGCCTTCCCAGTTGATTTTGAAAGGCTCAAGCTCACGTCCACGCAAAACGCGCTTATATGTTGCCGATATCTTCTTGTCGCTGACGTAACGCGATATCTTGCCATCGCGCTTGAGGGCTTCCTGAATGCCGACGCCGACACGGCAATGGCTGCCAAGCCGGCTGCAACTGTTCATATCGGCAAAAACCTGCTGCAATTGCGGTGGCACTATCGCCTGGCGAAGGCCGTTACTTGCTTCAAAGAGCTTTGCCGAAGCCTGATAACACTGGCCCCAGCCGTCTTTTTCTATATAATCAGTATAAATATTCAGCTGATTGTCATCATGTGGCTGTTCGGCATCGGCAACCAGAATGACTGGCAGAACGCCAGGAGCCAGCACGAAGAATCTGGCCGGCAGAAGCAGAAGAGCCCGCGCGTAATAGCCGGCAAAAATAAACCGTCTGATTTTGCTGCACTGATGATTCACCAGATAGGTATGTGAAGTCAGCATAACAAGCCGACCGCCCTGCTGCAAAGCCTTGAGGCTACCCTCGATAAAAAAAGTATATAAATCTTTCTCGCCCTCGCCTGTCTCATAAAGCTCAGCCAGACGCTTTTTAAAAGCATCGTCAAGATTAACGCGATATGGAGGATTGCCAATTATTACAGAATAGCGCCGATCTGGCGGATTCATCAGAAAATCGCGATGCTCGAACACAGGCCAGCCACACCCAGGGAAAGCACATATCAGGCGGGTCAGGCAGATAAACAAAGCCTGCAGATCGATATCAAAACCGTGCAGGCGGCTTAAGAATCCTTCATTCTCATCTGCGGCCATCTGCGTAATCTGCGAATGAGTATTGTTCTGCGCCAGATGCCTTGCCATAGCCATTAAAAAACTGCCATCGCCGCAGGCCGGGTCGAGAATATCGCCAGCTGATCCAGGTTCTGCAATCCCCACCAGCCTCTCTGCCAAGGCTTCGGGGGTATAAAATTGCCCGGTGCTGCGCTTACGCTTTTTCTCGCGACGCTCGAGGTCTGGCACTTCGCCATCAGCAGCAGTTTTTAGAATTACTTCACAATCAGTCAGTGAGGTAAAGATGTCCGCCAGTTCAGCTGGAGCGCCGAGACGGCGGAGCGTTTCAGCAGGCGACAGCGGATCGGATGAATCTTTAAGATGGATTCTGCGACTTTCTTCTTCGCCAAGGCTTCGAAGAACAGGTCGCGCAGAATGACGATGTGTTGTCTGGTATGTTGCTGCGATCCTGCTGTTAAACCACGAAAATAATGTGATCAATGAGAAACACCTGCATTATTTTGTAAAGTTGTTATAATCACGAAAACAGAGAGAAAGCGATTCTTACGATTACGAGCACGAGCACGAGCACGAGCATTGTGCTATTAATAACAGCGGAAACAAAGCCATTTTTCTTAACAAAGATTCTGCAATTATCATCTTATAAAGAATAGGGGTTCAACAGGTTGAACCCCTACGCGTTGTTACAGAAGTTAGAACAGATCAGGCGGCAGCCGGGGCGGCGTGCTTCGCTTCCTGTTCTTTGCGACGACGGATGAATTCGATCAGAAAGGCTGCGAACACGCCCAGAACGCCGGCGCTCAAACCAGCCAGAATAACCATGATTGAACGGCGTGGTTTTGATTTAAGTTCAGGAGCCCGTGCCACATCGATGACTTCGAACTGGCTGCCTTCTTCGGCTTCAGCTATTTTGGCCATTTCGTGCTGTTCGGTCAGAACGCCAAACACCTTTTCTTTGACCTTTAGATTTCGCTGAAGGCGGGCGAATTCGAGAGCAAGCTGCGGCAGTTGCGCGATTTCTTTTTCGGTTGAACCGATTTCCTTTTCGAGAGCGGCTATTTTAGCTTCTTCAGAGACTTTCAGGCCTTCGATCTTCACCAGTTCAGGCACACTCCCAGAAGATTTGAGCAGACTCTCCTGCATCTGCAGAGAGACACCAGCTTCAACCTTTTCAGCTTCCAGCCTGGACAACTTCTCAATCACCTTCGAAGCCTGCTGTTCGAGAGCAAACATCTGGTGTTTATCCTGAAAAGCTTTGAAAGTTTCTTCTGCCAGTTCGAGCTCTTTACTTACCTTTTCGAGCTGCTGTTCGATAAACACTCGCTTCTCTTTCTGCGGCCCACGGGCAAAGCTGCTGAGATACTCGACGTAAGCAGCGGCAATCTCGGCTGAAACTTCAGGAGAGAGCGTCTCTGCAGAGATTGTTATCAAACCATCCTTGTCTTTATCAACTGACACAATCTTATCGACAATCTTGAGTATCTCGTCGTATTTGATCTCTTCATCAGGACTTTCACCAACGATTGCCGGGTTGGTCGCAATGCCAAAGCGTTTGATAATACGGGCGCTCATTGTGCGGCTCTTAAGATAAGCCATAAGATATTCAGCGCCACCACCGCCGCCACCAAGCCCCGGAATCATTCCGGCGAACGGCAGGCTGCTGAGAGCACTGAGCTTGCTGTTTGAATGAACGAATATCGTCGAACTCGCCTTGAAGTGATTCGGCAGAGTCAAACTGTACAGGGCAACCAGCACTGCCACCACGAAGGGCATGACGATTACCAGCTTCCAGTGTTTAAGCAGCACTCTGAACAACTCAAAAAGATCTATTTCATCTTCTTCGAGACCCATGAGAATCTCGCGTTTGATGAGCTCTTCTTTGACCTCTTTCTTGAGCTGCTCGGGATCGATGTCTTTGAATTTTTCTGTCATCTTGGCTTATTCTTCGATTATTTCAACGTTGGCGCGTGGCAGAATCATCTTTTCGCCTTTATTGAGTGTCTCAATTTCGACAACGCGCACTTTGGCTTCTGAAGGTATGATTACCGGCTTTTCAGGCAGCGAAACTACTTTGGCAACTTCGCCGAAATGTGGCTGGCGAATGATGCGCACCAGAGTGCCTACCGTCATACCGGTGTTGGCGGCATGCTTCTGATCGGCGATATTGGCATCTGCCAGCGGAATAACGACTTCGGGTCTGATAACACCGGCACGAATCTGGGTTGCCCCATTGATCGAGGTTTTGCGGCCTTCGGCGTTCTTGAGCAGATCGAAGGTTTTTTTGGCCATATTGATTTTGCCGAAACCTTCGGTGACGACCAGAGTTATGCCTTTGTCTTCGGTTCCGGTGATGGCAACGCCAAGATCGTATCCGAGGAATTCCTTAAGATCATGCGCATCATAACCGCCAACGATAACGCCTTTGACGCCGAGTTCAACAGCACGGTCGAGCGCGGCAGCTGTTACCAGAGAGCCGCCGACAATGATCTTGCCTTTGTGCTCAAGCTTGATGTTGTCTTTGTCGAGAACGTCTGAAGGCGAATTTACCGCCATCTTGAGATCGCCGATGACTTCGGGCCCAATACCGAAAATGCCCTGAATAAAAGTCGCAGCGGTATTTACCTTAACGCCTTCTTCAGGGTATACGTCATCGATAACGCCATCAACATAGGCATGGACTTCGACCGGAATCGGCGGTTCACGCAGAATTGCCTGACCGGTTACGGTCGAAAGACTTTCGACTGTTCCCTTGATTGGTGAACGCACGAAAGTTTTGAAAAACCCGAAAAAACCCTGAGTTTCGGCAATGACATCATCTTTTTCGAGAAGGTCACCTTCTTTTTTCACGAGAAAATCAGTAATTTCGCGGGCTTCGCAGCCAAGCATGTTGGCTATATTAACCGGAAAAACGTTTCCCGGCAGATTGGTCGAGGCAACTACCGTTTCGGCAGTCACGCGATCGCCCTTCTTAACATGAACGTCGCCTTTGAGCGGCAGTCTTCTGTCTTTTTCGACTAGTGTTCTTGCAACGATTTTGAGACCTGGGGTATATGCACTGGCCATTGATTATTGTCCTTTCGCTTACAGACCAGGATAAAGATCCATGGCTTTGTACCAAGACTTAACCAGCTTAACGCGTTCGGCATTGTCTTTGGGGAAGGTGAACGGGCGACCACGGGTGTCGAATATGACACCTACCACGCCGCCATGCACTTCGGCTTCGATTTCTTTGCCATCACCGGCACCCATATCGAAACCCCATTTCGGCTTGACAAAGACCCTGGCTGTTTCGCCGACCGGCAACGGAATTACGTTCAATTCGCCACCTTTGAGAGTCTTGCTGATCTTTTCACCGTTCTTTTTGGTGAGCGTGAAATCTAGCACAGCTTCGTTGTTCTTTACGGTGCCGGTTGGCGATACGCAGGTGCCCAGATAAATCAGGCAGTCGCGTTCGAAAACGCTCAGAGCCGCATCTTCATGCACTTTGGCGAGAACGCCGAGCTGCGGCATCATAAAGATCGAGTCAACAGTCAGCTGAGTAATACCTTCGGGCAGGAAAGCGTCGATCAGCATCATCGCCGTCTGCTGGCGTCGCGGCGCGTGCGAGAGAACACCGCCGGAGCCGATCAGCATGTTAAGATCCTTCAGATTGACCAGAGTCTGACCGGTCATCGACTGTTCGAATACGTCGCCGATAGTTCTTTCCTGCTGAATGCCCTTGAGGCCAACAGCCAGAGAACGATGCTGATCGAACGACAGGCGCAGAGCTTCGCGGGCGCAGGCCTGCTCGACCATCAACTCTTCAAGCAGAGACGGAATAGTAGTCGGGCGGATCATCTTGTTTTTTACGCGATTGCGCAGGTCATGCTCTTCCATTTCGAAGGGCACCCAGCGCATGATATTCTCGAGACCAGCTTCAGCAAAGACGTTGCTGATCGAATAACTCATGCCGTAGTTGGCAGAAACCGACTTGTTGTAAATACCGCTGAACACACTGAACACGTCGGTAGTCGCGCCACCGATGTCAGCACCAACAACGGTAATACCCATGCGTTTGCTGATCAACTGCATGATATCGCCAACCGCACCAGGCGTCGGCATGATGTCTTCGTCGGTGAGTTCCATCAGATGCGGGTAACCGGGGGCGTGGCTCATGACGTGCTCGAGAAACAGGTGCTGAATCTTCTGACGAGTCGGCATCAGGTTTTCTTTTTCGAGCGTCGGTCTGAGGTTATCAGTAATATCGAGCGCAACCTTGTCGGCGAGTCGCTCTTTAATGAGGTCCTGCGCCTGGTTGTTGCCGGCATAAAGAACCGGCAGCTCGTAACCAACGCCAAGACGGGCCTTTGGGTTGGCCGCGGCAATGATTTCGGCGAGTTCGACAACGTGCGAGGTGGTGCCGCCATCGACGCCGCCCGACAGCAGAATCATGTCGGGGCGCAGATGCCGGATACGCTGAATTTTCTGATAGGGAAGTCGCCCATCGTTGGTCGCGAGAACGTCCATGACGATTGCGCCGGCGCCGAGCGCCGCTCTTGTCGCAGATTCACCCGACATGGTCTTGACCACGCCGGTAACCATCATCTGCAGACCGCCGCCTGCCGAACTTGTCGAAACATAAAGATCGACACCCTTACCATCGGTGACCGGCTTGATAATTGCTCTGCCATCATCGGTCAGAATCTGGCGGCCGGCCAGTTCCTGAACTTCTGATACGGCATTGAGCACGCCCTGTGTAACGTCTTCGACTGGTGCTTCTACGGTTGTCGGCGCCTCACCGCGAACGATCAGGCGGAACACGCCGTCGCGTTTTTCGATAAGAATCGCTTTGGTAGTAGTACTACCACAGTCCGTAGCCAGGATGCTTTGAATATCACCTTTGCTCACGTGATTCACCTTCCTTGTCTTCTGTTTTAGACTTTTCCAGGTCTTCGATGCTGACGATCAGGCGCTCGATCCGGCTACGATCAGCCAGCAACGCCTGAAACTTTTCCATCTTGACCGGGTCGATTATCATTTCGAGAATTGGGCCGAAAACGACCAGACTGCTGTATCCCAGAAAGGACAGCGGCTTGGCCATTTCGAGCGCCATGATGACCGGAACGCTCATGCGACGGGCGTAGACAGCCGTAGCAATAGCTGCGGTAAACTCGTCGAGTTCGGCGGCGGAAAACTTCTGTTCCTCCGTCGGCTCTTTCGGAATCGTCCACATTCCCATCGAATCAACGCTCCACTAGACTATCTTCAGCCATTCCGACAACAGAAACTGGAAACGGCCGATAAGCAGCGAAATACGACCCATGACGGTAGCGCCGAACGAAGCGCCGAAGCTGATCATCAAAAACCAGATGCCGACGCGGGCGACGTTGCCATAGACCGGACCACGATGCTCGGTGCTGAAAAAGAAGTAGAACAGGCACGAGATCGAGCCAATTACGAGCACGAGATTTGAGAAGCTCTGAAAGTAATCGCCGGCGACGACGATAGGTCTGATCGCCTTGGCAACCTGCGGAATCAGGAACTGCTGGGTTGAATAAACGATGGCCAGACCGGTCGATACGCCCATAACGAAGGCGACAGTGAAACGGCTGATCCATGAATATGAAGCAGAAAGCCTGAACAGCATGAGAATGCCAAGAAAGCCGGGTATCAGCAGAGAATATTCGGGCGGCGCACTGGCAGCCTGACCGGTCGCAAAGTATGCCGGCATGATTTTGGCCAGCAGGTTCGGCTTGAGAACCTGGTGGAAAGAAATCAGCGAGAAATAATAACCAGCCGAAACGCCGACGAACAGGTGTTCGGCAAAGCGATAGAACGGGTTATCCTTGATCAGAAAGCTGAAACAGCACAGGGTGATGAATGCACCAACCCAGATTGAAAGCGTAATTGTAGTCATGGTGTTATTCCCTCCTCAGACCTTTTTCCGCTTGGCGGCTCTCTGCTCGGCAATAAACGCGATATTGCCCACGATGATGAACAGCATGATAACCAGATGTGCAATAGACTGCGGAGCCATGCCCTCGCGGCCTTTACCCATGTAATCGATCAGCTTTTCATACTCGGCAGCGCCGGGAAGTCCACCAGTCATGCCAACCAGCTGCCCGGTCTGCATATAGGTGATAAAACGCGGAATATTGACCGAAGTGCAGCCGGCCGCCATCGGGCGCTTATGATCGCCAGCCACGTTGATGAAAGATTCGATACCGCCGGTGCCGGCAGTAAAGCTGATGATGATGCCGACATCACTCATCGAGAATTTGCGACCATCGGGATTCTTGAAGATCGCCATTTCTTTGGTCGAGTTGCCATCGCGATCAGACGGATACGGGCCCATGAAATCAGTAACCAACGCCTTAACGTGAATGATCGCACCCGGTTTGTAACCGAGGTTAACGTAATCTTCGCCTTTGACCAGAGTTGGCTTGCATCCTGGCGCCAGTTTTCCGGCCGCCTTCATTTCATCGTAGGTGGACATATAGATCTTGGTCGCCTTATCGAGAGCTGCTTCAGCCATTTCGCCGCCAAGAGGCCAGTTGCCACCACACATCGGCTTAACGCCCCTTCTGAACATGTGGGCCAGAATGGCTATAGCAGAGGGCCCAAGTTCAGGCTCAGAGGCAGGGTCGTAATCGAACGACAGAAAGCAGCGTGTGCCTTCCGGGAGCTTTTCGACAAAGTCGTGCAGACCAGCTACCGATTTGCCCGGAAATACCGGAAAATCGAACTTGAAAATCATCGGCAGCACAACAGAAGCGGCTACGAACAAGAACACCCAGCGGCGGTCAAGGTTTTTGAGTTTGATGAAGAATTCCATATTTGTCTCCTTAGCCTTCGCCACCGAGGTGAGAGCGCTCTACCCCGAAGA
>JAKJFO010000013.1 GCA_022704885.1 Candidatus Rifleibacteriota bacterium | reverse complement strand
GGAAAAGCGCAGCGAAGACAGGCGATTCTACTGGATCGACCTTACCGACAAGGGCAGAAGACTCATAGAACATCTGTTTCCGCGGCATGCCGAAAACATCACGAAACGCATGGCGGTGCTCAGCCCTGAAGAACAGTTACAACTCGGCGAACTCTGCCGCAAACTCGGAAAAAACAATAAACAATGAGGAGAGAAACATGAAAAAGGCATTACACATCACAGCAAGTCCCAGAGGCGCGCAGTCGCGCACTCTCAGAATAGCCGGTGAGCTGATCGCGAAGCTCAAAAAGATACATGGCGAAATCGCCCTCGATACTCTCGATGTCTTCACCGAGAAACTGCCGGAAATGAACATAACCCGCGTCAAAGGCAAGTATATGCTGATGAGCGGCCAGGAACTTTCGGGCGATGCAGTCGAAGCCTGGGAAGAAATCAAGGCCCATATCGCTCGCTTTCTGACGGCTGACATCATCGTTATCAGCACGCCGATGTGGAACTTCGGGATTCCGTATAAACTCAAACACTACATCGATATCGTCTGGCAGCCAGGCTTCATGTTCAAATACACCGAGAATGGCCCGGTCGGACTGGCAGCAGGCCGCAAGGTCTACGTCGTCTCGACCAGAGGTGGTGACTACACTCCAGGTACTCCGGCAGAACCATACGATCAGATCACACCCTATCTCAAAACAGTTCTCGGATGGGCCGGCCTGACCGATGTAACTTTCATCAGCGGCCAGCCGATGGACGCCAACACCGAAGAAGGCCGCGAAGCCAAAATCAAGGAAGCCATCGCCACCATCGAAAAGCTGGCCTGAAAATAATCCGCTTATTACACTTATTGACGCCAATTCTCGTAGGGGTTCAACATGTTGAACCCCTACGCTGTTTCAAAACCTTTTTTGACTGAGGCAGCATATATTGCTATACTGAACATCGGTCCTCTGCCACATTTGATAGCCGGGTTGATTAACCAGTACGGACTCACGTCAGGCAAGTGTAACAAGGGCGCAGGCGGGTTTCTCATGAGCGAAAACTTCGAGCCAGGCAGCTTTGACACAAAGCTATAGCTATTCACAATATATCATCGGCTGGTGAGAGTTGTAGCGAATGAGATTCCGCCGAGAGCCCGGCATAAGCGGATGTTTCACGGTTAAATACCTGTCATAATATGTGACAAAGTGCCAGTCTTTGAGAAATATTCTGCGAAAGCCGGCAAATGTACCCTTTTACCGATCTGACCATCAAGTTCAAGCGCCTGCGCATGATACTGCCACGGCGGGACTTTATCACGGCGGCTGTGCTATGGACACTGCTGTCAGCGGCTTTTATCTATTCGACCAACCTGACAGCGCCGCTCGATAATGGCCTGAAAGACCTCAAAATAAGATTCAGCGCATCTTATCTGCGTCCGCAGATTCCTTACGACATGCTGCTGGTCTCGATCGACAACGACACCCTGGTCAAGGCCCCATACAAGTGGCCGTGGCCGCAGTAATACTGGGCCCAGCTGCTGCGCCGCATTAACGAAGAGGGGCAGCCGAGGGCGATCATTTTTGACGTCTTTTTTCAGACGCCTGAGAACATGACTGAATCAGAAGCTAAAGCCGAGAAAGAGGCTGAGCTGCTGGTCTTTGCCGAAGCAATAAAAGAAGGCAAAAACATTGGTCTGGTAGCGCTCTACGAAGAGCTGGTAACCAAACTCGGGCCACAGCTCAAAACCGTGCCGCCACACTCTTTGTTGCGCAAGAACGCTTCTTTCTACGGACTGGCGTGGCAACCGATCGATGAAGACGGCCGGGTGCGGTCATTTACTCTGCGCGACCACCGGGCTGAAGAAAATCATATTGCCTGGGAGATACTTGATTTCCTTGGACACCCGCTCAATCACGCCGAGGAGATAAAGCAATATAAAAAGGCGGTTGCGTTGATCGACTTTTCTTCGACCGACGCGCTGATCGGGCAGCTCGGCATACAGGATCTGCTCGACGACGAGCGCAATTTCGAATTTCTCAAAGACCGCGTCGTCGTAATCGGGGCAACCGCTCCGGTGCTGCACGATTACCATCAGACCCCGTACGGGCTGATCACCGGCCCGGAAATCATCTGCAACTCCTTCGCCACGCTTGCCAGTGGGCGTTTTCAATTGCTCAACAACGGACTCTGGCAGAGACTGCTACATTATCTGATCGGCATCATTATTGCGGTTTTCATGTTCACTGATTTTATCCGCAACAATCAGCGCCAGGCATTCATTCTGTGGCTGCTGATGCCGGCATTTCTGTTTGTCTATTCATTTCTGCCGCTCGAACACCCGCCGGTAGTGCTGACCTGGACAGGCTACAGCCTTACTGCATTCGTTATCTTTCTTTTCCTGCGCTTTCTCGAAATTTCAGAAGTACGCGAGCAGTTGCTGGAAGGAGAATTCTGCGGCACGATTCAAAAGAACTTCTTTCCTTCTGAAAAACTGGTCGATGAACGCGGCATAACCTGTTACGGCACCTGTATTCCATACAAGGATGCCGGCGGCGACTACTACGACTTTTTCAAACTCAAAGACGGTCGCATTTTCTTCATTCTCGGCGATGTCACCGGGCATGGGCTTTCGGCAAGCATGATCACCACGGTTGCCAAAACCGTGGTGCTGCTAGAATCCGAGCGTGAAGACTTCGATCTGCAGAGACTGCTGCAGGAAATAAGCCTGACAATTTACAACATGACACAGAAACGGCGCATGATGTCGGCAGTGGCTGGCATCATCGACCCAACGACCAGCAAACTGAAGCTGATTTCCGCCGGGCATCTTCCCTCAGTTCTTAAAGATGGAGGCGTAGCAAATGAAATCCCGCTGCCCAGCCTGCCACTTGGGTTGTCAAGAAAACCACGGCCATTTACTACAACCGAAGTTGATTTTCCAAAAAACTCAAAACTTTTTGTGTATTCTGACGGTATAATAGAAGGTGTAAACTGGAAGAATCAGATGTTTGGCTACGATTCTTTCTACAAGCTGGTGGCAGATCTGCCGGTGCAAAACAGCCTGGAAGAAGACGCCGCCTCGCTGATCGAGTGCCTGCGCTCACATTCGCAGGGGCGTACATTTGAAGACGATGTTACGCTGGTGATAATCGACCTGAACAAAGAGGAAAAAAATGAAAAGTAAAATCAAGGTTTTTGCGTCGTTCTGTCTGGTGGTGGGAATTTGTCTGCTGGTCGGCTGCGGAGCCAAATCAGAGCCAATCGGCAAGCTGGCCGGCGTCGAGGGCAAGGTAGATGTCAAGCCTGCCAGCGCTGAAGCGTTTGCAACCGCTGCCGTGCAGCAGCAGGTTTTCACCGGTGATTCGATCAGAACTTCAGATGATGCCAAAGCTGAGATTCAGCTGATTTCAGACAACAGTCGCATCGTGTTGAGCAGCAACACCTATCTCGAAGTGCGCAATTTCAGCGAAAAAGATCTGCGCCAGATGAATGGCATCGCCATCTACAAGATTTCACCGCAGAACCGCGAACTCAAGATTCACACCCCGCAGGGCATGGCCACAGTTCTCGGCACGACTCTGCGCATCGATGTCAGCGACAAAGAGACGATCGTATCGGTTGAAGAAGGCAAAGTCGGCTTCAGCAAAAAACCGGGTCATCAGGTCGTTATCGAGTCTGGGAAGCAGTATTCATCGACTGCTGCAGAAGACACAGCCATCAATATCGATCCGCTCGATCTCGAAAAACTCTTCGGCAGCGGCAACCTGGCCCCGATCATCAACCCGCGCTGATATCTAGTGCTTTGTCAACATTGAACG
Source organism: Candidatus Rifleibacteriota bacterium (assembly GCA_022704885.1). Next base: position 37,295 of record JAKJFO010000013.1, on the reverse strand, counting down.
TGTGGTTTTCCGTCATTGCGAGCGAAACGAAGCAATCTCTTTGTCCATGGGATTGCCACGTCGGGCTGACGCCCTCCTCGCAATGACAATGAACCCTATGACTCATATGTGACAGAGGACTAGAGGTTTTTTCCGGGAAACATCTTTGCGGCGCATTCAGGGCAGATGCTGTGTGAAAACTCAGAATCAGTGTGCTCTTTGAGATATTTCTCGACCTGATTCCACAGCCCTTTGTCGTCACGAATCTTCTTGCATGAAGAGCAGATTGGAATAATGCCGCGCAGCACCTTGATTTCGCTGAGTGCCTGCTGCAGATCGGCTATTGCCTTCTGGTTCGCGGCTTCGAGATTCTTGGATTCGGTAATGTCAGTGATAAAACCTTCCAGCTGTTGCGTTTTATCGCCTTTTTTTGTTTTGCCGGATAAACTGCCCTGGTCCCAGACCCATTTCTGCTGACCGGCAGCGTCGATAATGCGATAGGTCAGATTATACGGCCTGCCGTCTTTTATTGCCCGCATGGCCTCAGACCTGATACGTGACAGATCTTCGGGAAAAATAAGACTGGTGAAGTCTACGCGGGCATTGCTGATTAAATCTTCGGGCTTGTAGCCGGTCAGTTTTCGGCAACCACGACTGGCGTATTTCAGCGTCCATATATCGCCAATTTCGCATTTATAGGCCATACCCGGCATACTGCCAAGGAGCATTGCGATCTGACGCCGGTTCTTTTTGAGCCGGCGGCTGGCAATGCGATTTTTGCGATAAAGATCTTCGAGATTGAAATGTGAGCGGATGAGCCTGATCACAAATACAAGCAGCAGAAAGGCAATTACAATCTCGGCCAGCACGACGGCTCGCCGCCAGAATGCGTCACCTTCTGACTCTGGCGAATAGATAAAACCTTCGAGACTGAAATCAGCAGGCAACATGCTCAGCTCATTGTATTTTTCAGCAATATGTCGCCAGCGACCGGGATTCATATAACCGATTTCGACGACATCTCTACCGATGAGCGCCTTCGATTTATCTGCCTCAAAAAGCAGGTGCTCGCGGCTATGGCGCTGCGAATACCGACTCAGTATAAGCTCTACCAGCTCCTGTGGATGGTCCATCGCATACTGCCAGCCCTTTTTTGTCGCTTTAACGAATGCCGCAACCCGTTCAGGATACTTTATGACCTGCTCTTCAGAGGTGAACAGCACATCACCATAAAAATCTATACCGCTGGACTGTGGCGTAAATACACGGTAGTCAAGTTTGTGTTCGACAAAATTGAACGGTTCATCGGAAAGATAGGCCGAAATAGCATCTGCTTTGCCTGCAATCAGCTCATTTACGCCATAAGTATGCGGCAGAATCTCGAGATCTTCCATTTTCAGGCCTTCGGCGCGCAAATAGGCGAGCAATTCGGCTGAATGCTTTTCGAGCATAACCCGACGCCCGGCAAGTTGATGAATATTGGTGATGTCACTGGTGGCTGGTACCAGAAAAGCCAGAGGCGAGTGCTGATAAATGGCAGCCAGCACCACGACCGGCTCGCCGCGAGATCTGTGCAGCAGCAGTTCCGCACCGCCGATGCCAAAATGGGCACGCCCGGAAACGACTGTCTTCACCGACTCTTCTTCAGGGTTATCCTCTACGATTTCGACTTCAAGGCCGGCTTCTCGATAATAGCCCTTTTCGATAGCAGCGTAATAACCGGCAAACTGAAATTGATGCAGCCATTTGAGCCTGAGCACAACCTTGTCGAGGCTTGCACCTGCTGGTGCAGGATCAGCCAGCAAAGCAGTCGCTGTCGAAAAAATCGACAGCAAAACGGCAAAGACCAAAGTTTTACAGATAGAAACCCTGTACCCCGCGCCGTTCATATTCTCTGTTCCTGCTTGCTGTTGCTGAAATTTTATGAATCTCTATGCAGTAGATTTTAATGCAAAACGACAGTCTGGTCAAAAAAATAAAACCGCCGATTTGAGGCGGCGGCCAAAGCTATATGGCAAGCACCATCGAGATGCCTGAAAGCGTCCAAAATGGCTAGAAAGGCCAGTAATTGTTATCGACCCAGATACGCTCGGTTACAATGCGGTCGATTTCGAGCAGCTGATGCAGATGACTGCGCTCCCAGCCGGCAAGCCAGGCGTAGAGTTTCTTCTCTTCGGCATCGGTGGCTGATTCGGCGCGCTCAGAGTAAACCTTGATCGCGCGTTCTTCCATGTGGATTGCTGCTGAAATGGCAGCCGATTCATAGTCTGCGCCAGTTATCTGCTCGATAATCTCGCCATTAACTACTTCTGATGCAGTTTTAAGCGGATCTTCGTTGACGTCGGTAAAAAAGCTGCCAGCCTCTTTAAGCGACTTGTAATGCTTGAGCAGCAGATCTATATGTTCCTGCTCTTCGGCGGCCATGTTGCTGAAGAACTCGCGAACGGCCGAGTGCTGTGTGTGTTCGGCAACTTTGCTGTAAAAGGTCTTGCCACGCTTCTCGAGAAGCAGGGCCTGTCTGATGATTTCGAGAGAACGCTGTGCGCTCATTTTCCCTCCTGGTTATTGTGTCTTCTGATAACAACAATACAAAATACCCGTCAAAAAGCAACCGGATTGTTACAGCATCTCTTTGAGGCTGAGGTTAAACAGTTTTACGCCTTCGCGCGGCTGACGGGAACGGTATTCGCTCACCCAGCCTTTGACAATCGCGTATTTATCGTCGGGCAGAGCGAGGATGTACATCATGTTCATGCCCGGCCAGACTTCGGTATCGAGACGGGTGCCGCCGCCGGCACCCGAACCGTAGACCGTCGGAATCTGCGAAAACGCAGAGATCTTATGTTTACGAAAAAGCTGTTCGAGTTCTTCCTGAAGAGTGGCACTGCAGATCAGCATTGCAAATTCCATGTTCATTCTTCACCCCGCAACTCTGCCGGCACCAGCCAGCGCTGCAACAGACTGTAAAGCACCGGCATCAATACCAGCGTCATGATCGTCGAAACGAACAATCCCCCGATAACGCTGAAACCGATCGGAACCCAGACCTCAGAGCCATCACCGGTCGAAAGAGCCATCAGCAGCATGCCGATAGCCGTTGTCGATGATGTCGAAAGAACGGGACGCAGGCGGCTTTTGCCGGCATCGATCAGAGCGCGGTTGATTCTGATGCCGCGCCGGATCAGCATGTTGATGTAACTGATCAGCACGATACCGTTGTTGACGACAATACCGATCAGAATGATGAAGCCGAGCAGAGATACGACCGATATGCGGTTGCCGGTAATGGCAAGCAACTGAATCGCGCCCATGAAGCCGAACGGAATACTCAAAAATATGATGAAAGGAGCCAGCAACGACTCAAACTGTGAAGCCATGACCATGTAAACCAGAATCATACCCAGCACTGCCGCCTGCATCAACAGAAGAAAAGAATCGATACGCTCTTTTTCGTTGCCACTGAAGGCCCAGCTGAAGCCCGGCGGAACCGGCAGTTCTTCGAGAATTTTGCTGGCGCGCTGAACGACACTGCCAGGGTCGGTGCCGAACACCTGACCGGTAACCTTGATATAGCGCTGCTGTTCACTGCGTTCGATGCGAATCGGGCCGAGTTCCTGTTCGAGCGTCGCGAGATTGCTCAACCGCACCGACTGGCGGTTTGGCGCCAGAATATTAACCTGGTCGAGATCGGAAATTTCGACACGGTCTTCAGGACGCAGACGCACTTCGATATCGTATTCTTCGCCGCCCTCGCGAAACTTGGCAGTGCGGTCACCTCTGAAATAGAGCTCGACACCGCGGGCGACGTCGCTTACATTGAGGCCGAGCGCCGAAGTTTTTTCGCGATTGACCTTGACCTGCATCTCAGGGCGCGCCAGTTTCTGGCTGATTTCAAGGTCTTTGAGGTTCTCGATCTGCGCGAGAGCCTTGACCATGTTGTTAGCGTATTCGACACCCTGCGCCAGATCATGCCCGTAGATATCGACCGAAAAATCGGCGCTGCTGCCCACGATCATCTCGCCGATCGGGTCGGTCGTGGTGAACCTGATGATGGTGCCGGGAATCCTGTCAAGAATCGGGCGCAGACGGCTGATAATTTCTTTGGCACCGGCCTTGCGCTGATTTTTTGAGAGCAAAGTCATTTCGATCTTGCCGTAGTTCGAGGCCTTCTTGGGGCTGAACATCATGTTTTCGACGTCTTCGGTGACGCCGGTGGTAATTATGTATGACTTGAGCTCAGGCGTGTTGGCGCGGATAACTTCGCCAATCTGCTGACATACGCGGGTGGTTTCCTCATAGCGGGTGCCAGTCGGCAGTTCGACTTCCATGAACAGGAAGCCCTGATCCTGCTGCGGCATGTATTCGACGCCAACCAGCGGAATCAGCGCCAGCGAGAAGACAAAAATCGCAACCAGTGCAACGAGAACCTTTTTGCGGTTGCGCAGAGCCTTGCGCAAAAACAGGCCATAAAGCCTTTCGACCCGGTCGAATGTGCCGCCGATGCGCGCAAAAATGCTGTTGCTCGAACCTGCACCTGACTTGAGAAATTTCGAGCAGAGCATCGGTGTCAGCAGAAGCGATGAAAACAGCGAAGCGATCAATGCCATGGTCACGATGGTAGCGAGCTGGCCGAACATGATCTTGGTAATGCCGCTGGTGAAGATGATTGGCAGGAAAATGGCGACCGTGGTCATGGTCGAAGCAACGACAGCGGTGCCCATTTCGGCAGCACCCCAGATCGCACTCTCGCGCGGGTTGACCTCGCGGTCGAGATAACGCTTGATGTTGTCGAGAATGACAATGGCGTTGTCAACGACCATACCCAGCGCGATAGCGAGGCTCGACAGCGAAATCTGATTGATCGTGTAGCCATTCATGTACATCAGCAGAAAGGTGATGATAAGTGAAGTCGGCACAGTCGTCGAGACGATCAGACTGGCGCGCATATCTCTGATAAAAAACAGTATGACGAGAAAAACACCGATTCCACCGAACATCAGAGCACTGCGCAGGTTGTTGACCGTGCTCATGATGAAATTAGACGAGTCGAAAAACTCGATGATTTCGACGTCAGAAGGCAGCTGCGCCTTGATTTCGGGCAGCGCCTCTCTGACTGCCTGCGAAACAGCAAAAGTATTACCGCCCGATTGTTTCTGCACGATTACAGCGATGGCGGGTCGGCCATTCATCGACAGTTCATCCGACTTTTCGGCAAAGCCATCTTCGATTTCGGCGATATCTTTGAGCCTGACAATGCCCTGAGCATTAGATATGACAAGATCGCCGATTTCTTCGACAGTGGTGAATTCAGCCGGGGTTCTGATGAGAAAATCGACAACCCCCGACCTGATGTTGCCGCCGGGATTGCTTAGATTCTGGGCATGCAGCATCTGCACAACCTGCTGACCGCTGACTCCGGTTGCTTTGAGTCGCTCGCGATCGAGTTTAACCCTTATCGTGCGGCGCAGGCCACCCTGCGAAATGGCGGTAGCTACGCCGGGCAGACGCTTAAGCGCATCGGTGATCTTTTTATCGACGATACGGTCGAGCTTTTCCCAGCTCTCATTGGCGGTGACACAGAGAACCATGACCGGAATCGCGCTCATGTCGAACTTGAGAATCATCGGGTCATCGGCCCCGTCAGGCAAGTATTTACGAATCAGGTCGATGCGCTCACGAATATCGTTGGCTGCTTCTGAGAGGTCGGTATCCCAGTTAAACCTCACCGTTATCATCGACACGCCTTCCATTGACGAAGAGGTGACCTTATCGACGTTCTGCACCGTCGCCACGCGTTCTTCGATGACTTCGGTGATGCGCGTCTCTATTTCTTCAGGCCCGGCGCCTGTATATGAAGTGATAACCGAGATTACCGGAATATTCATATCTGGCATCAGATCGATGCCGACGCGGGTATAGGCGAAACCGCCGAGAATGACGCAGGCGATGAAGATCATGCTCGTCGTAACCGGCCATCTGACGCCAAATTCTGAGAGTTTCATCGGTCGCTTTCACTTTCGACGATCTTGACCTGGCTGCCTTCGCGCACGAACTCGAGGCCGCGCGCAATGATCTGTTCGCCGGCCTTGAGCCCTGAAAGTATCTCGACGCGGGCTTCATCGACGATGCCGATCTCGACCTGACGCCGCACGGCCCGACCATTTTCGATGACATAGACAAAATTCTGGCCATTGTGGCGAATCAGCGAATCGCGGGCAACAATGGGAACATCGACGCTGGTGTTGAGCAGAAAGCTGAGGCGCGCAAACATGCCGCTGCGAATACGGTTTTCGGGGTTTTTGAGAATGATTTCGACGCGGCCGGTTTTGCTGACGGCATCGATTGCCGGGTAAACCAGATCGGCGACCGCCTCATAAGCTTCATTGATGGCGTCAAGATTGATAATTACCGGAGTTTTGCCTGATTTGATCTGATCGATATCTTTTTCGATCACCGATGCAATGATTCTGACCGGGTTGATCTGCTCGACCTTGAAAAGGGGAGCAGCCGGATTGGCCATGGCGCCGGGGTCGGCATGTCGTGCGACGATGACACCATCGAAAGGTGCGCGAACCATGGTATTTTCGAGCGCGACTCGAATGGCGTTAAGATTGGCTTCGGCCTGAACAAGCTCGGCCCGCCGTACGCCAATCGTCATTTTTGCCGACATCACCGCGTCATTGGCCCGGCTGACGTCAGTGTTGGCGGCAATCAGGCGGGCATTGGCAGAATCATACTGAGCCATCAGATCATCGAACTGCTGCCGCGAAACAGCACCTTCTGCCAGAAGTTTTTCGAGACGGGTGCGGGTCTGCGCCAGATTTTTCTGCTGGGAACTGGCAGCTTCGACACCGGCCTTGGCCGCGAGCAAAGCAGACTGAGCGCTCTCATACATGACTTTTTGCAGTTCGATCGAAGCTTTGGCAACGGTAACTGCGGCCTCGGCCTGCGCGAACTGGGCCTGCTGGACAGCATCGTTGATCTTGGCAAGTTCCTGACCCTTTTTAACAGGCGAACCGACATCGACGTAAGTTTCGATGATACGCCCGGCAGCCTCCGGATGAACCGCAACCCCGAGCAGAGGCAGAACATCAGCCGAAGTATCGATTCGCCGGTTGATGGTGCCGGTAGTTACCTTTGTAGCAAAAACCGGTATGGCACGGCTGGCTTCCTGTGCCGGCAGAAGCTGGGAAGCAAGTATAAAAGATGCGACAAATACCAGCAACTTTGCAGACACATAAGACCGGCAGGTCGTCATAAGAATCTCCGTTTCAGTTTAAGCGGTCGCGACCAAGCTGGCCGGTGGCAAGCAGATAAGAGAGCCGGGCCTGGTGATGAAAGAAAACTGCCTGTAGATACTGCAGCCGGGTGTTTGAATAGGCAGTTTCAGCATCGAACAGATCTACCTGTGTAAACAGGCCGTTCTCGTATCTTACGTTGGCGAGGCGCATGGTTTCTTCGGCCTGCTTGAGGTTTTCTTTCTGGGCTGCCACGATTTCTTCTGAGCTTTTCAATGTCAGGTAAGCCTGACGAATCTCAAGCTGGGCCTGCTCAACCGCATCGAAATATTCATTTTCACTCTGCGACCTTGCCGCGCGGGCTTCGCCGACTTTGCCGCGACTGAAACCGGCATCCATAATCGGCAGATTGAGCGACAGGCCGGCCAGCCAGTAAGATTTGCGTTCGATCTTTCCCATATCTGCGTATGAAGAAGGGTTCTCAGTGCCATACTGGGCAAACAGCGCAGCAGTGAGCTTTTTCTCACCGCGGGCGGCCCTGATCTGTTCATCGGCGATCCTGCACGCACGCCTCTTGATCAGCAGGTCTTCGCGCCGTTCTTCTGACATGGCGATATCTTCTTCGAGATTCGGTTCGATGCTCTCTACTTCGAGCCGGCAGGCAGTATCGACGGTCATGTCGAGCGGAAGCGACAGCAGCTTGAGCAGGCTTAGTCGTGCCAGTTCGGTGTCGTTTCGGTCCTTGATATAGGCGCTGCGGTTCTGGGCCAGCCGTACTTCGGCTCTGAGCACTTCGTATTTAGAAGTCTGCTCGGCTTCGTATCTTTTTTCGACGAGGTCGAAATGTGCCTGCGCGAGTTCGCGGTCCATTTTGCCGACATCTTCGACTTCTCGCGCATAGAGCCAGGAATAGTAGCTCAGGCTGGCAGCCATGATTATCTGTTGTTGCGTCAGAGTGTGGGCTGACTCGGCAATCAGCTGGCCAAGACGCGCCGAGTTGACGGCGGCTCGGTCTTTTTCGCCGAGGTAAATCGGCTGTGTGAGCTCGCCCCAGATTTTCTGAATATCGTTGCGACCCATTTCGATAGTCTGGCCGCCGAAGTTCGCCGAAGGCACGTCTTTGATTCTGGTCTGGGTCATGTTTCCCGAAAACTTGAGCCCACCGATCGAACGCGCCTGATCGACCTGGCCACGCGCCTTTTTAATGTTGAACTCAGAAGACTTTACCGCGCGGTTATTCTGCAAAGCCAGTGCAACCACGTCATCAAGGCAGACGTTCTGTTGATCGAGAACTGGCGAGGCTGTCGCCACCGGTTTCAAGTTTTCGTCGAGCTCAATAATGTCAAGAGAGTCTGCCGCAAGCGACATGCTCAGCCCCAAAAACAGAAATAAAGTCACGCATTTTCTCAGCATATTTTCCTCCATATATGCCCGGCAGTATAGCAGACTGTACACCTCACCGCAAAGAATTCGCGAACCCCAGAAACCTGTCGGATATTGAGGGTTTAAAGACTCGTAGAATGATGTTATAATTGGCCGGCAGACTGAATCGATGCACACGGGACACAGCAATGCGAGAACTCTGGCAGATTTTTCTGTCTTTTTTCAGAATAGGTATGTTCACACTCGGCGGCGGTTACGCCATGCTGCCGCTGATTCAGCGTGAAGTCGTCGAAAAGCGCCAGTGGGTAGACAGCCGCGAATTCATCGAACTGCTGGCATTGGCTCAGACCTCGCCCGGCCCGATCGCGATCAACGCCGCCGTATTTGTCGGGTACAAGCATCACGGAATCGTTGGCAGCATTACAGCATGTCTCGGCATGACTCTGCCTTCGTTTCTCATTATTCTCATCATTGCCATGTATCTTGTCGGCTTTCGTGAAAATCATTATGTCGAAAGCTTTTTCAAGGGAATCAGGCCGGCGGTTGTCGCGCTGATTGCAGCGCCGCTTTATGCGCTTGGCAAAGCCATCAAAATCAGATGGTGGGGAGTTCTGCTGGCCGCGCTGATCGCCATGGCAATAGCTTACGCCGGAGTCTCCCCGGCAATTATGGTAGTAGTCGCAGCTCTGATCGGGCTTTTGAACGGCATGATACGCAAACACAGAAGCGGAGAAAATCCAGATGTATCTTGACCTGTTCTTCAGCTTTTTCAAAATCGGCCTGTTCGGGTTTGGTGGCGGCTATGCTATGTTGCCACTCATACAACACGAAGTGGTTGGCACTCACCATTGGCTAAATGTCGTCGATTTTACCGATATAGTAGCTATCTCGCAGATCACTCCTGGCCCGGTCGCCATCAACATGGCCACCTACGTCGGCTATGTGGTCAGCGGCAACGTCTGGGGCTCGATGCTGGCAACACTCGGCGTAACCCTGCCGCCACTGCTGATCATGCTGATCATATCGAGATTCTATCTTAAATTTCGCAAAAACCAGTACGTCGAGATGGCTTTTTCGACACTGCGCCCTGGCATTCTCGGCCTGATCGCCGCAGCCGCCATCTCGCTGGTCAATTCCTACAACTTTATCGACAAAACCAGCGGCCTGATTTTCGCAGCTGTCTTCGCCGCCAGCCTGTGCCGCATCCACCCGATCAAGCTGATCATCGCTTCCGGCCTCGCCGGCCTGCTGATCTACCACTGAATCTGAGCCGGACTACCGCTTTCCGTGTTACTTAACAGGCTTTCGGGTCGGGCAAGAAGTTCGTGGCATATCAGATCTTTATCAGCTCGTAGCTTCTGGTGCCAATGCCGATTTTTTCGGCGTGCTCAAGGCACGAGCGCCATTCAGATTCAGGTCTTGAGTTGGTAAAATGATCTTTGTGGTCCACGAAATCGGGCCGGGCCAGGTTGTTGGCCAGCTGGCTGCCAGGAAGCGGCTCGGCCTGCAGACACGCATCGACACATGCCTGATCGAGAGCCAGAGGGTCATAAGAAGCGAACATGCCCAGGTCTGGCAAAATAGGAACATCGTTTTCACCGTGGCAGTCACAGTGTGGTGAAACATCCACCACCAGAGAAATATGAAAGCATGGGCGGCCGTCCACTACGGCTTTGGTGTATTCTGCCATGCGCCGGTTCAGCATTTCGACCGCGGCGCTAAAATCAAAAGCGATGGCGTCGAAGTTGCATGCCCCGAGACAGCGACCGCAACCGACACAGTTTTCCAGATTCACCCGCATTTTTCTGGCGGTCTGGTCAAACTCAAGACCGTCGTTGGCACATGCTTTAAGACAGGCAAGACAGCCCCGACACAGTGCCTCGGTAATTTTTGGTATACCGCTGCTGTGCTGCTCGGCCTTTCCGGCGCGTGAACCGCAGCCCATGCCGATGTTTTTTATGGTGCCGCCAAAACCGGTCGCTTCATGCCCTTTGAAGTGGGTCAGACTGATGAACACGTCTGCATCCATAATTGCCCGGCCAATTTTCGCTTCTTTCACATATTCGCCGCCGGAAACAGGCACCAAAACATCGTCTGTTCCCCTGAGTCCGTCGCCGATCAGAATGGGGCAGCCGGCACTGAGCGGGGTGAATCCGTTTTCCCAGGCACATTGCAGATGTTCGAGAGCATTTTTGCGGTAACCCGGATACATGGTATTGCAATCGGTCAAAAAGGGCTTGCCACCTAGCTCTTTAACCACGTCTACCACGGCTTTTGCATAGTTGGGGCGCAGATAACTTATGTTGCCAAGTTCGCCGAAATGCAGTTTGATGGCAACGAACCGGCCATCCATATCGATCTGCCCAATTCCGGCACGCTTAACCAGTTGTTTAAGCTTGGTCGGCAGCCCGTCTCCATAAGCCTTGGTGTGAAAATCGGTAAAATAGACTTTTGCTTTTTCCATCTTTCAATTCTCCCGGGTCAATGAATTCATACTGCCGATTATTCTGAAATACCGAGTCTATTGTAACCACTCGCATGATTCGACGCCAGAAGTTTCATAAAGCAGGCTGTTTATGGAATCTTGACCGGCGCATGCTGCACAAAAAAAATTGTTTTCTGTACAAAACATGATTTGAGCTGTACAGAAAACATTTTTCGCGAGCTGCAATTACAGATCTTTAACTGCAAAAGCGGCCAGAAAGCCGGCCGGATTACTTCTTTTCTCTGGCCTGGCCTTTACCCACCGGTTTGCCCTTGAGTTCTCTGGCATCGGCTTTGCTGACGCCGGGAATTTCATCGACTTTGATCGCGGGCATCGGGTATTTTTCGTTGGCTGGCATCAGGCCGCCTTTAACGGTAACCGTCTGGCCGGCCATCTTTTCGAGTTCGGCGAAGGCTGCCTTGTCATAGCCCGGAAGCAGCTTGAATTCTTTGTCGCCACAGACCAGAATGATGGTGGCATATTTCTGGTTTTTCGAGGCATCAGCCGGGATTACTTTGATAACGCCGCTGTTTTCGACCTGCTCGAGCTTACCCTTGCCCTTGTCTTCTTTCTTCTCTTCTTTGACTGGAGCCGGGGCCGCAGTATCGCCCGAGTCTTCACTTATCGCAGTGCCACTGTCGGCAGCGGGTGCATCCTGCGCCATAAGAACAGAAGAGAAACCAAAAGCAAGCAGAAGTGCCAGACAATAAACAAAATACTTTTTCATCAGGGTGTTTCCTCCGGTTAACTTGAAACAAATCTGCCGCCCCAACAGGAGCGGCTTACCTACCAAGCAGATTATACACCATGCCAGTCGTTACAACAAACAAAACAACAGGCAATTCAGAATGAGAAGCCAGGCATGGATCCTGCGACTTCGCGCATGACGACGACCGGCGCGCCGAAGCCTTAAAAAAGAGGATGAGCGTAGGCATGCTCACCCCCCCCCCAAGAAAAGAAATCTGCGGGAATTGGTGTAATCTGCGGTTTCTGTTCTTTCGCCCGAAAATTGCGAAGCATTCAGATTTGCTATTGTGTGGTGAGGTGCATTACACTAAGAAGAATGGAGATTACCAAAGAGAGATTTCTCGGGTTGGTCGCAGCCATGCTGGCTATTGCAGGGTTTCTGGCATGGTGGATTCCTGACGCCTCCGGCAAAGACATGGCAACCGCGGATGTAGTTTACCTCATGTTGTCATTTGCAGTGGTAGCGATGTGCATTCGCATAGAGGCCTTTACTGCAGCTCTGGCGGTTATTTATGGCAGTTCATTGCTGTTCTGCTTCTTTTATCTGTTTATCGCCCCATTTGAAGCACCGGTGATGCTGGCACTATTCTTCATGCCGGCGTTGCTCTGGCAGAAGCGGCGTATCGGCTGCCTGCATCTCGGATTGATCAGTGCGGCGCTGGTCTGGCTGAGTTGGAGCATTCTCGGACGACCGGCAATACTGGTGTTGTTACTGCCAACCTGTCAGATTCTGGCAATCAGGCTCAGCAATACGGTACAGACCAGATACAGCCGTGACAGCAACGAGGTCAAGCTTCAGCTGAGTTCTTCTCAGAAAGAGCAGATGCGCCAGAACAAAGAAAACGCAGGCGACTGGTGGGATGTGATCAAACCAGAGATCGAGGCGTTTCCCGATCGCGTAATGGAAATGTGGCAGGAATTTTCTGGCGATGCTCCGCGCCGACACCTCGGCAGCGACAGCGTTCTCGACCTTGAACTACTACAGATGCAGAATGCCCGGGTAATGTCGCAGGCTCTTACTGATATAAAAAGGCGCGATGCTTATTTTGCCGCTGATGCGTTTATCAAGCGCGTCGAAAAGCTGTTCTGGAAATTGCAGAATGCCTGGTATGACCAGAAACTCGAAACCATTCAGGCCGTTGTTTCAGACGCACTTTACGAGCAGCTTAAATGCCAGGTCGATAACCAGAAAGCGATGGGCCTGCGCTACCAGCACAGCAAGATGACGGTTTATGACCTTCGCATCGCCCAGGTAAACTGCGACAATAACTTTGACGTCATTCATGTCTTCATTCGCGCCTCTTCGGCTGACTCGGCAATAGATCTCAAAACTGGCGAAACTCTTGCCGTCAACGAAGAAAGCCGCAAATTTTCGGAATACTGGACTCTGATCAGACGCCCATCAGCAAAGACTCTGCAAAAACCTGGCCTGGTCGAGGGATCATGTCCGAACTGCGGCGCACCGATTCAGATCGGCCAGGCAACAGTCTGCGGCAGCTGCGGTTCTTATATCAGATCAGGCTATTACGACTGGGTTCTGGCAAAAATCACCCAGGCCTGCGAATGGGAATACAGTGAACCCGGCCTGATACCTGACTGGAACGCAATGAAGGCAGTTGACATTGACTTCAACATTCAGCAGATCGAAGACCGCGCCGGCGTAATTTTCTGGATGACAAGGCTGAGTGAACGCAGTCAATCGGCTGAACCTCTGCAGAGGTTCGCTACTGAAGCTTTTTGCGAACATTATCAGGTGCAGGGCATTGAACGTGGTTACAGCTATATGGAAAGCGTCGCACTTGGGTCGGTATCTCTAAAGGGCTTCAAAATTACGAAACACTGGGACAGCATTTTCGTGCTGGTTATCTGGAACGGAGTTCCGGTGACTGTCGATAAACACGGACGCATCACAGATAAGCGCAGAATTAGCCAGGTCAGCCGGGAAATCTACATTCTCGGTCGCCGGCATGGCGTGAAAACGAACCAGAACAATACCTTGAGCAGTGCTCACTGCCCGGGCTGCGGTGGCCCGCTCAGTTCGACATATGCAGTTTCATGCAGTTACTGTAACACCGTTCTCAACGAAGGTAGTAACAGCTGGATTCTCGAAAGAATTACCAGCGAAAACGATCCGGCATATCAGGAAGTAATCGCCAGAAAAACCACTGTAGAAAAGGATTTTGACGAAGACAACGCGACCAGGTCGGCCCGCGACATAGTTACGATAATGGCTCAGATTCTGCTGGCAGACGGCAAGACCGAACCAGACGAAATGAAGCTGCTCAATAAGATCGCCCAGCATTATGACATCTCGGAAATTCAGGTGCAGGCTATCATCAACTCGCTTAAGGCCGGTCTCGTTTATATACCAGCGCCGGCCGACAACCGCGAGTCATGGACTTTGCTGCAGGCGGCAGCGCGCATGGCGCTCGCCGACGGTCAGATTTCGCCAATCGAAGAACGCGAACTGACTCTGCTGGCACAGCACATTGGCTATTCACCGGCCGACGTAGCCAGAGCGATCAAGGCTGAAGAAAAGCGGCGGTTCGAAGAACTGCGCGAAGAAAAACATCGGGTTGCCCGAGCAAAACTGCAGGAAGAGCTGCTTAGAAACAAAGAGAACGAGCCCGACCCAGACGACGACGCTCAGTAATCCTGGCTGCGGCCGGATTTCTTTGAGGGGCGACGGTAACCGCATTTGCAGATGCCCTTGGGGCTCATCACCCTGGCGCACTCGGGGCAGAACTTGCTCATTTTTTCTTCGATACGGCTTTCGAGCTCTTTCTTTTTTTTCTGTTCTTCAAGCTTTTTTGCGAGAGCCAGAAATTCGGCACTTTCTGCAGCGCTCGGAGCTGATTCGTTGAGCTCCTGAAACTTCTCGGCGTAATCGGGGTTTTCTTCGAGATATGCGGCAAAAGCCTGTTTTACGTTGAGGTTTTTGCGCCAGAGATGCTCGTAAGGGTAAAATGGCTCTTCTTCAAGCTGCTCTTCGCACAGGGCAATGAATTTTTCTTCCCAGCTGTCGTAAGGTTCGCGTTTCATGTGATCTCCCACCGGTCAGGCATTTAAAGAGAATCGAAAGGGTCTGTACTGTTATAAATCTTCTTTTCAAGATTCTGCAGACAACGCAGATGATTGTCAAAGCCTTCAGCAAACAAGTTGAGAAGATGCTTGAATTCAGGAACTTCGGTCACCAGAGCCCGTTCAGCTGAACGTTCGCACATACTCTGCTCGAAAGTGCGCAGAAAGGTAAGAACATAGCGGGGCGCGCATTCGCCGGAACGCACTTCGCTGAGCGTCTTTTTCAGTTGATCCTGAACGAAACGCAGTGTCTGCAGGCTGACTTTGCCGGGTTTCCAGTCGTCTGGTTTTTCAGCTATCTCCTCGATCAGACTGTCGACGATGGCGGCATGGCCTTCTTCTTCGAGTGCCAGAGTTTCAAAGTCCTTTGAGTAATCAGGAAAAAGTCTTTTACATTCGCGGTACAGGTCAGCAACCAGAAGTTCGTTCTGCTTCAAAACTACTGCAATATTGGCTAATTCCATTCGACCTCCAGAGTGACAGCAAAAATTATACCTGAACCCGGCTGATTTGCCAAAAAATCAGCCAAAACCTCTTACATCCGGCTTTGACAAGACTTCATACGAGAGCGGATAATGCCAACCTGAATTCAACGCTAACCTGCTGTTAATGATGATATTAACACAAATCGATGCTGTCGCTATATCACAGAATACAAAAAATTGAATCTTTGCAGAAAGCAGCCGACAAAGAAGTCAGGCTGTGCAAAATCCATACTGGCCTGTCCTGTCTGCAACATTGCGCCAGATGCTGCAGCTATGAAGACATTACCGCTTCGCCCGCCGAATTTTTGCCTTTTGCCTGGCATGCCTGGCGGGTCGGGCTGCTCGATCAGTGGTTCGATGAGCTCGACCGCCATGACAGCAGAATCTGCCTTTTTGCGCGCTTCAATGAAGGGGAATGGGGTTGCCGTATATACCCTTCGCGCGGCATGATCTGCAGGCTGTTCGGATTTGCCGCAATTACTGATAAAAACGGCCGCCCGCTTTTTGCTGCCTGCCGGCCGCTGAAGCAAAGCAGTCCGCAGATCGTGCAGAATGTTGCAGATTATCTGACAAAAGGCGGCAAAATGCCGGTAATTGCCAACTATTACCGCAAACTCAGCGCGATCGAACCTGGTCTCGGCAACGAAATGATGCCAATCAACCAGGCCATAAAAAAAGCGCTCGAAGTGATCTACTTTCACTTCGCCTACAGCGAATGCGCCTGACCAAAACCAGACAGAGCACTAAAGCGGATCAAGGATATTTTTGCAGATAATCAGCCGCTTCATGCTGAATTTTTCTTCGGTGGCAAATTTTTCAGGAGCTTCGACGTTAAGTTCTACCCACATGCCGACCTTCTGTTGAGCGTTGGCGGGGTCAGGCAGAGTAACATGCTGAAACTTGAGAGCAACTTTCAAGCCACGGCAATAGATGTATTTGTGTTGTTTGCCGCCAGCATCTATGGTGCGCTCGATGCCCTCATCGAGCAGGTTATACATGATTATCCCCTTGCCGGACGAGTCATCGAGAAGAATCTCCCAGCGGGCATCCTTGTCTGAGGCGCCGGCAGCGGGGTCCTTGATGACCGACGCCCGCAGCAGATCGTATTCGATCTGAGAAAGCAGAATCGCCGCGCCTTCCATGATGGTAAGATGCGCCATGCCCTTGTTTGAGCCGCGCAGGCCGATACTGAAAACATTAAAAACGACGACAAAAATTATACTGATGATGATCAGGCCGAGAACCATCTCGACCAGCGTTATACCTTTGCGTTTCACCAGATTATGCGTCATTTCGCTACCAGCCCTGCAAGTTTGAGGTTACGGTTGAGCCCGTTCGGTTCCTGCCAGCGCACTACGACAGTCACGATCTTATAAACGTGCTTTGAGCCCGGTGGCTTGACTTCGCTGACAGCAACAGTGCGTTTGAACTGAGTTTCAGCGATACCAAGATCGAAACGATTACCACCGAGAACGCCCTCATACTGATCGATTTCCACCGGAGGACCAACTTTGAGAAACTCATTGTCGTAGGGAAGAAAAAAAGCGTAAGACATGATGTTGGAAGCATGCTGTTGCGCCAGAATTTCGTTGCGGTTGCGGGTGACACCGGTAGTGCCCTGCCCGAACATCTTGAAGATCGGCAGAAAAAGAATACCAAGACAAACCATAGCGAAGAGAATCTCGATGAAAGAAAACCCCCGGTTGTGTCGCATGTCGTTATTCATCAGTCAAGCAACCTCGGGTATTCAAAACTGAACATGAGCAGAGGCTTTTCGGAGCCGGCTTCAGCCGACTGCTGTGGCAGAGCCGCCAGCTCTTCGGCATAGTCGATCCTGACACCACGCGCACAGGAGCCGGCGATGGTTCCGGCGGCAATTCGCTGCATCGCCACGTTACCGTTAACGGTAACCGGTGAAGAACTACCCGGGCCGGCAAACTTGACCTGACCAGCATCTGAACCTTCACCAGCAGCGATCAGCCCGATATCGAGCTCACCATTAACACTGCTGTCGATCAGGATATTGCCGCGGCGCGCGACCAGATTCAGCAGAAACTTGCCACCATCGGCTCTGACACTGTTTTTGATCTCGATATTGCCTTCATCGAGCACGACGCCGCCGTGGCTGATCAGACGCAATGATTCGTCGATCACGATTTTGCCTTCAGGCGCCTTTACATGCAGCCAGCCATTGAGGTCGAGTTTCTTGTCGCCACCAAGATATCCTCGTTTCTGCAGCAAGGTTGTAAATTTTTCGCCGCGCGGCACCACAATTTCGGCCATGGCACGACGACCGGGAATATCGATCTTGTCGAGAAGAGCTTTCATCGACGACAGATTGTCAATATCGTCGTAAATGCCGGAATAAGGCGCCGGGATTTTTTCGTTAAGCCCGTTTTCGAGAGCCCTGCCACTGATAAAATCGTGCAGCGGATCTGATGGTGAGACTCTGCCTGAGTCAAGTGGCCAGGCTGTGCTGTAGTTGGTAAGTATATAACCCAGCGCCCGGTTGTAGGGAACCTCGATCAGACAGCTCGCAAATTCGCGGTTGTACTGGCTGCGACTCAGCACAGCGCCATTGTTCTGATCGGCATAATTGTTGATGAAATAGCTGATATCGAAGTCTTCGCCACCAGCAGTCTTGTAATCTTCGAACTGGCCATCGTCATAGGTATAAGGCAACGGACCATAATTTTCATGGCTCTCGCGATATGCCTTGCCACAGATGGTTCTGGCGACGGGACTGCCGAACACCAGAGTCGGCGAACGTTCCTGGTCAGAGCCAAAAAGCTTGAAAATAGAGGCTTTTGTCGACATCTCGGCATAGCCACTCTTGATCAGATCATACCATGAAATCGAATCGGCATTGTTCAGATCGGTCTTGCACAGGCCGGTTTCGCAGTTGAGCAAAGCCATCGGCCCGAGCTGACCGATCTTGTAAAACCCATCGCGGCGCCCTTCCCCGAGCAGATGAAAACCTTCGCCATAGGGACCATCACTCCAGCCCCTTGCCAGACCAAGATTGACGCGTCCGCCTCCCATATAGACAAGACCGCGCGACGATTTGACGATATCGGCAAAAGTTGCCGGAAAATTGCTGTCAGCAGTGTGTTTAAGCACCCACGGCGCATAGGTATTTTCGAGCAGTTTGCCATGCTCGTCATTAACCGCCAGGTTGAAGCGCTCTTCATTTTCGCCGCTTCTCGAATCTTTGACGTAGAGAGTGAATTTCGACAGCACCGGCACCAGGTTGGCGACCACCTTGAGATTGATCGTATAAAGGTATTCTTCGGTGATCTTCTCGCGCGAAGCCGGCGCGAGATATTCGACAACAACAGGAATTCTTATCAGGCCAATTTTTTCGCGGGGATAAGCCGGCGTAATTGGCTTGAAATCGTCTTTGCGAACTTCCCAGCCGACCTGCCAGCTGACCTCAAGCAACTCACTGTTGGCAGCCTCGAGCCTTTTCACCAGCTGCATGATGAAGGGAGGAAACACGATCCTGTCGCTGCTGCTGCCACTCATGCCTGACAGAGGCTTTTCGAGAGCCTTTACCAGTTTGCCCGAGAGGTTGTGAATCTCTTTTTCCTTGAGATGATGGCAGGCCAGATTGGCGAGAGCCGAAGAAAACTCACGGGCCAGCAGAATGCGGTTGAGCCGTCTGGTAGCATACTGGCGGCTGCTCGAATATTTAATGAAGGCGCCAAAAAAGATCAGCAGCGCCAGAACGATGCCGCCGACCATGACCGCAACACTACCACGTCTCTTACCTGTTGCCACCATTATCCGCATTTTCACCCGGACATAATACCATAGAGTTACATCAGATCCTTCGACAGAATCGGCCTTCGTCCAGCGGACGAAGGCCAGATCGTAAGTTAACGAACTTCAGCTGAAGCGACACTTTCAGGGCAGAGTAATGGGCTCTACCTTGAAACTGCCCTGTGGCGCTTCGTCGAAATCAGCAACACCCAGCCAGACGTCATTTTCGCCCTGTCGGTCAATGAAGCGGTTCATGACATAGGGCGGCTTCAATTCGCCCGAGGCCTTGACTTTGCCATCGAAATCAACGCGAACGACCACAAGTTTTCCTTCGAAGCCGGTGGCCGGAGTATAAGTCATGACCAGTTCGCCGGCGGCTTCATCGACCCACCAGAGCTCAGGATTCATGTGTTCAGGCAGATCGAGCACTACTTCATCGGCAATCTCGCCGGTGATCTTCTGCACGACGAGCATCAGCTTCCTGCTTTCCTCTTCGAAGAACAGGCGAAACAAGGTGTCTGCTTCGCCGGCCACGGCAAAACCGTTCCATTCCCAGTTCGATTTGGTCACCAGATTGCCGGTAGCATCGAACAGCATTATTTCCTGAGCACCCTTGTCTGCTACGAAAAGATGACCGGTTCGACCGGCTTCGACTCTGAATGGCTGCACCAGCGCCTCATTCACTATTTCCCCCAGCTTTGTGCCTGCGACATCGAAATGCACCAGCTTTTTATTTATGCCGTCGATGATCCAGACCGACTTCGTCGTGCCGGTTTCGTCTTTTACCAGCGCAAAGTCTTCGATCAGGCATTCAGCCGGCGAAGCGACCACGGCAAACTCGCTCACGACCTTTGAACTGCGGTCGAGCTTGAGCATTTTGGCGCCGATGCTGTCGGCGACCCAGATATGTTCACCATCGAGACGAAAGGCCAGAGGACCAATCGGGTAAGGCTCTTCGACACCGGGATGGTTCTTCTCGTTGAAGTAGCCAACCTTGCCGGCCCCCTCGCCGTATTCAACGCTGATTTGAGCGAAGGCAGCAACAGAACTGACGCACAACAGCAATGTAAACAGAATTCTTATAGATCTCATGAACTTATACCTTTACTGATTTGTTCAGACTTTGCGTAGGACACGGCAGACCGGAGCATAGGTAGCGGAATGAATCGCCGGCACCTTGCGGCTCGACGAGTTGCTCATCGCCTGAACGCTGTTGCCGCTTTCGAGAATGATGCCGATGTGAGTGTCGTTGTCTTTTACACCGTCGCCGGTGCGGTCATAGGTTTTCCAGGTGATGACGTCGCCGGCGCGATAGGGCGGAACACTTACTTCCTGCCAGCCAAGAGCCTTGAGCTTCGGAATCGTGTTGAGAACAGCCAGCTGAATGCCGGTGTTGACGCCTGCGTTCATGAGAGCGGTAGTGGCGACCTGAGCGCAACCCAGCGAGCCTCCCTGAGTAAGCGGATCATAAGGGAAAGATCTCGGAGTGCTGTATCTGGTTACCAGGCTGCGAGCGGCGTTTACCACTTTTGAAGCGACACTTGAACCGGGTGCGCTGTCGACGGTAACGGCACTGCCGGTTGAACTCGAACCTGAACTGGCGCTGCCCGGTGCTCCGGCCACATAGCGGGAATGAATATAGCGGGTCTGGCCGTTATGCGAAATCTTGTACCAGTCGCCTTCTTTGCCAATGATATTTACTTCGTCATTGTTGGAAAAGCCGCCGACGATCTGCCCCCAGGGGCCGGTTCTGATGTTGAGCGACGTTGACACTCTGACGTAGGCTTTACCGTTTGGCAAAGTCGCAGTTGCGCTTTCAGCTGCTTTTTCATCGGCTTTTGAGCTCGAAAACCAGCCGGTTCTCGATCGCGACTGTTCTGATCCCTGATGATTCTTCAACGACTCGTTGAAATTCATCGCCATCAGCGAGCCACCAAAAAGAATCAAAATCGCACAGAGCAAAAATTTATTATGTCTCATCACGTCTCTCCTTTACGCAATTTCTTTAACCCGCAAAACAGCTGTCAACACTTTCTCAACTATAATACTTCGCGCAGAAAAAAAGGTTTTAACTATTTTTTCTGCGCCGAATCACGCACTTTATCTGGCAAAGATGACAAGCTCACCGGCAGCGGTGTACCTCGCCTCATCGACCTCGACGCCGATAAATTCTGTTTCGATAAAAGTCTCAGGTTCAGGCAGAACCACGAGCAGATGACGCCCGCTCTCATCCTGAGCGAGCCAGGTCTGGTTGCCTTCGTAGTATTTCTGCAGCTGCATGAGAATCTGATCGCCAGGCTTGGGCAGACCGGGCAGCATATCGACAATCGGCGGTGCAATGTCATCGCGTGCGATAACCGTTCGGCTGGCAACTTCGGCTTCAACGGCCTTGCCGGTTTGAGGCCGTGGTTTTACCGGTTCAGACCCGCCAAACAACATAAAAAGCATCGCCATACCGGCCATGGCACCGAGAGTGTAAAGGGCAGGCCGCTGCCAGTCGATTACATCTGACTGCTCGGTCGCGGCCTTCCATTTCAGAGAATTCTTGATTTTTACCAGCTCTTTGGCCTGCTCCATCGACGCTTTACGAGCGGCGTTCTCACTGGCTTTACGCGCCACGAAAGACTCTATGTCTTTTTCTTTGGCGATTCCCGACGAGATCAGCAAAGTGTGCAGCTTCTCACGGGCTTCCGAGAACATTTTCCTGAGTTCCGGTCTTTTTGTCTCAAGATCGATAAAAGCGCACAGAGAATCGAGTTTTGGATTAGCCAGAAAAACCGCTATACATGAGTCGACAAGCCCGACTTCCTGCTCTTTTTCCAGAAAAGCGACAAGATCGGCAAATATATAGGAAAAATCCATCTGAACGGTTGCTTCAAGGCCGTGGGTGCGCTTTGAGCTGTCTCTGCTTTCGAGCTGGTGCTTGATCAGAAACCTCGCATACTCGGGCGCCGCTTTGCTGGTAGCGCTGATCAGAACGTTTCTGATGAGAATCGATTCGGTGTTGATGTGACGGTTGACCAGAACATGAAATTTATCCCAGTCGAATTTTGCCAGATACTCGAGACCGGCGGCGACGTAGGCATCAGAATCGAGCAGCAGATGCTTTTCAGCCCGTGATGTATAACCAGGCAGCTCAACATAGACTGCCGCCTTGAGTGCCGCATGAACCAGCGCATCAGAAGAAGCGGGGTTGTCGAGTATCTCTTTGACAACAGCCTTCATTTCAGGCGTACGCCGGAACCTGGCGCGGGCCAGCTCTTTTATCTGGGCAGCTTCACGGTCAGAGGCGACTGGCACCCGATCAGGCACGTCAGGCAGGCCAGCAGCCGGTTCAGCATGAGTTTCCATGACTTCTTCCGGTGCTGCGGCCCGCAACTCTTTCGCCGGCTCGGCGATACTGTCTGGCTCTGCTGGCGCAGAAACCGGCTTCACGTCTGCAGTTTTGGCCAGAAGCTCGATCAGCTGCTCACGCAGAATATGATTCTGACACTTGCTGATAAAATATTCGACGGCGACACGTATGTCAGGATCGCTGATGTTATAGCGCAGATGCCTGATTATGGCCTCCTGCTCGCCGGGCGCCTCGGTGTCGTATGAAACCAGAAGATTATATACCAGCGTCTGCGCCTGTATCCGCCTTGAATGCTCGTTAAGTTGCCGTTTATAAGCGGCAAAATCATCGCAGAGGCCTGACAATTCAAGATTTGTGCAGTAATTAACCAGAAATTTCCTGAGAAAATCTGCTTTTACCTGCGTCGTTCTGGCGATGATGCCGAGCAGAATAAAAGGAACTTCGCGATCGGGATTATTCAAAAGCACAGTACAGGCCAGCTTGAAGATCTCAGCATTGGTTTCGACAGTGATCAGGTTGAGCAGACTCTGCTTGATCAATGAAAAATCAATCGTCGAACAGATCTGCAGGGCGGTAAGACGATTGTACTGATCGCCCTTTTCCAGACAGTCGTTCATGAAATCAGCAGCCAGCTCAGGAAAATGCTTGGCCATACTCCAGATTGCCAGCGAGCGGATCACCGGATCGTTGATGTGTACAATCTGCGCCAGACGGGTTTTGAGACTCAGCGGAAACAGCTGAACCAGCGTTTTGATACAGGCCAGCTGCAGGCTCTTGCACTTCGAAAAGATGTTCTGCTCAAGGTAGGCCAGCTGGCTCTCAGGCCAGAATCTGCGAAATTTTCTGACTACGGTCGAAGCAACCACCGGGTTCCGGGTAACTGCCAGAAGTTTCGGCAGAGTTGCTTCCGGGCGCGAGTCCTTGATGTCCTTGACCTTTATCGAGGCGATCAGATTCAACTGCTCCTGCAGTGTCGAGGCAGGGAACATCTGAATGATCTGATCGATCGGAAAAGCCGGTTCCTTCGCATCAAAAATTTTGAGCTGATTCTGATCGATGGCATGCTGCAGCAGCAGCTGGCACTCGGGATCCTGCTCGACCAGAAGGCATTCTTCCAGCAAAGCCAGAAGTTCCGAGCTGGCAGTGTCTTTAAGTGCAGACTCGATCGCCTGCAGCTTCACCGTCTTAACCGGCGCGGTCAACTCTCTTTTTAACTGTTCAAGATCAAGCATTCGACTGTTTTCTGTAATGCCTTCAATACTTTTGTCTGTTACGTTACGTTAGAGCACATCCGAAACATTATAACCCGCACTCTATGCTACTGCAAATAAAGACAAAAGCAAACAATCATCTCGGAAAAAACAGGGTATAAGCTGCTTATCAAATCATGCAGAGGCGGATGCGGGTTCCTGCTTGTCGGCAGCCGGGCGGCCGGCGAGCCAGTAGCCACCGCCAAGAATCAGAGCACCGCCGAGCAGATTGCCGAGACCGACCACGCCGAGATTGTAAAAATAGCCGGCCAGGGTGACATCAGCGCCGGGAGCAGCCAGCAGGCCTATTGTCAGAACGGTCATGTTGGCGATGCTATGCTCGAAACCACTGGTAATGAATGCGAACAGACACCACCAGATCATGATCAGCCGGGCCGTCTCTTCTTTAAGCTTCAGACCGCACAATACCGCGAGACAGACCAGAATGTTGCACAAAAAGCCCTGAAAAAACAGGTGCTGAAACGTTCCTGTCATCTTGCCGGCCGAAACCACGCCGGCAAAAGCACCAGTTGCGCCGGAAGCCTGACCCGACCAGTAGAAAAGCAGAGAGACAAGGATGCTGCCGGCCCAGTTGCCGAACCATGACCAGAGCCAGATTCTGGCGGTATCTGACCAGGTTACCCTGCCGGCAAGACTGCCGGCAGCCATGATCATGTTATTACCGGTAAAAAGTTCAGAACCGGCCATAATAACAAGACTGAGGGCAATACCGAAACTGACGCCCATCAGCGTCTTTCTGATCGGATCATCGCCAAGCTGACCACCGATGGTCAATATCAGAATGATGCCAAGGCCCACATAGAAACCGGCCAGCATGGCCAGCACAAAGTAGCGCAAACGCCCGCCAGCGAGCAGATCACGTTTGGCAACCGCCAGATTCGTCATTTTTAACAGAGTTTCCTGATGCATATTTTGCCTCACCATATAAATTTTCAGATTGTCCGGCTGTCGCCAGACCGCCATATTTCAACCGCCAGAAACCGCACGCCAGCCAGATCGCAGCTGGTATGCTCAACCACTCAGTTCTTAAGAAAACCCCGCTAAGACTCTTTGATTATCTTGAAATTAGCGTCGTTGAGAGTATGGTAACCAGGCCACTGCATGGTTTTTGCCACGCGTGCACCCGGATTGAAACTGATATCAGCCAGCACTTCCTGTTTGAACACTTCCAGACCGGTTCTGTCGACGATGTAACCGATATGCTCTTTCGGCAGACAGCGAAGAATGTGACGATCGATATAAGCGATAGTGTTCCTGATCACCTGACATACGACATCTTCGCTGACCCGGTCAAGAAACGGCATGGCCAGACGGGGATTCTTCTTGCCGGTTCGCCCCATGATCAGCAACCGGTAGAGATTGCCGGGCCGGCGCGTCCAGGCTGCCGTCGGGCAGGCCAGTACACACTCACCACAACCGATACAGCGGCGCTCATCGCGATAAACTTTGCCATCGCGCATCGACAACGCGCCGGTCACCTTGCGCGAGCATGCCTTAACACAGGCCTCGCAGCCAATGCAGTCGTCATAGCTGTATACTGGCTCACAGATGGAGATTATGCCAAAATCCTGCATATGAGCCTTTATACAGTCATTCGGGCAACCGGTTACCGCAATTTTTACATGAAAATCGTTCGGAAAAAGTTCGCCCTCGAGTCGCTGCGCCAGCGCAGTCGTGTCGGCATTCGCAAATGGGCAGACGCGACTGCCGATACAGGCCGAGATGTTGCGCATGCCGGCGCCGGGATAACCGGCACCGACCGTTTCGATGACAACGCCGTTTTTTACCTGCAGTTTGTCGATAACTGGAGCAAGAGCGGCATTCACTTCCGATATCCGTTCGAATGGTATATTGGGAATCTCGAAACCCTGGCGGGTTGTGATGTGCATGGTGCCATCGCCGAATTTTTCAGCTATTGCGGCGATGGTAGAGATCAGAGAAGCATCGAGGTGCCCGCCGGGAACCCTGATTCTGATCGCCGAATAATTGCGGCGCTTCGTGATACGGTAAGCATTTTTAGTAACTTTTTTTCGATTCAGATCGAGTGACATGGTGGCACCTCTCAGTCAATGAGGCCGGCAGCATGGCTGTAATTCAGCACCGGCCCATCCACACACACATAGGTATAATCGATCTTGCAATGACCGCATTTACCAAGTCCACATGACATAAGGCGTTCAAACGAGACCCAGATGCGTTCGGACGGCACCTTGAGCAATCTGAACTCTGCCGTAGCGAACTTCATCATGACCGGCGGCCCGACGACGACAACCTGCAGATCGTCGAAATCAGCGAACTGCATCTTTTTGATATGTTCGGTAACCAGACCGGTTTCGCCATTCCAGCCCTCTTCTGGCTTATCGATCGTCAGCACCAGCCGGCTCTTTTCTTTCCAGGCGGCAAGATCGTCAGAAAACAGAATGCTGCTGCGATTCTTGAAACCGACGATCAGATCAAGGCTCTTTACCGGCAATTCGCCGCGTACAACGCGGTCAATCAGAGGGCGAACCGGCGCGACACCGGAACCGCCGGCGACGATTACCAGGCGCTGCTGCCTGAAACGGTCGACCGGAAACCCGGTGCCATAAGGACCTCTTATAAAAAGGTTATCGCCGGGTCGAAGTCCCTGAACGGCATTGGTCAACCTGCCGACGGCACGGATCGTAAACTGTATCCAGTCAGGGCCGCAGTTGCTCACCGAGATCGGCGCTTCACCAATTCGTGGCAGAGAGACCTGAAAGAACTGCCCCGGCGTAATTGCGCGCTCAGCCGCGACTGTCAGCGTAAATTCACAGTCGGTTTCCTGACGCAGGCCGATGATTTTTACCGGCGAAGGCAGATATGGATTTCTGTCGCTCATCACAGGCCTCCCTTCAGCTTGGCGCTGAGCTTGTTGATGCAATTCGAGAACGAGATGTATTCGGGGCAGACATCGTCGCAACGGCCGCAGCCGACGCACATGTCAACGCCAAAGCGCTTTCTGAAATCATAAATTTTATGAAAAGTCTTGAAACGCATGCGCTCACCCTTGTTCTTGCGAAACGTGTGGCCGCCCGCCATGTCACAGAAGCCATCGAGGTGACAGCCATCCCAGACGCGCCTCCTCTCGCCACACTGCCTGCTGTCGCCGTAAAACAGATCGGTGGTGGTAAAACAGCTGCAGGTGACACAGGAAGTATTGCAACGCCCGCAGGCAATGCAGCGGCTGTCGTATTCATCCCAGAATTTGTCGTTATAGATTTCTGGTGGCATGGTTTCTTCGGTTGGCAGCTCGACTCTGACCGGGTTTTCGCTGACGAATTCAGGCTTGAATTCGGCCTTTTCACCGGCCCGGGCAAATAGATCGACAAACTTTTGCCCACACACTTCGACCTGAACTGAGTTTTCTTCAAAACGCAGGGCGACTTCATAGTCTGAAGTGCGGTTGGCCTGCATCGATACGCAAAAGCAGTTTTCGAAAGATTCTCGACATTCGATCATAAAATAATGTAGCCGCTCGCGGCGACGCTTGTAATAAGGGTCTACCACTCCAGCATTCTCGATGAACATGCGGTCGAGCCTGTCGATACCATTGATATCACATGGCCGCAGAAAAACGATGATTTCGTGATCGTCAGGCAAAGTTGCTTCGGTAAACTGCTGACCGTTGAAATAAAATAAAGTTTCGTCCGGCGGAAAAACCAGTTCTTTTGGCGAAAACCAGCTTTTCTCGTGCAGTTCAAGCTCATCAGCTGACTTCAAAAAAGCGTAGCGCACCAGATCTGTGCCGGAAAAGCGCCCGGCACCAGCAATGCGTTTCGGCCCGGCCAGCAGATATGCAGTGCTCAGCTGCTCGAACAACTGCGCAAATTGTTCGGCTGAGAGTCTGAACGATTCGCTCATCGGGCGCCTCCCTGGCTACGCCAGCTGCGGAGCGTGTCGCTGAGCATTCTGAAATGAGTGACTTCTTCCTGAATGATTCTATCGACCGCGCCGGCTGCCATTTTTTCCTGCATGACTTCCTTGACCGCGGTGTAGAAAAACACCGAATTCTTCTCGATCTGCATAGCCTTTTCGAGAATCGTTTCGTAGCCGTCGCCTTCTCCGATCTGGCAGTCTCGCGTGATGACACGGTCGCCGGTCAGTGCCTGCAGAAAATCATCGACGCCTTCCTCAGGTTCGTCAGATGCACGCGCGTTGGCGGCAAGTTCATCCAGCACCAGCTTGAACTGCCGGGCATGGCCGGTTTCCATTTCTGATAACTGCAAAAGCAGCTGGCGCGGCTGACCAGAAGCCTTGGCGGCAGCGGTGGTATAAAATCGAGCCGCACGCTCTTCGAGCATGACCGCGGCTTTAAAGACATCGACAGCATTCAACTGGAGTTGCATTACTTTTCCCTCCCGACAGACTTATTTTTGCTCTTTGGCATCAGGCCGGCGTTCTGTTGGGCCAGGCCGGCCAAGGTAACCGATTCCAGAAATTTTACATAGTCGGAATGCAGCTTCATCCATTGCCTGTGATAGGCACAGGGCTGGGGGCCACAGCAAAGCTGCCCCATGAAACAGTTGCGACGCTGGCTGAGATGCTCGATCGGATCGACTATCTGCAACAGCGTAATCTTGTCGGCAGGCAGCGCCAGACGAACGCCACCGCCGGCGCCCCGCTGCGATTCCAGCAGCCCGACAGCACAAAACTGCTGCAGGAGCTTGCCCAGATAATTCTGCGGCGCCTCTATGGCAGCTGCAATCGCACCGGCCCCGACATATTTGTCGGAAGGCTGCGCTGCCAGCCAGATCAGGGCTCGTATCACATGAATACTGGTTTGTCCAAGCATCTATACTACTTCTCCGCTTCTGCACTGCTGCAGGTTCATGCTCATCTCAAACAGGCAACACTCAGCTCCGCAGTTCAAACTTAGAACTCATCATTACCAAGGGCAGACCGGTCATACGGGCTATCCAGCAGTTTTGCACTGTTATCGACAATAAATCGGATATTAACATGCGATTATTATAATTAAAACAGACGCATCTGTCAAACTTTGTGATTTTTTTCTTGAAGCAGCTAGATACGCCCGCAAATAAACCTGCTCATCCACGGTCAGTCAGCAAGTAGTTTGCGCAAGGAATCAGCGGAATGAGCAAAAAGCCGCTGTTTGAGACTAGTCCTCTGTCACATTTGAATAGCATAGTCAATATAGTTCATTTTCTATCCGGTTTAGCAGACACAGTAAGGGCGCAGGCGTGCTTCTCATGAGCGAAATTTCGAGCCAGGTAGTTTTGACGCAGAGCCATAGCTATCAAGAGAAACTCTCGACTGGCGAGAGTGTAGCGAATGAGATCACGCCGAGAGCCCGGCATAAGCGGAGACTCTAAGATTTAATTCTTGAACTCTTATGTGACAGAGGACTAGTCCTCTCTCACATTTGAATTATGGGGTGAATGGATGGCGATTATGACCGGCACAACAGGAAGTCAAGCGCCGGGCCTCAGGCGCGAAAACTTTTTGCACACGGAGTGCTTATGCAGAGCTGCGCAGGATAGAGCGGCTCTGCCGAGCCAGGCTCTTTTAACTCAGGCCTGGGATGACTGTAGCAGTTCGAAAGCCTTATCGATATTTTCTGCCTGAGTAGAAAGCGAAAAGACTCCGGTGAGTCCGAAAAACTTCTGCTGAATGGCATTCAGGCCAGAAATAACAACCAGACCTTCGTAATCCTGGACTATCATAAGAGTTTCGAGCAAAGCGGCCATGCCAAGACTGTTTATGACTTCGCAACTGGTAAAATCAAAAATCAGGCGACTTTTGTCCTTGTCGCAAAGATTACCTACTTTTGTCGCAAGCCCCTCAAGCGTTTCGTTGGTGCAGTAATTCTGAAACCGCACAATCGGAAACCCTTTTTCTTCTGTTATGGTATAAGCAAGTGCTGCCATTTTCAGCTCCCTGATCGGAATCTTTCTGGATTTTACCATAATCCGCGCAAAAGTAAAAAAATTTGAAAAATTTTCTTGTACATCATCGCCCTTTTCGATATTCAGCGGTTTTGCCAGGTTTGCCATTGTCTGTGATTGTCTGTTATTGGCAAAAAATCAGTACTAAACAAAACTTCACTTTCGCTCGAAAGGGTTTTTGGATTTGTTTGCCTCCTTATTTTTCAGGTCCGGGTAACCCCCGGATTTTTTTTTGCCCGCTCAACAGCAACCTTCTGCCAAACTGTCAATAATCAGCAGAATATAACCGATAGGCTGATATATTGTTGATAATCACATAAGTTAATCCGCTTAATAAGCCCCTTAATTCAGCAGATTAAGGGCGCAGGCGGGTTTCTCATGAGCGGAAACTTCGAGCCAGGCAATTTTGACGCTAAGCCATGGCTTTTTACCGTATATCTTCGCCTGGGGAGAGTTGTAGCGAATGAGATTCCGCCGAGAGCCCGGATAAGTGGTAAACACTTGAGCGTGAACCTATTTTAACGCATTGAAACAGATTGGAGACTACTATGGATAAAGCCGCCAGAGATTTTCTAAGCAGCCTGCTACGCGCTCCATCACCTTCAGGTAATGAAAGCGCCCATCAGCGTATATGGCTAGATTACGTCAAAAGATTTGCCCAGGTCGACACCGACCATTCAGGCACGGCCATAGGCATGCTTAATCCTGAAGCCGAATTCAGGGTTCTCCTCGCCGGACACAGCGACGAAATCGCGATGATAGTCAAGCGCATCGATGAGCGTGGTTTCATCTACTTCACCAACGCTGGCGGCATAAAATCAGCATTACTCCCGGGTCTCAAGGTCGACATTCTCGGATATGGCGGCAAAATCGGCGGCGTCATCGGCTTCAACCGCAAGTCAGACGCAGATGCCCCGGCAAAGCCAAAGTGCGAAGACTACTTTATCGACTGTGGCTTCAGCAACAAAAAAGAAATCGAAAAATACGTGCGAGTCGGCGATTATATTCTATATCAGAGCGAACCCGAGATATTCAACAACGACAAGCTCGTCTGCAAGGGACTCGACAACAAGACTGGCTCATTCATCGTCGCTGAAGTCTTAAGAAAGCTGAGCCGGCAGAAGCTGAAAATCGGCGTCTTCGCCGCCAGCACTACGGGCGAAGAAACTAACATGCGCGGCGCTCACAGCGCCGGAGCGCTTGTACAGCCAGATATGGCTATCGCCTGCGATGTCACCTACAACACCGACACGCCCGGCGAAGATGCGCAGAATCCTTCAGAAGTGCTGCTGGGGAAAGGGCCAGCGCTGTCGGTCGGCAGCCCGGTTAACCGCCGCGTCAACGAGCTGCTCGAAAAAGCTGCAAAGAAACACAAGATACCCTATCAGCTCGAACTTACCCCGGCACGCACGCACACCGATGCCGACAAAATAATGTTCACCGGAATCGGTGTACCGGTCGCACTGGTTTCGCTGCCGCTGCGCTATATGCATTCACCGATTGAAATGGCCTCGATGAAAGACATCGAGGCAGTAATCGAACTGTTGGCTGCAACTATCGCCAGTCTGACCGGGAAAGAAGACCTGCGCCCGATCAAGCCCTGACACGAATCAGCGGGGAGGCGATACTTCTTCGAATCCCTGCAGTATTTCGGGATCTTTAGGATAAAGCACGCAGCGCAAACCGTTCATATGGCGCGGCGCGCCGCCCTGGCCGGCTTTGGCATAGACTTCGTTTTCGTCTTCGACCCAGGCCCCGCCGATAACATCGACGCCGAAGTCGAATAGTGCCGAACTCATAGGCACCGACGGGCCGACTACGATGATTTTTGCACCAGGTTTCTTGAGCGCGAGCAGACCCTCGATGGTATCGTTGAGGCAGGTAACCCCGGTCATGGCGACGACATCAGCCTGCGGAATAATCTTTACCGCTTCGCCGGCATGCAGATCGCCTTCCTGCGGGCGCTTCTCGATAATATGAAAAGCCGAGGCAACTTCTTTAATGCGCTCAGTATGTGGGAAATGTCCGACCACAGCCACGCGCTTGCCAACACCAAGCTGTGCCGCCAGTTCGAGGGCATTTCCGGTAAAATACTTTTTGCCGTCAAGCGGCAGGGCGCTGTTAAGCGCGGCTATCGCAAACGACCGCTCTATTCCCTGCAATGAATCGGTCCAGCTCAAAACCTTTGCCAGCCCCAGCGTTTCGACTTCGCCCATGTGTGAAACCGGCAGATGAACTTTGTATTCGAAAACCCGCTCATCGCTGAGAGTCATGCTGATACCAAGTCGTTTCGATTTGGCCGTAGTTATGAAGGCGAAGGTCGAAACCTTCTGCAGTGGCAGTTCGTAAAACTCGGCCGGGATCGTGGCCTTTACGGCTTCAAGTATCAGTGACATGATTCCTCCTTCGGCGCATTCGCCCCACAAGCGTCAGAATAATTCCATTCAGCGCTCTAATGCAAGTCTTTTTTTGGCATATGCAAATAACTAGCTATTTGCGGGCAGTATTTTAATTGACAGTACTGATAAACCAGTTTAGCATAAAAATAGTTTACAAAGTAGTGTTAAGTATTAACTGATTCTTTGAGACGCCAAAGGAAAAGCATTCACATGCTGAATAATTTTATAGCTTTCATCGATGCCGGCGGCCCAGTTATGTACCCCCTGACCGTACTCGGCGTCATGATCTTCGTGCTTGGCATCTATCAAATAATCTGGCTCGGTATCTGGAGCCTCAAATCAGACCTCTACGCCTGTGCCGGCGCTCCGATGTGGGCAAAGAAAGCGATTGCGCTGGCCCGTCATCAAACTGGCTTTGCCGGGCTGACTATTCTTGAGTCAATTGAACTCTGCTTTTCGCGTATGGAAGACTGCCTGACCAGAAGAGTGCCAGCCATGCGCTTCATGGCCCAGATCAGCACCCTGCTGGGTTTTCTTGGCACGGTAACTGGCATGGTCAGGGTATTCAACACAGTTTCACAACTTGGTACAGTCACGCCAGCCGACCTCGCCGGCGGCAT
Source organism: Candidatus Rifleibacteriota bacterium (assembly GCA_022704885.1). The sequence goes on along the minus strand of JAKJFO010000013.1, from coordinate 4,563 downwards.
TCACGAAGCCCTTTTCACCACGGTGTACGGACTGATACTCGCTATTATCGCCTGGGGACTGACCTATTGCATCGAAGCCCTTTCGCGCCGCCATCTGCGACATCTTGAACTGCTCGTCATCAACGAACTCGAAAAAACCACGGGCAGCCTGCCGGGAGTTACCGATGCGCCTCAGCCGGAGAAATAACCGCGAAACCTTTGCCCTCGATCTGACAACCTGCTCAGACATCATTTTCACGCTGCTGATTTTTTACATTCTGACTCAGAGCTTTGTCGTGCAGGTTCCGGTCGATCTGCCCAGACTCGAATCAGAAGTGCAGAATATTTCGAGCACGGCACAGCGAATCGAGATCACGGAAAATGGCGAAGTCAGCTGGAACAACGAGACACTGCCGACCGACTGGAAGCCGGCTTTCGCGAAAAAGCTTGCCAGCATGCCGCCTGACAGCAGTTTCGTAATCGTCGCGCATCACCGGGCACCGGCCGGGGTCGCCATCGAACTGCTCGATCGCCTGCGCCTGGCCGGTATCGGCAGCGTAGCCTTTGGCGGGATTCCTGAAAAAACTGAAAAAGCAGAGCCATGACCGAGCGACTTGCCCAGTTTAGAAATAACCTGCTCTGGCCGTTTTCGATTGTCGCTGGCCTGCTTCTGCATATGGTTCTCATCAGCTTTTTATGGCATATCTGCACTTCCTGCGATGACATGCAGCCGCCGGTTCTTCGCCTTATCAGCCTGTCAAAAACAGTAATACCTCCGCCACCGGAAGAAGCAGTTCCGGCTGTAGAACCGGCCCAACAGCTGGTTAAACCAGAGCCGCAAGTTGTTCAAGCAGTTGTCGAACCTGTTCCGATCTCCGCACCTGAGCCAGTCATTGAACCGGTTATAGAGCCTGAGCCGGTTATCGAGCAGAAAGTGGTTGAACCCGAACCGGTTATTGAATCAAAACCAGTCCTAGAAAAGGTAAAGCCGCAAAAAATCAAGCCCCAGCCCCGGATCAGGGAACCCAGACCAACAGTTAAACCAGTGGCCAAGGCGCCGCTGATAGAATCTCGGCCACAATCGATTGCTCAACCGATCATTGCGACGCCAGCACCGGTCAATCAACCAGTCGCCAACAAACCAGCTGTTGCCGCAGCACCAGCTGCGCCGGTGGCTGCGCCAGTTCCAGCGCAAGATTTCAGCGGCTACCTGCAGAAAATTTACCGTCAGCTCGAACGCGGCAAAAAATATCCCGACCGGGCACGCCGGCGAGGAATTACCGGCAAAGTCACTATCGCTTTTTCCATCAGCAAAGATGGCCGTGCCCGCGACGCAACGATAGTCGGCAAAGCCCCGCCAGAACTCGCCGAAGCTGCTTTGAAGCTGGTCGCTTCACAAAGGTTTGCAAGTCCGCCAGAAGGCTGGAACAGCACCAGTCGCATCGAAATGCAGATAAATTATACACTGCGCTGAAAAAGTGTTATAAAGAAATACAAAATGACAATTTTTGATCAAGGAGAGTCGAATGGGAATTCATCAGAAGCTGATTGATTGTGCAATGCCGTGGGTAGATGGGCAGACAGTTAAGGAGTTGCGCTTCGGCCTTGGTTACAGCTGCGTCGAACTCAGCGACGGGCGCATGGGACTGGCCTGGACGCCGGATCAGAAAACCTGTTCATGCACACATCTTGAGGCGGCCGGCCAGATAGCCGGGCAATCAGCCGAAAAGATACTCAGCTGGTTGAACAGCGAAAATCCGCTCGAACGAACCGCGGGACTCGCCGTATTCAACGCCCTGAATTCACGCAAAGAACGCCTTTTTACTGAGGGAGAAGCGACTTCTCTGCTCAAGATCCAGCCTGGCGACCATGTTGTCATGATCGGCTATTTTGCACCGGTCGTACCTTCTATCAAAGCGACCGGCTGCCGTTTTGAAGTCGTCGAGCTCGACCCCGACAAACCTGATGTAATCACTCCAGTTATGGGCTTCAGAGCGCTGGAAGAGTGCGACATCGCCATCATTACTGCCACCAGCATTATCAACGGCACCTTTGACAGTCTGGCTGCAGCCTTGAAGCGCAACCGAGCCGCCCTCATCCTTGGCCCCTCGACCCCGATGTGTCCCGAGGCCTTCGCCGGCACGCGCATAACCCAGCTCAGCGGTTCATATGTAAAAGACCACGACAAGGTCAAAATGATAGTTTCAGAAGGCGGCGGCACCCGTCTGCTCAAAAAGCACCTGCGTTTCGCCAACACCATGGTTTGATTCGCAGAAAGCGGAACCTGAAAAACGCGCCAGATCGCAGAAGGGCGCGATCAGGCTGCCTTTGCTTTCAGTTGTGTAACCAGATTTGTTTTCAGTCTGGAGATGATTTTTCTGACTTTTCCGGTTCTGCTGGCAGATTTTGTTAAGGCAAAGTCAAGTTCTCTGGTTGTTTCGCCAATAAGCTTTGCTTCGGCAACTGTGGCTGTTTCCAGGGATTTGCCAAGCCGATCGAGAAAGTCGGCAAAAGTAAGTTTGTCTTTTTCAAACTGTGAAAGAGATTCCCAGAGCAGTTCAATGTGATTCATTTTCATATAGAGCAATCCTCTTAGTTTTATTTGCAGTCTGTCAGATGACAGTTCGATTAACCATTGATCTGGCGGCATTTACATAAAGGCTGATTCTGTTTACCAGTGCCTGAATGGGTATTGGTCGATGCAACGGCCTGGCAATTGCGGCATGCGGTGCCGGGTGGTCTTCTTCGTCATGAGAGGTAACTGAAAGAACGGGTATCATGCTGGTTGACGGAACTTTTTGCAAAGTTGCAAAATCTGCGCTTTCCTGCAGACCGGCCAGGCCAGACGCCAGAAGTATCAGGCCGGGATGTTGGCTGATGGCCATTTCCACACCCTGCCGGCAACTCCTGGCTTCGATGACCTCGAGGCCTGTAATGGCCAGTAAATCTCGAATGAACTTTCTGTTAAACACATTGTCATCAACCAGCAATATTTTTCTACCCATGATTCTTCCCTTACATCTCGAAAAGATTTGAAGACAGAAAAGGTCTTACAGAGCAGGACAAACAGCCAGACCGCGCTGAAAGAATCAGCGAGGCGCAGCTGTTTTTAGTGTTCAATTGGGTGACTCTGAAGATATGTTTGCCTGTAAGGCAGTATATAACAGAGAATTTAACTGAAAAGTCTCTCAATGTCGTGATTATTTGGTATTGATATATTTATAGCAGATAGTGGTCATTAAACGCAATGGCAGTACCGTTTTGCATTGGATGATGGAATTACAGGTTATGAATTTTTCAAGATTGCTTATCTGGGGCAAAAAAAATTTTGGCAGTTCGGAGAGAAAGTCGAGCAGATAAGATGGCAGATTTGGTTTGTGACTTTCCGCTGTTCGTCGATCGGCGAACAGCCTTTTACGTTGAACTTCTTTTTCGGCTGCTTGCCAAACAGGGCGCAGTCCTAACAACGCCGGAATCATGAGCCAAAACTTTCTGCACAGGCATTTGGTTATGCCAGGCTGCGCAGGATATAACAACTCGGCCGAACCAGGCAGTTTTGACGCAAAGCCATAGCTTTCTACAATAAGCTTCGTCTGGGGAGATTTTTAGCGAAAGATGGCAAGCCATCCGCAGTTCTTACGGCTTCAGCCAGATGAAGCATAAAATTGATGCTTGCCGCAGAAGCGGTATTATTTTATAATACAAGTATTTCGAATAGGTAATCTCAGGAGAGCATTATGCCAAACCTTGATGGAACCGGGCCTTATGGCGCTGGAGGCGGTGGCGGGCAGAGACGAAGATATCGCTGTCGCCCCGGATCAGGGCTTTCAGGGTTCGTGTTTGAGCTGATCATCAACAACTGGACGACGATTGTCGGATTTATCGCAACAACACTCATACCTGTGATTGGCCGCAAATTATATCTGGCAAACAAGGCCAACAGTGATAAAATACCGGTATTGACCGCCAGACCGATAGATAAAAACAAGCAACTGTCATGACCAGATCATATAGACATCTGTTCGGACCGGTGCCATCGCGGCGCTTCGGGCGTTCGCTCGGCATCGACCTGACGCCTTTCAAAACCTGCAGTTACGACTGCATATTCTGCCAGCTCGGGCACACAACCAGACACACACTCAAGCGCGCCAACTATGTCAATGTCGCCGAAACGCTGGCTGAAATCGAGCACTGGCTGGAAAACGACGGCAAAGCCGATCAGATAACCCTGGCCGGGTCAGGCGAACCGACTCTGCACGCCGGCTTTGGCGAAATACTATCTTTTATCAAGACAAGAACAAAGATACCGGTCGCGGTTCTCACCAACGGCAGCATGCTCTATCTGCCGGAAGTGCGCAAAGCCTCCGCCGTAGCCGACATAGTCAAAATTTCATTGAGCGCATGGGATCAGCAATCTCTCGAAACCATCAACCGGCCGGCACCGGGTTACCGGTTCGAGCAGCTCATCGCCGGCGAAAAACAGTTCAGAGATGAATTCAAAGGCCAGCTGTGGATCGAAGTATTCATGCTCGACGGCATCAATGCCACTCCAGCTGAAGTCGCCAAAATTGCATCACTGGTCAA
>JAKJFO010000139.1 GCA_022704885.1 Candidatus Rifleibacteriota bacterium | reverse complement strand
TTCTGGAGCTGCATTAGGGCACGGCGACGGTAAATCTTTCAAGGTAGTGGTTCTTGAGCTTAATACTTCAAAATCTCGCGAAGCGCCGGGTGACAATACCATCAACGTCGACCTGGTTTCTCCGACTTTAACTGTAAGCATTGCCAATGGTCCCAACTTTTCGAATACCGCTCCCAACAACGTAGTTCGCATCAGAATCGAAGCCAACGAAGATATTCGCACCCCGACCGTCGCTCCGGTTAACGGAGTTGCTGCCCAGCAGGAAGGTGGCGATACCTTTGGCAAGGTGTTCTACTTCAATCTTACTCTGACCAGCGCTTTTTCCAACGGTGATTACAGCGTTTCTGTAACCGCCAAAGATACTTCTGAGCCTGAGACAAGTGCTAATACCGGTTCTGGCAATACGACCTTCAAGGTGGGCACCGGTGCTACCGGCAGCACTACGATAGAATCGAGCACTCCGGCCAGCCCGACCAATTCTCCGAGTATCACGCTTGCTGGTGCTGCTCCGGCAGAAGCAAGAAGCATAGAGATTCTCGATGGTGCTACCAGTGCCGCAACTACCAATATCGCTGGTGGCAACTGGACAGTAGGCATCAGCCCGGCTGAAGGAACCCACAGCTATGTGGCTGTCAGCCGCGACTCTCTCAATCAGGAAATTTCACGTTCGAGTGCGTTTCAGGTAATTATCGACCGCACGGTTCCTGCCGCGCCGACACTTGTCTACAATGGCCCGACCACAACCAACCAGGATTCAGTTACCGTTGAAGTGACGATTCCCGGCATAGATACCGAAACTTCAAAGCCGGTCAAGGTGCAGGCTTTTGTTAACGGTGCGGCTGCAGGTGCGCCGCAGAATGCTACCACCAGCCCGGTAAGTATGAGCGTGCCGTTGAGCGATGGCAATAACCGTATTACCTTCGAAGTCACCGATGCGGCCGGCAACAAGTCGACCATGTCTGATGCCGTAAATGTCTTCAAAGACAATACTGCTGCAGAAGTGACCGGTATGTTCATTGCGCGCCCCGGTGCAATCGCTTCGATGCCTCTGCCCCTCGACCCCGGTTACTATCTCGGTGCCGGCAGCTACAGGCTGCAGGTATCTTTCGGCAAAGACATGAATCGCACGGTCAACCCGGTCATAACAGTTCAGGCTGGTGGTGGTTCGACGCTGACCGTTGCAGGTGGCACCTGGGTAGCTTCGCGCACTTATATCGTCGATATGACCGTTCCTAAAAACGGTGGTGCCGCTTATGATGGTTCGGCTTCGATAAATGTTTCAGGCGCACAGGATGCGTCAGGCAATACCATGGCCGACTACCCGTTGGGCAGTGCTTTCAGCATCGACTCAAGCAATGCGGTGGCTTCGTTCGAGTCGATGGATACCATCTATGCTTCTGCATCTTCGACCAAAGTTCTGCTCAAAGGTGAAGTGGTGGATTCCGGCGGTTCTGGCGTCGGTTATGTGACCCTTGTCTGGCAGAATTTCAGCGGTGGCGCGGTCAGTTCTGAGTCTGTGCCGATAATGGCAGCTTCTCCCTCACCCTGGGAAAAGAACTGGGATGTTACCACAGCCGGCGGAACCGGTCTTGCTGCCGGTCGCTATAAACTCTGGGTCGTGGCAGCTGACCAGGCCAAGCCTTCGCCGAATATCGAAGATTACACGACCAAAGCTTATCGCATACTCATTTATGACAATCAGACCCCGATCGTAAGCCGCATCGCCCTTGGCAATCTGGCTGAAGACATCAACGAGATGCAGCCGCAGCCGGTAGTTATCGCCAGCGCGGTGACCCGCCTGACTGCCCGGTTCAGTGACAGCGGCGATTCTGGTGTCAACTTCGGTGAAACCTATAACCGGTTCACTCTTGTGCATGATGAAACCGGCACCAACATTCGCGGTAATTACTCGAATAATGGCAGTGATACGATATACTTCGATTTCCCCGAGCTGACCATCAATGGCACTTATACAGTAAGTGTCACCCCGGTCGATCAGGGTGGTAACGTGGGCGATACTGCTTCTCGCTCGTTCACTATCGACAAGGAAGCGCCCAACAGCGTAACCTTTTATCCCGCCGACCAGCGCATTGCCAACATCTCGCATGTCGCTCTTTCGCAGGATCAGGTCTGGGCGACCATCAATCATCCGCGTGCAGATTACACGCGTTCGACCATTGAAGTTCGCTATAATGGCAATGTAGTGGGTAATCAGCTTGCCAACGCCTCTGATTCAGCGGTAGTCTGGGACCTCTACGGTGCTACCGGTCAGCTTGCCACCAATCAGGCGCACGATGGCCGGTATGATATCACCGTCGTGCCCAGAGACACTCTTGGCAACGTCGGCAATGCAGTCAGATCATTCTTCAATTACGACAGCATTCCTCCGGTTATAACCAGCACGGTTCCGACAAAAGTGGTCAATGGCACCACCGCCGTCTGGTTCGGCCTCAACCAGAGCAATATCAGCATTACCGTATCTGACGCACCGAAAGATGCAATTCAGTATGGCCCGAACATGCCGGTTCAGCCGAATGGTTTCTCATTCGTCGGTCTGCAGGTTCCCAGTGACCCCAACTGGTATAACAGTAATGGTTCTGGCTTCAACGCGACGATAAGCTCTTTCGCCTGGTCCATGAATACAGAAGTTTCCGGCGCACCTTCGGTCAGCGGCAATGTAATGACGCTGCCCCGCCCGAATCCTCCGGCTGACGGTGCTGCCGGTGTGGCCGACGTGCTGGTGAGTGCAGATCTTAAAGACCAGGTAAATGATGGTCAGCAGATTCCCAACAGCATGGTTGCCAGCTATACCTACAAATTCGACTTTCTGCCGCCAGAAGTGACCAGCATCACCAAGCCTTCTGCCGGTAATAACAAGTTCTGCAAAAACGTGGTGACGATCGAAGGCACAGTTCTCGATCAGGGCACTTCCGATGAAGTTCGGGTCGTCAGTATCGAGTATTCCGAAAATGCTGGTGCCTGGTCAACCCTGACCGCTGACGGTCTGCCTTCGAAGAGTGCGAGCTTCAGTGCTAAAATCGATATCAGCAGCAAAGCCGATGCGACTTACACGGTTAACATCAGAGCCACTGACCTTGGTGGTAACACTTCGACCGAAACTCCGGTTTCCTATGTGGTCGATCGCACGCCGCCGCCGCCGCCTTCGTTGATAGTTCCGTTGCCCGCCCTGATCACCAAAAGTCGCGGTCAACTGTTCAAATGGGCTGCCCAGACCGATGCTGACCATTACCTGTTGCAGGTTGCCGATGATGCCTCGTTCAATAACGTGCTCAACAAACAGACCCAGGATGCCGCCTATACAGGCCTGATCGGTCAGGTGCTGGTAATGACCGAAGGCGCTTTCTCGGTTCCCAAAGATGGAACCTATTACTGGCGCGTCGCTTCGATCGAAACCTGCGCAGACGGCTACAACATCAGCGCGTTCTCAGAAACCCGCACCTTCGTTGTAGATACGGTCAGACCTCTGGTGGTCGAAGTTCAGCCGGCTCCCAGTCAGGGCAACAAGATCAGCACCGGCATGGTTACCTTTACCATCAGATTCAGCGAACTTGTCGATACTACAGTCTCTCCGCTGGTGAAGATCACAACAGCCGGTGGTCAGATGATGGCGATCGAAAAAGTTACTTACAAAGAAGACACCTGGACCGGCACAACAGTAATCCCGATCAACAGCAGTGCATTGTATGACGGCACCGCGATCATCTCGATCGAAGGCGCTGCCGATCTGGCCGGCAACATTATGTCGGTTGACGGCACCAACAGCGTGGTAATCAATACCGGTCCGTCGTTCATCACCCGCATATTCTCGAACCCGGCCAACGAATACGAAATCATGATCGTCACCCGATCTTCAGAAGCGCTGCAGGGGCCGCCCACTGTCTCGGTTAAGCAGAATTCGACGCGAACACCGGTGACCATGAACTTCCTCAAGGAACGCTTTTACGCCGGGTCTTACAAGATCGATCTGGCCAGCCCGGGCAAGGCTTACATCAGCCTGGCCGGCACCGATCTCTACGGTATGGTTGGTAACGATACCGTCGAATTCACGGTCGCCGATCTCTCTGAAACTGAACGCCTCGATGTCACATCAATATCTGGTCGAGCCAGTCTGAAAGGCGCTGAAGGCTCAGCTTTCGGCGAAGCAGTGGTCTATATGTTCGATCGTGAAAGTCTCGAATCTCCGTTCGAGTCTGGAAGCATGCGCGCAAGTGTTGCTTCGGTAATGCCGACAACGGTTGCGCAGAATGGTTCTGAGCTGGTTCCGGTCATGGCACTCGAAGAAATCGGTCCTGCCAGCCTGCGTCTGAAAAAGCGCCTGCTCTATACCGCCAGCCTCGGCAAAGAAAAGATCGCGGTTCCACCTGAAAAGGTTCATCTCTATCGCCTGAATTCCAGCGGAAAATGGGTTTTCCAGGGTGGTGAAGTCAAAAATGGCGAAGTTTCGGCTCAGCTCAGCGGCCTTGGTCGCCTCGCCCTCATGGCCGATATGACCTCGCCGGCGCTGCGCGAACAGAGCCCCGCCGACAACGAAAGACTCGAAAACTCCTTCCCCGAAATCAAGGGTGTCATAGCGGAATCAGGCTCCGGTCTGAAACGCGATACCTTCAAACTTCAGGTTGACGGTATCGAGATCCCCGGTGTGGCACTGAATGCCGATGGCAGCTTTGCTTATAAGCTCAAACAGGCTCTGCCGAAGGGTAAGCATGAAGTCAGCCTCACGGTCGATGACAATGCTGGCAACAGCCTGCGCCAGTCGTTCTGGGTGACTGCTCCTGGTGCGTTTGCGGTCGATGAATTCATGCCCTACCCGAACCCGGCCACTGGCAACGCCTTGTATTTCAATTACAACTTCAATCAGACTGCCGATGTAGTCAGCCTGCGCATCTACGATACGGCGGGTCACAAGGTGGCGAGCTTCGAAACCGATGATTTCGTCAGCCTGAACGATGGCCGTATCAGATGGGATCTGCGCAACGACAGCGGCAAGACTGTTGCTAACGGTGTCTACTTCTACAAGCTGAGTATCAGCAAGGGTGGTCAGACATTCAAAAAACGTGGCAAATTCGCGGTAATGCGCTAGTGATGGAAAGGAGAGCAACTATGAAAAAGCATCTGGGTGTAATTCTGCTGGCGCTTTCTCTCACTGTCGGGCTCACCGGCTGCTCCGGCGGCGTTAACGGTGAGGGTGACAGCAACTACTCATACGATATCGGAACCCCGATCGTGCGCGGCAACGCCTTCAACGACCAGGGCTGGACCAACATCGAAAAGGGCCAGTATGACAGTGCGATAACACAGTTCAACAAGGTTCTCAACGATAATCCGACTGATGATGAAAAAGCCGAGGCCAACAACGGTATTGGCTGGTGTAAGGCCTATCTTGGCCAGCTCAAAGACGGCATGCCCTGGTTCGAAAAGGCCAAAGATATCTCGGATGACGCAAAAATCGGCCTGGCAGGAGCTTATATTCAGCTCGCTTCGCGCTCTGATATGGAAAAGGTCATCGATCTCATCTTCAAGCAGCTGGGCAAAGAGAATCCTCACTTCAAATACGTTGCCAGGCGCAATACGAAAGTATCCGATGCCGAAGCTCATGCCATGCTGGCTTATGCTTACGCGGCCACTGGTCAGGATGAGCTGGCGCGCGAGCAGCTCGATTACGCCAAGGAACTCAGCCCGGTCTGGGCCGGCACCACGCTCGATCAGATCGGCAAAGTAGTTGAGTTTCTGCTGCAGTGACAAACCTGCCGGCAGTCGGCCATTAACGGGCCGTCTGCCGGTTCGCTTCAATTACCCGGTATTGTTTACAGATAAAGACCTTCCGGAGGCAATATGAAAAACAGAACAAGACTGATCGCCACATTGCTGGCGATTGTGGTGCTTATCGGCGCTACCGGATGTCTGCAAAGCTCAGGGCCGGTAAAGGGCAACGTGTCGGGCAAGGTTTTCGACAGCAACGGCAAGGCGCTGTTCGAAGCCAGAGTTGAACTCTATGGCGGCAATTCGGCGGTTCTCACCGATGCTCTCGGCCGCTATGCCATTACCGGCATCGAACCCGGCGAAAAAAAGCTGGTAGCAACTTACGAAGGGCAGTCGGTGGTAAAAATCGTCACCATTCCGCGTGGCGACACCCTCGAAAACGCCGATATCACCTTTTCCGTAGTCGATGGCCTGCCTCCGGTCATCACTGATGTCTCTACCCAGAATCTTACCGAGAACACCGTCGATATCGTCTGGAAAACCAACGAACCGGGCGATTCCTATGTCGATTACGCACTTGGTCCGGTCGGTCTTGCCTATACCAGTATTGCATCTGATCCGGCGATGGTTTCTGACCACAAGATCACTCTCAGCGGCCTGTTGCCGGGAAGAACCTATCATTTTCGTGTCAGGTCTTTCGACTTCGAGCGCAACGAAGGCGTGTCGTCGGATTATCAGTTCGCCACGCCCAGCGGCGCGGCTCCGGTGGTTCCGTTGAACTTTGCGATCAGAGCTCCAGACGTCATGGAAAAGATCACGCTCACCTGGACCGCCAACAGTGAAGAAGATCTTGCCGGCTACAACCTCTACCGTTCTGAATCTGCCGCCGGGCCATTTTCGCGCGTGAACGCCGACCCGATTTCTACCGGCGGTGATGCTTCAGGCACCTTTACCTATGTTGACGAAGGCCTCAAGATTGCAGTCAAGTATTATTACCAGCTCAAAGCCGTCGATGTTGCCGGCAATGAGAGCGCTTCAACCCAGACACTCGCAGTAGTTACCCCCGGCACTCTTGCCGAAAACCGCACCTGGTCTCTGGCCGAGAGCCCGTTTGTTCTGCAGGGCGATGTCAGAATTCGCGGTGGCGCGGTTTTGACCATCGAACCCGGTGTCGAAGTTAAATTTACCCGCAGCGACTCGATGCCAGACCCGCAGGGCGCCAGCATGACCGATCTCATCGTTCAGGGCGGTCTGATGGCTGTCGGCAACGAAAACCGGCGTGTCGTCTTTACTTCGGCCGAATCGTTTCCGCGCAAGTCGACCTGGGGTGGTATCTCGTTTATCGGCACCAACCAGGCCGAAAACATGGTGCGCTACTGCACGGTCATGTTTGCTGACCAGGGTGTGAAGAGCGAAGGTTCGACCCCGTCGGTCGAAAACAGCGAATTCGGTCTCTGTGGCGTCGGCCTCAATATCGGCCTGTCTACTGCTCTCAACGTTCGCTACAACACGATCAGAGACTGCGACATCGGTATCATTTCTTCGAACTCGAACATTCGCAACAACCTGCTGATCGACAACCAAACCGGTATTTCGATTCTTGGCAACGACTTTTTCGAGCACAACACTGTTGACTGCCTGATCGGCGTACAGGTCGACTTCGGCAACCCGGTGATCAGAAACAATATCATCGCCTATACCGGCTCGACCAAGGCCATCTACGGTATCAGCCAGACCCAGCCACTGGCCACTCCCACCATGAGCTTCAACGACATTTACAATTACACCTATTCCTTCAACGGCACCAGTGCGACCGGCACCTCGAATATCGAAGTCGATCCGCTGTTTATCGGTGGTTCTCCCTACGATTATCGCCTGCAGACAACGGCGGCCGGCTACGCCAGCGATTCCCCCTGTCTGACCGCCGGCGAAAACAACGTGCAGATCGGCCGCTACGGCCCCTGATTTCTCACTCCGGATATTGAAAACCGCTCTGGCAGCTTGCTTTGTCAGAGCGGTTTTGCTTTATTCGTGCTCGTGCCCGTGCTCGTGCTCGTGCCCGTGCTCGTGCCCGTGCTCGTAATCGTAATCGTAATCGTTTTCGATTGGTGTGATCTGGGCTGGCGAACCCGCTCAACCAGAAATCACCTTATTCGCAACGCCTCGAACGCAGGTGATGTCAGCAGGTTACCAGAGGTTTGTTGTTGGGGCCGCCTTCGGGCTGGTTGGGGGTGGGGCCATCTTCGGGGCTTTCCGGGCCGTCTTCGAAGAGTTCGCCTTTTTCGTAGGCGCGAATCCACCAGTTGATCAGTTCGCCGTTGTTTTTGAGGAATTCTTTGAAGCTCATGTGGTGACCGTCTTCGCAGTCCTGCTTGAACTGGTCGGTGACGAACTGAGTCAGCGGCTCTTTTACCGATGGATCGAGGAAAATGCCGGCACCGACGAGAAATCTGACATCGCCGAGGCGCAGAACTCTGGTAAAAAGAATGCTGTCGTCAGCGACGCCGTCAGAGGCGACCGATTCGGCGACTTCGAATTCTTCACCGAGAAAAACGTCTTTCAGCTTCATTGATACGCCGGGTACAACGCCCTTGATCTGCAGCAGAGTCAGATGAGTTTCTTTGAGTGCCTGGCAGACCTGCATTTCCTGAAGGCTGAGTTCGTCGGCGTAAATGCGTATAAACTCGTCGACCAGACCGTTGCCTTCGGCATCGCAGTCGTCGAGCAGAAACCAGCTCAAAAAGAGAAACTCTTCGGTCGGGTCAAATTCGTATTCTTCGCCTTCCTGAAGGTTGTAGAAGATTTCGAGCGATTCGCCGAGATCCTGAAGAAAGTCTTCTTCGAGGCAGAAGGCCATGAGCTTGGCAAAAAGCTCGCTGAACAGATTTTTGATATTTTCGATCTGAACTGACATAAATGGCCTCGCTGCGTAGGGTATCGGTACAGTGTAACCCTTTTGCATCAGGAAAGCAATAGCCGCAAAGTCGAGAATTTCTGTGATAAAATGTTGAAGTTTGGTCGATAAGGCAGATACCGAAACGTTGAAAGGGGACTTTTATGGAAGTTTATATGTTGCCCTGGCAGAAATTTGCCGTGTTTGATGGCCGAGCCGGCCGTCGCGAATACTGGACATTTACGCTGGTAAATCTGGTAATCAATCTTATAATCAATGCCCTGGCCAAACAGATAGGCCTTATCAGCATAGTTGGTCTGTTGTTTTCACTTGCCATTTTTGTTCCCGGTCTGGCAGTAGGCATCAGACGTCTGCATGACACCGGCAAAAGCGGCTGGTATCTGCTTCTGATGCTCATTCCGGTAATTGGCTGGCTTGCTCTGTTTATTTTCATGGTGCAGCCAAGTTCTGAAGCCAACGATTACGGCGCCGTACCAACTCTCTGACTTTTTAACATCAGCTGTTCACAACGCTGTCTGCGCTATAGCCGGCTGCAGACAGCGTTTGCTGTTTTGCGGAAGTTTCTTGCCTTTGTGAGGTCTGATGGCTAGAATGACAGTGAACCAAATCAGTCGGAGCGGGTGCTAAGATGAATGACAGTCAGCTCGCTGCCTTTGCCGGCAGCATGGACCTTTTGAAGAAAATCCACGAGGCGACTCAGGATGTTTACTGGGTCATAGATAAGAACGGGCGATTCGTTTATGTCAGCCCGTCGGTTTACCAGCAGCGTGGTTTTACGCCCGAAGAAGTCATGGCCCGCCCTGCGCTCGAGTCGATCTGCGAAGAAGATCGCGCGCGTGCTGCCGAGACCTTTTCGCTTGGTCTCGAAATGATCGATCGAGGGTTGACTCGTCTGCCCGCCGGCCGTGCCCGCCTGCGTCAGCCGCACAAGAACGGCAGCTGCATCTGGACCGAAGTCGTCAGTGAATTCTTTTTCGACGAAGAGCGCGAATTCAAATTCGTCATCGGCATGAGCCGAAACATCGATGCCCTCGTCTCCGCCGAACAGGAACTCAACAGATTGAAAGATTCGTTCTAGTTTTCATTAAGTGTAAGCGGGTGTTCAATCCAAAATTGTCCGATTATGCCGGGCTCTCGGCGTGATCTCATTCGCTCCACTCTCGCCAGTCGAGAGTTTTTCTTAATAGCGATGGCTCTGCGTCAAAATTACCTGGCTCGAAATTTCGCTCATGAGAAGCACGCCTGCGCCCTTGCTGCATTCATTTTACTGTTGTTCTTCAGTCTTTATTAAACCTGCAAATGTTCGGTCATATGGGGGCCTGGAGGCTGAGGATGGCTCTGATGCGGGCGGCTTCGCGTGGGCTGGTGTGCCCGTTTTCGGCGTAGTTTCTCACCCGGTTTTCGAGGCGGGTGCCCTGAATGGCTTCAAGAGCTTGGCTGATTTCGTTGTTGTCGCCTTTGATAATGGCTTCTTTGAGGTTTTTGTCGGGCACGATCAGCTCATAGAATGCCTCGCGGCCGATGTAGCCTGAGTTGTTGCACTTTTCGCAGCCGCAGCTGTCGCTGTAGCGGCCGGGCTTCATGTCAGACAGCCCGAGGCTGAAGAGATCATCGGCCGAAAAATCGATTTCTTTGCGGCAATGCGGGCAGAGCTTGCGCACCAGCACCTGAAAGAACACAGCTGCAATGCCGCCATAGACAAGAAATGGCGGTACTTTGAGATTGAAGATCTGTTTGAATACTTCAGAGGTGTTGCGCGCGCCCATCTGGGTCAGCACAAGAATGCCTTCGTTGGCCGCTTTAAAGCATTCGAGTGCAACTTCTTCTTCGCCGAAGTCTTCAATAACCATTACTTCGGGGTCGCTGCGCACAGCCGTTCTGATTGAATTAACCATGGTCATGCCGATGTGCGGGCGCACCTGCATGCAGCTGATGCCAGCCGGGCTTTTGTAGATGCGGCCGATTTCGAAAATAACACGGCTGCCGTCATTAAGCTGCTCGGTTGCCAGATTCAGAGTTGTCGTCTTGCCGCTGCCATGTGGGCCGGCAAATACGATCAGCCCATGTTTCTGTTCTTTCATGAGCTTGATAAATTGTTCACGCTGCGCACTGTCGGTGATGACGCGGTCGAGGGCCGGCCCTTTTTCATCGGGCCGCGAAAAGAACAGCATGACCTGTTCACCGAAAACCGTAGGCACAAGCTGAACCCTGATATCTACCATTTCGCCATCGACCTTGAC
>JAKJFO010000138.1 GCA_022704885.1 Candidatus Rifleibacteriota bacterium | reverse complement strand
GTTACGCCGCCCGGCAACGGCTTACCGCTGCACAGATAACGTCAAGGCACGACCCCACGGCACCATTTCTGGTTGGCAATTCTACTAAATAGGTCTATCGGTTTGTGGGTGGGGTGACGGTGAAGACGACCTGTGACTGCAGGCCCCAGTTTTCGACGCTCTGTCTGAGAACGTGATATTTGCGGGCGTAATACCAGTCACCATCGTTGATGACCTTGTTCTGCAACATTGTCTGAATGTTTTTCAGCAGTGGCACCATGGCCAGGCGCTCGGCCGGAGTCATCTGGTTGATCTCGCCGAGAAGAATCTCAAAAAGTTTGAATTTTTCGTTATTGAATTCACTGAAAATATTATTTTCAACTCTGGTCTGAGCATCAATTAGAGCCTGTTGGGCCACTTCGTCGCCGGGGTTTTTAACCAGCATGTGATGGGCGTCGAGCATGCGCTTTAAATTGCGTTTGAGCGGGAGTTTGGCGGTAATCTGGTAGACGATGATCTTTGCCACAACCGTCAGAATCTGGCTGCCCATGTAGCCCCCAATGACAGAGCCGACACCGGGTGCAATAACAGATCCAACAGCAGCGCCAAGCGAAGCGCCAGTGACACTTACCAGACTTATCGATGCACACCTGAAAATCTGCAGTGCAAGAAAACTCAGAAGAGACCTATCTTTCATCGTCTGTTTGAAGATGTTCTTCAGGCCGTGATTCTGGGCCGAAGCTTTGATCATGTCGTTAACCAGACGGGTGAAGGCGACGGCCGAAAAGCTGCGAAAGGTTTCTGAAATAGCTTTTGACAGCACACCTATATTGAGCTGCGACAGGAACTCGGTAAGCAGGTCGAATGCCGGCGAGAGAGCGCCCGATGCTGCGATGTGTGGTGTCTTTTTGAGCAATTCGTAAGCCATGCGGTCGAGCGAAACAACAATCGAGCAGTTGTAGTTGAACCTCAGTCCGGAACGGCTTTGTCTGATTTCAGAAATATAAAGATCGACCGAAATCTCGCCGTTGCTGGTGATTATATAGCTGTCTTTATCTATGTTCCATGGCAGTTTGCCTTGAAAAAGCGCACTGCCGCTGAAAGATACAAAGTAGCGTCTGATTCTGGTGTCGTAAAAAGAACTATGCACCTGAACCGACAGGTTGTCAGTCTTATCGATTGCCAGCGCCAGCTTGCGTACTGTCTTGTCAAGCGCAGCCGCAGTTTTGACTACACTCTTTTCGACAGCTTCGGAGAATTTAACTCGAATCTTCTCGGACGGCCTCATTTCAGCAGCATTGACAAAGGGTGCTGCAAGAAGACTAAAACAGAGTAACAGGCATATAAAGAGCCTGTTGCCTGGCTTTTTAAGAGAAGAAGTTATATTCATGCAATACCTCTTTTCAGGATCCGCAGAATGCTGCGACCCACTAATTCAGCCGGAAAGAGAAGCGGGGCTGACGGGATTTACTTTATTCCGAGCTGACGCAGGTCAAGCATTTCGTCCCATTTGCTGTCGCGCGACATGTCAAGGGCCTTGTAGAATCGGCGATATTTGGTGTAATCAGCCTTTTCGGGCCAGGTGATGCTGATAGTGCCGCGCCGGGTGACCCTGGCAGCTTCGACAGCATCCATCAGGTCTTTGCCCATCTGTTTGATTACGGCGCGGTTGCTGGCGCCGTTGAGCTCTGAATTTTCGCGGTAGAATGCTTCCGCAACTTTGTAGAGATCCCAGTAGTTGGTGCCTTTGCCGAAAGAAGCCTGGTTGCGCAGGCCGAAGTTTTTGGAAGTTTCTTCGATTGCGTTGAGCAGTTGCATGGCGAGCTGGTTAACCGCAAACACCAGCTGAGCTGAGTTGGCAGTTTTCCAGGCACCGATCAGGCTGCTGTTGAGGCGTTCAGCCATGTCGGTGGCAAACTCAGTCGGAGTGAAAGTTGAATTGCGACTCATGAAGCGAGCCATGGCATCGTAATTGAAGCCGCTGATCGGAGTCGTTTCGGGGCTGCCGACCATGAAGTCGCAGGCGTCGCGCAGCTGATAGAGCACTTCGACACTGCCGGGCATGCAGGCGTCAAAAGCGACCAGGTCGAATTTCCCACCATTTTTGTAGCGCTGACTGAAGACTTTCAAGACTTCGGCAACTTCGAAAATAGTAAGAGCGTCTTTGTCGGTGTGGTCGTAGGCGACAAAACGGCCTGATTTGCGGTCTGGGTTGAAATCTACCTTGCCGGGTTCAGTGGCGCTGACTGAGCCTTCGCCCCACCAGGTGAACACGCCGCTGCCATGGCTGTTGATTACCAGGGCATAATGTTTGGCCGGATATTTTTCCTGAGCCCATTTCAGGCAGTCCCAGAGCGTTTGCGGCGAGCCCATGTTAACTTCACCGAGCACGCCTTCGTCGATAAGTTTGTCTTTTTCGACGCGCAGGCGGCTGCCACCTTTGTAATTGAGCTTCTGCTCGTCTGATGAACCGCTCGACATGCCATCGATCTGCACCAGCAGTTTGTGATTCTCGCCAGAGCCATAACTCTTGAGATAGCCAAGATTGCGAAAGTTGGCGTTCTCGAGAACGGTATCCTTGTCATCGTTGACCATATAAACGATGACAGTCCATTCATTCATGGCCATAACACGTGTGGGCAGAGCAAAAAGAGCACAAAGGGCGATCAGAACCACAAAGATTTTTTTCATAATCCACCTGATATCTTCAATATTGCGAATCTAAATGATACCCGAATTTCCCCGGCATGACAATGCCAACAAAAATTGCATTGATGAGTATATGGCTAGACAGCCTGGATCAGGTCGAAAAGTTTCAGCGAGTAATTATAGCGGCCTTCAATCTGCCAGCAGACAACAGCTACTTTTGTTGCATCAGGCGAAAACACAAACTCACGGGCTTCATTTTTATTTTCGAGCTCGATTCTGGCCAGTTCTGCTGCTGTCTCAATGTTCCAGATGCGCAGAGTATGGTCTGCGCTTCCAGTTATCAATCGTCGGTTGTCAGGGAAAAATGCTGCGGCAGTGACGCATTTGTCATGTCCGCTGATCGTCTGGCAGATTTTGCCCGTTTCTCGTTCTATCAGAGAGATATCTTCACCGGCGTCTTTTAACAAAACTATCAGTTCTCTGTTATCAGCCAGATACGGCTTATATTTTGAGTTATAGTCTATACACCATCGCTGACTGCCATCGGGCAAGTCCAGACAGGCAATAGTTTTGCAACATATCAGTGTGATATTCGCATTGTCTTGAGATGTTAACGCAGTAATAATTTTGTCGGAACCGCTATATATCAGTTCTTTGTTGCCGCCTGGTTTATGCAGCTCAAGATCGCACCTGGATTCGGCTACTTTGTAAACATTGCCACGATTAAACCATGAAGAAAATTCGGGGTCGCCGGCGTCAATCTCTTTCAGCAGCTGGCCGGTGGCCGGGTCATTTAATGTCAGCGGATCTGCCATTATCAAATGCTTTCCATCACGTGAAAAGGCGATACCGTCGCCCCGGTTTCTGACACCCCACGGCCATTTGCCATCGAGCGACACCCGCCAGACGATATCCCAAGAATCGCCAGGCCCCATTTCTGTGTCCTGATCTTCCTGATAACCGCTGATAATCATGTAACTGCCATCTGGGGCCCAGATCAGGTTGGAGACGCACGTCCAGGGTTCGCGATCACCTGAGCCCTCAAGCAGCAGTGACCACAGAAATTTGAGTGAAACGGATTCAGAGCTTGATTCAGTCATAAGCACCTCTCAAAAAAATAGTATTTATAGAACTGCCGGCAGCTTGAAGCTGCCGGCAGACGGGTAACACTGGCAGATCAGATAAGTGTTTTTACGTGAGCTTCGATAGTAGCAGAATCTGGGGCGACGGGATTCGGCATGGTGCACACTGATATTGCCGATTCGATGTCTTTGAGGCCGTTGCCGGTTATAAGAACTACAACCTTTTCAGTTGCACCGATATCTTTTGCCAGGGCATGTTTTTTGAATCCGGCAAACGCTGTGACACCGGCGGGTTCGCCGAATACGCCGGTTGCGCGTGGCATTTCGAGGAGGGCTGAGCGGATTTCATCGTCAGTTACAGATATGCAGTCGCCGTTTGAATTCTTAAGGGCGCGCATGGCTTTGAGGCGGTTGCGCGGAATACCGACGGCGATAGAGTCAGCAATAGTGTTGCCATCCTGTGCAACGAATTCGCCGGTTTTAAGTGCGACTTCGACCGGGTTGCAACCTGCCGCCTGCACGCCGATAATGCGTGGCATGCGATCGGTGAGACCCAGCTGCATCAGGTCATAGAAGCCTTTGTAGATGCCAGAAGTAATGCAGCCGTCACCTATAGAGACATACACCCGGTCGGGCAGATCGAAGGCCATCTGTTCCCACATTTCGTAGGCGACGGTTTTTTTGCCTTCGACCAGAAACGGGTTGTAGGCGCAGTTTCGGTTGTAGAGGCCGAACTTTTTGGTAATTTCAACCGATAGTTCGAATGCACGGTCATAAGTGTCATCGACGATAACCGTCTTGGCGCCATACACCAGCAGCTGAGCTACTTTGGCGCGTGGAGCACGCTTTGGTACGAATATTACGGTTTTGAGCCCGGCAGATGCGGCAAAACCGGCAAGAGAACTGGCGGCATTGCCGGTCGAGGCGGCACAAATGGTCTTTGCACCGGCTTCGCGTGCTTTGGTAACGCCCACGGCGCTGGCTCGGTCTTTGAGAGAAGCGGTCGGGTTGCGGCCGTCATCTTTGATGTAGACATTATCGAGCCCTAGCATTTTTTCTACAGCATGGGCGCGATAAAGTGGTGTCCAGCCGACCTGTAGTGGCGGCAGTTCGGTAGAATCAGCTACCGGCAGCATCTTGCGGTAGCGCCAGAGCGAATAATTCTTTGAGGCAGCAATTTCTTCGCGGCTGATCTTAACCGAACCGTAATCGTAGACTATGTCGAGAATGCCGTCGATGCCGCAATCGTCGCAGACGTAGCGATCGGCAGCTTCGGGGTATTCTTTTTCGCATTTCATACACTTCATGGTAAGAACTTTCATATTTCTGCTCCACTTTTTGATTTGCTTAATACGGCGGATTATATAACGCAAACACATTTTTTTACCAGAAAAACAGCTTTTTTCAATTTACTCTTTACACCTCAGACAAATATTCTTATGATTTAATAATACGGAGGTGGCTTAATGAAATTTAAACCAGTTTATTTGTTGTCTGCAATAGCTGTATCCATCTGTTTAAGCGTTTCTCCAGTGCAGGCCGGCGAAAAGCCGAATGTGCTGATTATCGATTCAGGCAGTGACTTCACCCACGATGTGCTCAAACCCTTTGCTCTTGCCAACGAAGCTGAAGCCAAAGGCAAAGTCGGCGTCGATGACGATGGCAACGGTTATGTCGATGATGTCTATGGCTGGAACTTCGTAAACAACAGCAAAGAGCTGGTAAACCTCAAAGACACACCTCCCGACTATGACAAAGTTCTGCGCTGCATGGAACTGCTCGGCAAGCTGCAGGCTTATGGCCAGGCTGGCATGACCCCCGAAGAATTCAATTTTCTCAAAACTCAGTATCAGAACCAGAAATTCTGGGCCTGGGTCGGTTTCACCGGTGGCTGGGCGCATGGCACTCACTGCGCTGGCATCGCCTCGACCAAAAACAGCAACGTCAACCTCAACGCGATTTCCCATATACCGACTGGCAACAGCCCGCAAAAAGAAGCTGAAGAAGCTCTTGCTCAGGTCAAGCACATGATAGCTCACAAATTGAGCCGAAGAACCCGCCGCACTGACAGCAATGAAGCCCCGAAAAAGGTAACCATGGAAGAGCTCGATCAGTATTTTACTCAACTTGGTCAGCAGTATGCCGCCCAGGTCAAAGAAAAGGCCGATTACATCGGTTCGCTCAAGCCGCGCGTGATCAACTGTTCTTTTGGTGCGCCGAATGAAGCGCTTGTCGATATGATGAGCAAGAACATGGTACAGTGGGGCTGGACAAACCCGACTGCCGCCGAAGTTCAGGAAGTTGTGAACCTTTTCGTTACCAAGGCCTTTCTGACCAGAGACAAAGCAATGTTTGCCAAAGCGCCAAACGCGCTCGTAGTTATAGCCTCTGGCAACTCATCAGAAGACCTTGATCCCTTCGTTTCCTCGCCCAATGATGTTCCGATCGAAAACAAGCTGGTAATCGCCGCTACCGACGAAGATCAGAAGCTCGCCCCGTTCTCATGCTACGGAAAAAAAGTGGTAGACGTAGCAGTACCCGGCGTAAACATCTATTCGACCTACCCGAACCAGAAGATGGGCTATATGTCAGGCACTTCGATGGCCTGCCCGCTGGCTGTCAACTATGCCGCTCAGGTCATCTATGTAAATCCTGATCTGACTGCCGTTCAGGTTAAACAGATCCTCATGGAAACCGTCGATAAAAAAGACTGGCTGGCCGACAAAATTAAATCAGGCGGCGTCATCAATGTCACCCGCGCCATGCATGCCGCTCAGCTGGTAAAAGATGGCAAGACTCTTGCTCAGGCAATCAGCGCTGCTTGCAAAGACGTTTCTGACAAGGTTCACCGCTCAGCCAAAAGAACTCGCCCAGACCTCAGCGATCCGATGGTCAAGGCTCTCTACTTCTCAGTTCTTCAGTAATAACGCATAAAAAGGCTCCCGGGTGGACCCCGGGAGCCTTTTTTTATGGCATTTCGGGGTTGCCGACACACTCTGCTACTTTTGGGTGGGGGAGTCTGGCCAGATCATCGACCAGGTAGGCCGCCACAATATCTGAAAGCAGCTTTGCTTCACCGTTGTGAAAAAGAGTTACCGAGCCACAGCGGCTGATTTCCTGAGATACGTTGCCGGCGGTTGGATGATAACGAAATTTGGCTACAGTCGCGTCTTCCAATTTGACCGAGTAATCGTATTGCTTGCCGCTGGCGAGTTTCCAGGCAATTCTATGGTGCCCCGGCTTAACTCCACGAAGCTGCAGAGGGCAGCGGCCGACAGGTCTGCCGTTGAGAGTCGCATGTGTATCTGGTTCGTCACATTTAAGCAAAAGCTCAACACCTAGCAGGAAATCATCTGGATTCTCTTTGTATTCTGGCATAGTGCGCAGTTTTTCAAGGCAGAGATCGACCTGTTTTTCGAAATACCCGGCATGAAAAGCCTGGCCGAGCACGAAAACCACCATGGCTGAATCGGGTGCAAGCCAGTAAGCCCGGCTGAGGCTGGCAAGCGCCTGCGGAATGTCAAATTTTGCCAGAAAAATATTGCCGAGCATGCCACAGGCAAAGGCGTCGCCGGGCGTAAGTTCGATTCGCTTTTTCGCGAGTTTGAGAGCTTCATCGACACCCTGGCTTTTCCAGACCTCGGAGATTGCTGCAAGTTCCAGTTCTGGCGGGACATCCGGAAGATCACTGCGCCGCACCTGCGGTGCGACTGGCTGCTTCAGGTTTGTGGCCAGATTCCCGCATAGAGGTGTGAAAACATCTATCGTGAGAGCAGCCCATTCAGAATAATCGTTCTCATAAAGTATGCGGGCAGTCGTAGTTGCGAAGTAATGAAAGAATTCTTCACGACTCGAAAACAGGCCGAGCGCGCTCATCAGCATTTCACCATATTGAATGTGATCTTCCGGGTCTAGCGCGAGCAATTCAGCAGCTACCGCCAGTCCATAAAAGCGGTCAGAGTCGTAATCCCAGTTTTGCTCGAAAAAGTCTACGATGAACGCCGCCTGATTTCTGCGGTAGAAATTGAGATGAGCAGCTGATAATGAAGGTAGTGGTGGCATTGCCACCTTGCCGGTGACTTTTTCTTCGCGATTCTTGCCGTGCAAAATGATCGTCTGCAGTCGTATGCCAGCCTCAGAGAGTTCCTTGTCGCCGCCGTCAATCATGTCTTCTGCGATATAGTCGAGCATGAAATAGTTGGCAAGGCCGGGCACAAGTACAATCATGTGCCCGATCATCGCTGCGAACTCAAGATAGAACTGCTTTCGCTCGATAATTTCACTTTCACTCATTCCGCATGCCATGAAAATAGACTGCAGTTCGTCGCCGTGCTGGTGCCATAGTGCAAACCGACAGGCCTGTAAAAGCTCTTTCTGGCGCTCTCTCGCCAACGGCACACGCTCAGAACGGCACAGATTAACAAATTCGGATAAATTGTCGCGATACATCAAGCCCTCCGACATTTTAAGCTAGCAATATCAATTAGAACTCAAAGGAATCAAGGAGTTTCTTCTGCCGGCAACGGCTGCAGGACAGCTTCAACATCCGCCTTGCTGAAAGGCACCGTCAACACTCGATTCCAGCCATCGTATTCAATTCGCAGAAATAACGTGCTGCCTGAGAAGTAGCATCCATAGCTTCTATCGGGTGAACCGAACCTGGCAGGCTCGAGCCAGAATATCAAATCATAGCCTTCGGTAACTGCGTTGTACCAGATGTGTTGAAAAAGAATGGTAATCGGATTTCGTGATGGCGTCGCAGTTTTTTCGATCATTTCCTTGAGCTTCAGTGCATAAAAACCGTCATAAGCAATCTGGTAGTGTTTTGGCTCTCCATACACTCTGACAACATAGTTAGAATCGATGCTTTTTAGCTCGATCGCGCCAGCGTTCCATATCACAGGTGTCAGCAGGAGCAATGCAATGCAGATATAGAGCACAATGCGACCAGTCGACAGCTGAAATCCGGTTTGCATGGTTTGCTCTTCCGGCCGACTTGCCATAAATTCTCCTGATTGCTAATATTGCGATTATATTGGCTATGTCATAACTTTGACAACAACTTTAATGCTGCCCGGGAATTCTGATCGCAGGCATGTTAAAATCAGGTATAACCTGAGAGGTCAGTATGGAACGACAAAGTTTGTTGAGTGCCGACGAGCTTTTTTTTCAGATCAGCCTGAAATGCTGTGCTGACGGGAAAGTGGCCGCTGATGAATTTGCGCTTTTGCGCAAGCTTTCTGCGCTGCTCGGGTTGGGCAAAGAAAAGGCTAACGAGATCGTCAACCGCGCGGCGAGTTTGTATAAAAGTGGCGATTTAAAGGCCTTTGTTAAGGCAGATGCGGATTTTTTATATCAGGATCTGCTGATCAAACTCTGTACCGACGGGGTTCTCGATGCAGAAGAAGACGCGGTTTTGCAGGAACTCAAAAGGATTCTTGGCTGCAACACTGATAATTTCAAAAAGGTTGCTGCCGAAGGAGAACACAGGCGGTTCAAGCTCAAACCGCTGGTATGCAGCAACTGTCAGGGACTGCTGCCGCTCGAAAAAAACGAATGGATCGCCTGCTCCTATTGTCAGAAAAAAAATCACATTCCCGCTTCTTATCTCGATGCGATCACTGCCCGAGCGAGTATGGACAGACAAAAATCAAAAATTCATGAAATTCGCGACGCGATTGGCCGAATGCCAACTTTTTTTGAATCGGTCGTCGCATACTTTCCAGACTCTTTTATTTTTTTTATCTTCGCTCTGTTTGTCATATTCTTTCAGCATTATTTCAACCTTCTGCTGTTCTATCCGTTGGCAAAATATTATCAAAATTACCGGCTGCAGAGCTTTCATGATTTTGCCAGCCCGGCTCTACTGGCTTTTATAAAAGCAGCAGCGCTCTATGTAATAATTTCTATACCCTTCGCCTTTCTTTATCGCACAAAAAGAAAAATAGCTGTTCTCGGGCCATTGCAGGCATCACTTGCCGCCGGGCCGCCGGTTATGCCAGGCGGGCCGGCAACCTGCAACCATTGTGGTGCCGGGTTGTTGATCAAACGCGATACCTGCATCATCAGCTGTGGATACTGTGAAACCGAAAATCTTGTAGGAATGCCGGAAAACTGGCTGCAGAAAGCGCGATCCATGCTGACCGGAAAAGCCAGAAATCTTCAGGACGTTATTCATAGCTACAAGAACGAGACCGGCCGTATAAGAGAAACGTTGATAAATCTCGCGCTTCTCTTTGTCGTCTATGGTGGCATACTTACCGGTTTCTACAGCAATGAACGTGGCGGACATTTTTTGCCGCCTGCCACTGATGACCAGCAGCATCGACGAAACATCCATACAGATCGTGCAGTCAAGCCGCCAGTTCCGTTTGATGAGTGGGTTCGGGTCGATCTGGGCTACGCGCCATCTTCTCGTGATTTTGCCGATCTGTTTGTTTTCATGCAATCTGGTGAAACACTTGAAATAATCTGGAAACCAGATGAAGATCATTACCGCGAACAGCAGAAAACGATCTGGTTTCTGCGTGAGCAGCCTGTTCCAGAGCGCATGGAACTTGAGTTTTATCAGACTTTCAATTATGTCAGTTCTGGTAAAAACGAGATGAAGAAGCTGTCGACCATTGAAACGGTCGCTGGCCATCCACTGACTATGAAAACAGAGATCAGCGGATACCACAATGTCAGATGCCATTTTCCCGAACATTTGACGTCTCTTTATATCAAGATTTCAAGGAAAGCCGAATGAATTTGAAAACCGGATTTGCAGGTTCAACAGGGCAGTTATGAAACTTACTGAAAGCCTGTATATTGGCTGTCTGCTTGGTCTTGCCTGTGGCGACGCCATGGGAGCGCCATTTGAAGGTGGCATCATCGAGAGGCTGGTCTGGCGGTTTATTGGAAAGACTGAGGGCGGAGGTCTGCGCTGGACCGATGACACTCAGATGTCACTCGATCTCGCTGAATCGATGCTGGCGAAA
The DNA here is from genome assembly GCA_022704885.1 of Candidatus Rifleibacteriota bacterium. The sequence continues at coordinate 207 of JAKJFO010000138.1, read as the reverse complement.
GGAGCTCTGTTTCAGGATGACCTGGCACAGCGTTTTGCCGGCAGTTACCACTGGAAACGTGGGTATGGGCCTGGTGCGGCACGTGTTCTCAAGCTGATCCGCAGCGGCCATAACTGGCGGGATGCTGTGCACAGTGCCTATCGCGATGGTTCATATGGCAATGGTGCGGCGATGCGCGCTCCGGTAATGGCGCTTTTTCTTCCTGAC
>JAKJFO010000137.1:10674-10915 GCA_022704885.1 Candidatus Rifleibacteriota bacterium | reverse complement strand
ACCTATCTTGAATGGCTCTGGGGCCGGTTTCCAAAGATTACCGAGCTTTTCCGGCATCTGGTCAAAGAGCTTGGCGCTATGGGCGGCGAAGTCGTCGGCATTTACGATGACGCACTGTTGCCTCGTGAGAACAGCATTATCGACGTGCAGCGTCTTTCGCAGCTTCTCAAGGTCGGCAATCGCAAATGCACGGTGGTTCTGGGAAATGGCAGTGAAGTTGCGCTCGATTCGGCGGTTCTTT
>JAKJFO010000137.1:5258-10664 GCA_022704885.1 Candidatus Rifleibacteriota bacterium | reverse complement strand
GCGCACTTACCAGCGAACTGATCATGCAGGTTCAGGAACCGGGCGAAGAAGCACTGGTGCAGAAGCTCGACATTCTCGACTTTCCCGGTGCGCGTGCCCGCGCCCAGGTGTTTGACCAGAACCGCCTCAGCAAAGACCACGAAGCTCTCGTCGAAGTCTATCTGCGCGGCAAAGTCGCGTATCTATTCGACCGCTACTCAGACGACCGAGATGTCAGCGCCCTGCTGCTCTGCCAGGAAGGCGGGCCACAGGAAGCAAAATCATTGCCTTATATGGTTAATAAGTGGGTTGAATGGAGTCAGGGCAAAGATGCTGCGGCGCGCAAAGGCAAGAAACCGCTGCTTTTCAACATTTTTACCAAGTTCGACATGGATCTCGTGCGCAAACGTGGCGAAGACCCGGCGGTGCGCTGGGACAGCCGCCTCAAGACCAATTTTGCCGACTTTCTCGGCCGCGCCGGGGAATGGGTAGATGAATGGGAGCCTGGAAAGGCTTTTCAGAACTGCTACTGGGTGCGTAACCCTAACGTGCAGCAGACGGTCTTCGGCCGTGATAAGGACGGACAGGAATTCGTGCGCGACGAAGAGCAGCTCGACCAGATCAAAAAAGAGTATCTCGCGAACCAGCATGTGCAGAAGCATTTTGCCAATCCGTGCGAATCATGGCAGCAGTCGGCGACACCAGGCAACCCTGGAATTCCCTATCTCATAAAAACGTTGCGGACCGGCATAGAAGATACAACCAAGGTTGCCCAGCTCAGCAGCAATCTAAAACAGATCGAAGCAGAACTCAAAACGCATCTGCAGCCTTATTTCATCGGCGACGACATCAGCAAAGCACGCGGCCTCGCCGAAGAGCGCGCAAAGAAGCTTCTGGTCAACCTCGGCCGGGTCATGGCAACCCGTTATTCGTTGCCGCAGATTCTCGACCTCGACCGTTTTTCGATATCTGACAAAACGATCGGCATGCTTTTTGACGCAGTTATCAACCCGATGGGCGATGAAGAAGAAAGCAGCGAAAATGGTGGACTGGCCCAGAGTGACACGCCGGTTTTCGAAGAATCGATTTTTGCCTTCGACAGCGAACCAGCGGCAGCACCGGCAAAACCAGCTAAAACACCGGTCAGCAAGGGCGTAAAGTTCGCCCAGTCGGTTTTGAACCGCTGGCAGGAGCAGCTTGTATATCTCTCGCAGAACACAGATTTCCATCAGATTACCGGCCTGCCGGGCGAATGGTATGCCGAAGTGACTCAAGAAATAATCAAAGGAGCTTCGCGCTTGAAACTCGAAGCAAAGCTGGCAGAAGAAAGCGACAGCCAGCTCAACGCACCAAATCCGGTGAGGTTTCAGAGAAAAACAGCTGCCAGCGCGGCAGAGCAGCTCAACCGCTATATAGTCGAACTCGGCCAGCCCCGCGCTGAAATCACGATTCCGTCTGGCCCGCCAAAGGCAACCCTGTCGGCACGCGCATACCCCGGCCTGACTCTGTATCAGCACTGGACCAACGCACTGGTGCAGATGTTCAAAGACAACGTGGCCGAAGCCTCCGCTGATGACGAAGCCAGCAACCAGGCTCTCAGCAGCATTCTCAGCACGTCGGTTACGACCTGAGGCATGCTCTAAGTCAATAGTTCCAGGTGAGGAGTCTGAACCCTGCGACTACGCGCAGGACACACCCTTTTTCGTCATTCTTCGCGTAGCGCAGCGAAGTCGCAGAATCGATCATGCAAAGCCTGCTCTGCCTCTTAAGAAATCTTTTTAATCTGCGGTTTACCATCTTTCGACGAAAACATGCCGTGACTGACCGTAGCGGGTTGCGGGTTAGCAGTTTTATTCTTAAAATTTGATCATGCAAAAGCTGTTGCTCGCATTTTTGTTTGTACTGCAGGCCTCATCGTTATGGGCCATCGATCTGCTCGATCTGCGGGTTTTTCCGCTGTTCGAGACAAATTCGGTTGCTTTCGAAGGCGTAATCGTCAGCAACAGCTATAAACCAGAAGGCACCGGCCTGCGTGCCAAGCTTTCCGGGCTGCGCTCAAAATGGCTTGCAAGTGGCAAAGCAGTGGTAGAGTGCGACAGCCAGAAACTCACCGTCGATATCAAAGACGGTGAGTTTTCCGGGGTCGCCAGTGTCACCTCGCTTGCCAGCTTCAGCATTTCGGTGAGCCACGATAACAAGATTTTATACAGTGAGGATTTTGCCTTTCCTGCAACTGCTGATTTTGTAATCGTCAGCGATATTGATGACACAATTCTGGTGACTGAGGTAAGCAGTCGCCTGAAAATGGCCTATAACAGCATGTTCAAAGATGTTGACGAGCGTCAGGCGGTAAGCGGAACCCCAGATCTTTACCGAGAAATCAGCAATGGCGCTACCGGCATGGGTAAGCCCCACTTTGTTTATCTCAGCAGCTCGCCAGCTTTTCTCAGCCGTTCGCTTAAAAAATTTCTGGCTCACAACAAGTTTCCTGCAGGAACGCTGGTACTGAAAAAAAGTCTGACCAGCGGCGACCACGCCAATCACAAAACCGGCTGGCTTGAACAGATTGTCAAAAGGTATAACAACCGGCCAGTGCTGCTATTTGGCGACAGCGGCGAAAAAGACCCGGTTATCTACCGAAATTTCGTCGAAGGCATTACCAATGACATGCCGGTTAGAGGCATTGTTATTCATGAGGTTACCAGCCAGAGCGAGGTAATCGAGAAGCTGCTCGAGTCTCGCAACTCTCTGAAGGAAAAATTCAGAGTTCCGCTTATCCACTGGAACAGGATCGATGATCTCAAAGAGCGTATGCGCGAAGATGGGCTGCTGAAATAGCCTGAGCCGCAGTTTTGGTGTAAAAAAGAGGTTTGCAGTGAGTATCGCAAGTCTGGGAGTGTTCGAGATAATTTTGATCGGCCTTGTGTTTCTCGTCATCGCCATAATGCTGATGTATCTGGCCGGCGACAGGTATGCTGACGAAAAAACACCCTGGTGGAGCCGCTGGACCCGCTTGAAATAACCAGATTTTTTGGATTTCATAGCTGGACGCTCCGAAATATAATCATTACAATTGTACCCGATATAGTTGAAAGTGAGTCATGATGACAAAGCGACATTTTCCGGGTCTGTTTCTGCTGCTGGCTCTCGCGATTCTGCCATTTGACCGTGGTTTCGCGCAGGATACCAACACCACCTACCAGGCCTATGTAGCTGCATATCAGCAGTATCAGTCAGCAGTAAACAACAAAGCCTCAAAAGCCGAAATAGACAACGCCATCACGGCATATCGCAGTGCCAAAGCAGCCTATGAAAACACCCTGAACCTACAGCGACCGCTGGCGCCATCGGTAAATACGACTATCACACAAACATCCGGGCAGCCAGGCCAGACCGCTTCAAATGAACTGACAGAAAAAGCTGGCGCTTCGGCACCGGTAGCAGATGTCATGCCAAATCAGCTGGCCGCCATCGTTAAAACGCTTGCCGGCACCAGATCAGCGACTCAGGCAAAGGCGCTTATTGCCACGCTCGAAAAGCTCATGCAACAGCGAACTTTCACCGAGGCCCAGAAAAACACACTCAAATATGAAATAGCCAGCGCTCTGGATCGTCTCAATATCGACCGCAAGAAAGCCGTGGCAATGCTCAGCCAGCTTGCTGAACAGGTAAAAGACAACAGACTGGTGCAATGGGCCAACGCGCGCCTTAATTACATTCGCGGCAAAGAATACAAGGTTCAATGGCAGCAGACTGTTGCCGCCAGATTCGAAGAGATGAACGCCGCCTATGACAAATATAAAAACACCAGCTGGCTGGCGTTTCCGGTCAGGATTGTGCGCGGCGTGACCTATCAGGCCAAATCGCTGGCATTCACGCGCGCCAGAAGCGACCAGGAAGATTTTCTTCTCGCTTTCGAAGCAGCGCAGGCTCCTTTTGTGCCTGTCGTCGAAGGCGTTTTCGATGAGTATCAATACAACCTCCGAGATATCGACGATGACAACGCGATGGTCAGATTGATCTACAACAATTACGAATCCTGGTATGCCCGCTGGAAAATAGTCAGCGAAGCACGCAGCAGCCTCGACATCCAGTATTTCATCATCGAAAACGATGCCTTCGGACTCGGTCTTCTCGGCCTATGTCTCAAGAAAGCGCGCGAAGGACTGAATATTCGCATCATGGTAGATATGCGCGGCTCCAACAAGATGAGCATAAAACTCATGGCCAAAGGCTATCTTGAGGAGCTCGCAAAATTTCCTAACGTACAGGTCAAGATTTACAACCCGATTCAGACAAGTCTGCTCAACGTTTTTACCGACATTCGTAAAATCGTTTCGAGCAACCACGACAAGATAATAGTTGCCGATGAAACGAGTTCAATCATCGGCGGCCGCAACATTGCCGACGAATACCTCGTCGATCCGATTGACGACGCAAAGGCATGGCGCGACACTGATGTGCTGATAATAAGCCATGCGGTCTCATCGCAGCTGAAAAAAGCATTCGAAGAAGAATTCGAACTGCTGAAGTCGATAGATGTCGAACAATCGATATTTGGTGTAAACCGCGTCAAACAACTGGAAATCGGCTGGCAGGCAATGGAACTTGCCTTGCACCAGCGCGGAGTTCTGACCGTTTCCGACAAAAACAAGGATCAATCGTCGCTCATAAAAAAGCTGAACGAGCAGCTGGGCAAATACAAACACATGACCGGCTACCGTGACTTCAGATCAGAAGACAAATCGCATCAGGCTCCGGTTCATATCGTTGACAGCAACTCAATGTCCGGCCCACGCAATGATATAACCGAAAACATCGTCAAATACATCGACGGCAGCCGCAGCGAAATTATCATTCAGAATCCTTACATCGTTCTTACCCCACGTGCTGAAGCAGCTCTCAAGCGCGCCGCGAAGCGCGGCGTGCCAATTCTGGTTCACACCAACAGTCCTCAGACTTCAGACAGTTTTCCGACCGAAGCAATGCTTTATCGTGACTGGCGCAGCATTTTGCGCGACATTCCGACCATGCGCATTTTTGCAATGGTCAACCGCGGCCAGCTGCACGGCAAAAACTTTGCATTCGACGCTCAGATAGGTATTGTTGGCACCTACAACTTCGATTTTCTCAGCGAAAAAGTGAATTCAGAGGTTGTCGCTGTGGTGAAGGCGCCTGACTTTGCCAGCGAACTACGCAGTGAAATCATCAGCGACCTCAGATCTTCGGTTGAATATCGTCTTGCTACGGCTGATTCGGCAGAATTTGGCCCAGAAGATGTCGAGAACCCGCAAAAAATGTGGTTGATTAAACTGATTTCGAAAATGGGCTGGCTTAAGCCGATTTTTTAAAAGGAATGAAGTCATGGATAAAACATACAGATATGCTTGTCTGGCCACTATTCTGATCTTGATCGTTACAGGCGTG
>JAKJFO010000137.1:0-5230 GCA_022704885.1 Candidatus Rifleibacteriota bacterium | reverse complement strand
CGCAGGTATCAGCAAAGAAGAGTTCAACCGCCTGCGGCATGTCGAAAAAGTGCTGCATCAACAGATCGCCGAAATGGAAGGCGAGCTGAAAACCTCTAAACAGCTCGAAACTTACAAAAAATCATATCTGGCTGCGCTGCCCAAATCGTCACCACGCCCGATCGCTGACACACAGGTTGCCAAAACGCTGGCAGCGGCACGCTATGTAATCATGGGTGATGAGCACACCACCAACCAGTCACAGGCCAATACAGTGACGGTATTGAGTATGATGCGGGCTGGAAAAGAACCGCTGACGCTGGTACTTGAATGGATAGATATCAGCTACCAGAAACAGATCGACGAATTCCTGGCCGGCCGCATTCCTTTAAAGGATCTGCGGAGTAAAATCAGCTTCGACAAGCTATGGGGCTTTTCATGGGCCTCTTATTCAAAGATACTCTCGGCAGCCAAGAAACTTAAGACCCCAATCCTTCTGGTCGAGCGACTCAAGGGCAGTCACAGCCTGGCCGATCGCGACACCTTTATTACAAAAACGATTGCCGAAAGCGCAAAGAAGACTCCGGGCATGCGTTATCTCGTGGTCTATGGCGATTATCACGTGCTTGGCCCCGGCCATCTCTCAGATAAAATGGCCAAAGCAGGTCTCAAGCCACAGACGATACTGATCGGCGAAGCCGTAGATATATACTGGAAGCTCCTCGGACAGCTTAAAGACCCTGAAAAAATAGGTTTTGCCGATCTCGGCAGTGAAATCTACTATGTGCGCAACGGCACACCGCTTGAACGCAGCCTGTCTTATCGAGACTATCTCATGAAAATGCTGGGCTACAGCAAAGACGATTTTGAGGAATGGGTAAGCGCGGCTGACATAACACCAAAAGCAGGTGGGCGCAACAATTTTGAGGCACTGCACGACCGCTGAAACTAAGGCCAGGCGTTAAAACAGATTCGCAATTCCTTCGCCGCCGGTTTCGATGATTTTCCAGATGTCGACCTCGCGGGGCAGCGGCTGTTTGAAATCGCTGAGCAGAAGCGTTGGCCCCTTCCCCTCAGACACGGGAAGATGATAACCGCTGATCTGCACGCCCTCGAGATTTTTCTCGTATTCACCCTTTGGGACATTCTCCGAAAAATTGAATTCTGAGCCGATGATAAAACTCCAGTTATCGGGCATATCGAGCGACAGGCTGTAATTAGAGAGTTCAAGATAGCTGAGAATCTTGCGATCGATATTGAGCGCCAGTCGCAACTCGTATTCAGCGAAATCCTCTTCTTTTTCAGGTAAAACCGCCCAAACCCGCAAGGCGTTGTCAACACCGGGCTTACCAAATGCCATGACGGCGTCTTTTGATTTCACTTCGATTTTTTCAACTGCATCAGCCGGAATCGTGATGTCGATCGGCACTATCTGGCCGCGCTCTTTGGGAATCAGCGTAACCCTTACATAAACGGTATCCGCCTCCTTGTCAAACACATAAGCCTGGCGAAAACCGATAAGATCGGGTGGAGCACTGACAACTTCTATCTGAGGCGACTCGATAAGAGTCAAAAGAATATCTGATGCTTCCTGACGGGTTTTTGCATCGAGCTGGGCAGCTTTGACCAGGTGATTTACCGCCCGCCTGAGCTCACCCTGCACCATCAGCAGTTTGCCACTGTCGAGAAACTCATCGGCAGAGACCTTGCCGCCTTCTATGCGCTTTTCGACTTCAGCCGAGACCTTGAGCAAAAGCTGCTCGTCGTCCATTGCGAGAATTTCGCTGTCCAGAGAAACCGCCTTAAAATAAGCCTTAAGAGCATTTTCGGCCTCTTTTTTCGACCAGTGCAGCATGGCCAGTTCAAAATAATCGGCAGCAGCACCGGATTTTTCGGCCTTTTCTTTCTGCGCATTGATTTCGGCCTCGGAAGCCGGCGGACGAATTTTGCGAACCGGTGGCACGTAAGGCTTCGGCTCTGAATAGCGCACTTCAAAATAACCAAGAGCCTTGTCGTCAAGCAAATCGTCCTTGAGCTTTGGAATCAGCTGCCCATACCGGCGATAGCGTTCCTGTTTGTTGAGCTCATCGCGTTCGCGCTTCAATTCTGTTCTGGCCTTGGCGATCCAGAGCTTAGCCTTGAGATCGCTCTTGTCCAGAGCCAGAATGGTTTCGAAAACCACAATAGAGTCTTCGTAGCGACGACGGCGAAACAGATCTTCGGCCGCTGACTGCAGCCGACTGATCCGGGTTTCCTGCGGCAATCGCTTGTATTCTGCAAGGTCGGAGTATGGTCGTGGAGAAAAACCGACAAGCAGCACAAAGGCCAGCAGAAAGATTACAGATATCAGAGCTCTTTTCATGGTCTCAGCTATCGGCAACAGTCAGAGAAATTTTAACGGTTCAACTTCCGGCCGGAAAAATTGTAATTGAATAATCAGTACGATCCATACGAAAGCGATTAAGGTAAACGACAGCCAGCAGCACCCGCTGCCAGCTCATATCGGCCGCCCGCATCATGACGCTGTGGTGCAGGCCGCTGGCCGACCTGATTTCTACGCCACTCAGGCTTTTGAGCATGCTGCACAGCATTTCAAGATCGATACGAATGAAATTGCCGCTGAAACCGGCCCTGGCCTGCCCTCGCGGCATAGTCAGTTCGAGCTCGGCCAGACGCTGAAAAAACAACTCAAGATCACTTTCATGTGCGACATACAAACATTTCTCGTAGAGGCGCCAGCGGTATCTGGTCGATCCGAGATAGTTATTGAGAGCTTCTTCGACCGTAGATCCGGTGACTTCTCTTATCGGGGAATTCACCTCACTGCTCACAATCAACGACCAGTCATTTCTGGCAGCTATTTTGTAGAGAAAAGTGTGAATATCGAGAAACCTGTCACCAACATCAGGAGACGATTTGAATCCTGCATTTGCCGACAAGGCTTCGGGCAACGCCACCGAGAAAACAATTACCAGCGATAACAACAGACCAACCTTACACGTTTTCATATCCTGACCCCATGTTATATTTTCAGGACTGGTTTTCAGCAAAAAACCTCTCACAGATAGTCTGGAATACCTGTCGACCCGAATTGCAGGCTGCACAGACAGGCACACACACTCTTAGAAGAACAGCGCTCTCTGAATCTGAAGCTGAAGAAGCTTCAGCAAAACTATATTTTAGAACCCGGAACTCAAAATCTGTCTGATCTGCACTTACGGTACATAATATATCGCACCAAACGAGAGTTTCAAGTATATGATTATTTTTTTGGTCAGGCGACTGTTATTCGCCAAACATATCTCTGATCTCAGAGCTTTCCATGAGTTTTTTCATCTTATCGTTGTTCATCAGAAATTCATAATCGTTACGGCTTATTGCTTCCATTACTTCAGGATCTGACATGACTTCGATCATATTCTGACTCTCACTCAGATTCATCATGTCGTCGAGAAAGTCTTCCTGCATGGCCATAGACTGAACCTGAGCGTTGGCGCGTTCCTGTTGCGCCCTGAGGTCATCAGACCCGCTCATCGATCTGGGCTGTGCTACCGGCTTTCGGGCCGGCTTTCTGTTATCGACGATCTCTATATCGGGCTTGGAATTAGACTCGACAGCAACTGGTTTTGCTGCGTCAAGTTTGCTGATCTCAAGAATCTTATCGGCAGCGACCTTGATTTCGCCAACCGCTTCGGTGCTGACGGTATAAATACCATCTTTCATTTCGACGATTTCACCAATGATGACAGAATTATCAAGCAACACGATGCGCTGTTTGGTTTCTGCAGCCCAGGAGATCGAGCATACGGCTACCATCAGCGCCAACAGAACGATTCTTTTCATTGATTCTTCTCCTGTATCCTCATGATCTTCGATTAATGATATCAGAAAAAAAACCGTTTGGATAATAAGTTTTTCGCAGGCAAATTACTTTGATTTAACGATTGACCCGGGCGGTCAGTTTAAATATAATGTTGCTGGTTTAAAAAATGAATTTATATTGGAGGACAGCGTCTTGACCAAACTTCACAACGTTTTCAAGTGCGAAATCTGTGGCAACATTATCGAAGTGGTTCATCCCGGCGCACCAGCACTGGTCTGCTGTGGCATGGAAATGAAACTGATGGAAGAAAAAACCGCTGATTCTTCTATCGAAAAGCATGTTCCGGTCGTCGAAAAGACCGCAAAAGGTATCAAAGTCAAGGTCGGCAGCGTGCCACACCCCATGGAAGAAAAGCATTTTATCGAATGGATCGAAGTGCTCGCCGGCAATCGCAAGTTCGTCAAATTTCTCAAACCCGGCGAACCAGCCGAAGCCGAATTCTGCGTAACCGAGTCACCAATTACCGTGCGTGAATACTGCAACATTCACGGCCTCTGGAAAAGCGAAGCCTGATTCGAGAGTAAGCCCGACCTCGATTCACTTGTCATAAGACTATAAGCTGATAAGAGGCAGGGTTAAATCCAGGGAGGGGGATTTGCACATGCGAGACATTATTTAGCGTGTGAAGGGCGGTCCCAACAGGACCGCCCTCCCCGAGCCCCTGATTAGCGATGTTATCGATTTCCGATGCTCACCCGCTGCCCTTCACGGTGGCGGGTGTCTGCTTTTTCGGGCTCCGGTTCACCCTGAACCATAACCGGAAAGTTTACGACCAGCTGCATCACCCGACCCGACGGGTCAGCGCCGTAAATTTTGAGTTCGCCGCCTGAAGGCAGGCCGTCATCGCGCGTGAAGACATTGTCGAGGCTGCCCTGAATTTTCCAGCAGTTGCCGTAGACATCCCAGTGGTAGGCATAGAAAAATCCGGTCAATGGGCCAGTGCGGGTGAACTGACTGCGAAAATGCACGCGGCGGCGACTGCGGCCGTCAAAAACCAGATCGGTATAAACTGCGGTCTGAATCGGCTTTACCCAACCGTTAAGGCGCAGATCGAAGTCCCCAAAATTGCGGTATTCAGAGGCCTCATACGACCGGTCGCGTAGCACCCGGTCATTGTGACTGACAGTGAATTTTGACGGAACCGGAAAACGGTAAGCCAGTCCGAGCATTTCGGCGCCGATACGGCCGGTATTGAGAAGCCGACGCAGCTCTTCCTGGCTTTCCGGCTTGTCAACCAGAGTGCGGCAGGTTTTGAGTGAGCGCATGATGCGCTTAACATGATTGGCGGTTGCCGGTGCCAGAACCGGAACAGCACGTGCTTCACGCTGCGGCTCTACCGGAGCCCATTGCTGGTTGAACTTTGCTGAC
>JAKJFO010000136.1:8013-10932 GCA_022704885.1 Candidatus Rifleibacteriota bacterium | reverse complement strand
GTAGACGTGGAAGCTTTCGTAGATGAAGGCGCGATCCTGATTGAAAAGCTGTTCAGAAAGCTCGGGTTCGTAGACCAGCTTGCTGAGGTTCTCGGCGTCGAGTTCGCGCGGGCGGGCGAAAGTATAGCGCCAGGCCATGCGTGAACCGGGGCGGGCCATTTCGAGCACTTCGCGCATGATGCCGTTGAATACCTCGTTGGTCATCCATTCAAAGATGTTCGAGAGATTGAAACGGTCGTAGCTGCCCGGGCCATCCTTTTTCAGCACATCACCGATGGTGCCCATGAAAATCTCGAGGCGGCCGATATTGGCCTTGAGCTTCGGGTAGTTCTCGCGCAGCAGATAAGGCGCCATGCCTTTCTCATGATAATGCGCACCAAGCATCAGCAGGCACATGAAATAGTTGTCTGGGTTGAAAAAGCGCGTCATACCGCGAGTGCGCTTAACATTGAGATTGCCGGCAAAGTCTTCGAAATCGACCTGAGCAAACGAGTGTGCGCCCTTCACCAGACTCAGAACTGCGCGGTTCAGCAGCAGACGATGTAATGCGTTCCAGCGTTTTTTGCGGAAACTTGCGTAAGCTTCTCTCTGCTTTTCGAGGTTTTCTGCCTTGAACAGGCTCATCAGATCTTCTTTTGAATACAAAAATCCGAGCAAAGTTCGATAAATCTTGAAGAACTTCTCGACCTTGCCGCACATCATGATGCCATCACGGATGTGGTGCTGGTTTTCATCCCAGAACTGCACGGCGTAGGCCGGCATATGCTTTTTGATGCGGTTGTAGAGTTCGATACGGTATTCAGCCGGCTTGCCCTGCTTGAACAGGAATGGCGTACCCATCGACTCGATGAAGTCGTCGTAGTCGAGTTCCATGATCGCGGCGCGCTTGAATTCAAGCATTGCCAGCTGTGCCGGATTGAGGTCTATCGAAATCAGTTTTGCCGGGTCTTCGAGCAACAGGCAAAGAGAATTACAACCGCCAGATGTGATCGAAAGCACGTTCTGGCCGGGCTTCACCTTGAGCGAGACACGGTTGAGTTCGGGATCTTCCCAGACATTGCTGTAAACGACTGCGGGTTTCTTGGTCATAACCAAACCTCCAGATTAATTAACGGTTGAATTCTCATTCTCGACAGCAGCAGAAGCCGATGTTTCGTCTTCGCCACGAAAATCTTTCGCCAGAAAGCGGCGTAGCAGACAAATCTGCGCCGGCAGAAAGACAAGATCGCAAAGCAGCGCCACAAAGATAGTGAACGAAAGCAGCACGCCAAAATAGAGAATCGACTTGATGCTGGCGAATACCATGAACAGGAAGCCGATGGCATAGATCATCGATGTCGAAAACATCGCCGGCCCGGCTTCTTTGATCCCGTCTATTATCGCCTCAGTCGGGGTCATGTGCGAGCGTGACGGGTCATACAGCTGATACAGGCTGTGAATGGTATCGTCAACCACAATTCCGAGGGCTATAGCAGCTATGGTTACAGTAGCAATATCGAGCCTGATACCTGCCAACCCCATTACGCCGAGCGTAAGCAGAATCGGAAAGACATTGGGCAGTATTACCAGAACCATTGCGCTGAGGCGTCTGAACAGTATGGCAATCGCCCCGAACACAAAGACAAAGGCGAGAGCGAAACTGGAAACCTGGCTCCAGGTAACGTAACTGATTATGCGCGCATAAAGCGGCACGTAGCCGCCGAATTTCCAGGTAACTCCGGTGCCATCGAAGTTCTTGTGCAGCACCTGCATTGCCTTATCTTCGTAATCACGCAGCACCGCCGCACTCAGCATCGGCACGCGCACGGTCAGGCGTGCTTCCGTATAATCGGGGTTATCGGTCATGTAAACCAGGTCGTTATCGGGATCTGATTCATACTGCATCATCAGCTGGGCGATTTTCTCGTCACTGTCAGGCACCACGTAAGTAGCTTCGGTGCCGTCGCTCCACACCTGATTGAGCTTTTTAAAAACATCGACGATAGAAGCCGCCTTCTCTACACCGGGAATGGCTTCGAGATCATCGTGCATTTTCTGCAGGCGCTGCATGAAATCGACGGTGAGAATACCATTACGCTGGCCGGTCATCAGCCGCACTTCGAGAGGCAGGTAATTACCGTAGACCTCTTCGACCTTGTCACTGTCAACCCTGATCGGGTTCTTCTCATGCAGAAAGCCCATGGAATAAGTGTCGACATGCAGCTGCGACAGACCATATACGCCAAGACCGGCGGCAATCGCGAAAGTCAGCAGTATCTGGCGATAACAGCTGGGAATATGCCTGACCAGCCAGTTAATCTGGCTTTCCATCGGGCGCCTAATTTGAATGTCTTCCTTAAGCTCAACGCGGCCAAGAATATAAGCCGAAACGATCATTGACACGACATATTCGGTCATGCTGGCAAAGCCGGCGAACCAGCCGAAGGTGCGCAGCACCGACAAAGAACTCGCGGTCAACGCAAAAAAGCCGCAGGTATTGGTCAGTGAAGTGAACAGACAGGGTGAAAGCACTTCGTTGAAGACGTGTTCAAGCCCTTCTTCGCGGTTTTTGCGAACGCGCTCGGAATGGAAACAATAGTTGTTGTATACATAGGCCACGTCAGAGATCGAAAGAATCATCATCAGCGTCGGCAGAACTATGGTGACCATGTTGAAGTTCTGGCCGAACAGCCCATAGGCGCCAAGAAAGCTCAGGCCGCTGAACAGCATGGCACAAAGAGCCATAAACAGGAATGTCCACGAACGATAGAGCGCAAAAATCAGTATGGCGATAACCGTGTAGGCAACCGCGTTGAAAACGCCACCGTCGAGAATGCTCAGGCGATTGAGCTCATCATACATTACGCCCATGCCGGCCAGGCGGTATTCGAACCCGGCGAGTTTCTGTCGAACTGACTCGATGATCAGCGGGCGGCGGGT
>JAKJFO010000136.1:355-8003 GCA_022704885.1 Candidatus Rifleibacteriota bacterium | reverse complement strand
CCAGGTCGAGCTTGCATTCTGCAGAATTTTTCGTTTGAACGGGTCATCCAAAAAACGCGCCTTGATCCGTTCCGCCTCTTCTGCTGTTTCTACCGGGCCGTTCATCAGATCTTCGATTATCAGCTCATCGTTCTGCAGGCCTATGTAGGGAGACAGCCCGACGCTGAGCACACGCCGGAAATTATGAGTATCGTCTTCGATGGCCCGGGAAGCCTTATAGATGGCGGTCAGCATCGCTGGTGAAAACATGCCGTCTTTACGACAGTCGATCATTGCGAGAATAACTTCGTCATTACCGTATTTCTCTTTGAATTCACGATAGGCGGCCAGTGTCGGGTCGTCTTCGAGGAACCAGAGCTCGAGACTGTTGTCGAGATTGATATTACGCGCAAAATACAGACCGCCGACACATGCGATCAACAGCAGAAGAGCCAGTGCGCGACGGTAGCGCACGATGAAACGCGCCGCCGCCCTGAACTGCTGGTCTGCGAAGCGCTTGCGCTGTTGAGGTTGTTTGTTGTTCTGCTGTTCGTTCATGCCCTTGAAATGACCTTGACGATGCCGGTCGTGCCATCGAGCTCAACCACATCACCGGTCTTGACCTTTTTGGTTACGCCGGTGGCACCAACTACTGCCGGCAGACCGAGTTCGCGCGCAACGATGACCGAGTGCGACAGCATGCTGCCACGTTCGATCAGCAAAGCTGAAGCGGTGGCGAACAACGGCACCCAGCCCGGATCGGTGCGGGCGGCCACAAGAATTTCACCATTGAGCGACATATCGTCGCTCGGATTGAGAATAACTTTGACCTTACCGGTTACCTTACCGGAACAGCCACCAATACCGCGAATGATATCAGGATCGTTATCTTCGACATTAGTTGGCAACATGCCACGGGTGAGGTCATTGCAATAGGTGATACCGGTAGTTTCGATACGGTCGGGCAGCTCATCCATTGCGCGGTACTCGTCGAATTCAGCGCGGCGCAGGGCCGAAAGCTCACGCAGCTTCTGACTGCGGGCGGTGCCGCTTACGTATTCAAGAGTTTCCTGCATGGTCAGATAGAAAATGTCATCGACCTTGTCGAGCACGCCGCGTTCGACGAAACGTAGACCAAAAGCCTTATAGATGCGGCTCATCAGGCCATACATGCGGGTTCTGGCAAAACGCTGGTATTCGCGCACCGCCATGGCCTTCTTGGCCCAGTTGGCGACAAACATCAGCACATCGATCTTTTTGATCAGACCGAAAATCTTCTGGTCACCCAGAACATCGCGAACCTTGCGTTCAGCAACCTCACGCACCTGGCGCTCTTTTTCGCCGATATCTTCTTCGACCGGCATCGGCGCGGCCGCGTAATTCTTGATCATATCGAAGAGAAATTCTGGGCGCTCGTTCATCGAAGGTTCTTCAAGCTTGAGTTCGCACATAGCGCGATAACCGAACTTTTCGAGGTATTCGGCAATCTGGCTGCCCAGCTGCTGATGACTCGCCGGCCGGTCATTACCGGGCACCGGAATGAACATGCCTTTGAGCTCGACCGCCGGCTTATTCCTGAACAGTTCTTTGAGCTCGCTGTCAGCAGCTACAAAACGCGCGATCTTCTGAATATTGCGTAACGGTAAAGTACTTTCGACGTTGCCCTGACCGGCGAGAAGGTCATTTTTGAGCGCCGGGTCAGCGTTGAGATCCCATTTTTTCATGAGCGCGTCAAGCACGCCGTAAAAGATCATTGCCATGAAATCGTTGATAATCGGGGCTTTCCAGTGGGCCAGCACGGTATTGTCGAGCTCGTTGAAAATATCGATAAGCTTGTGTGCCGGTGCCGCGTTGAAATCGAAGTCTTTGTATTTGTTGTACATGGCCTGATAAACATCCATGAAACGCTTCACTTCGGCATCGGTTCTCCAGAAACGATAGGCGAGATTAGCGCCAACCAGTGCCAGGCGAGGCAGTTCGACGAAATACTTACTGAAAAAACCGACATTCTTCTGCTTTACCGACTTGTCATAGCTGACCTTGACGCCCATCATGCCTTCCATGAAGCGGCTGTTGTAGCTGTAGCCCGGCAGCACCGAAATCAGGCGATACCAGTTCTTGAGATTGTAATAGATGCGGCCGTTCAAGAAACCAAGCATGTTGGCAAAAGCGTAATCGTTTTCCTGAATCTCTTCGTCGGGCACCATCAGCACCTGGCAAAACTGCACGTAGACGCGGTGGTAGGCATAGATGGCGAACGAGAAAGTCAGCGGCGTGGTCACGCCCGAATAGCTTTCGACGATGTTCGAGTTGTCCCAGATCGTGCTGTAGCCACGTTCTGAGGGAATTGGCCGGTCGATCGTCGTGATCGGGCGGGCCTGCAGAATGCGCACGCGGCCGGCCGAGTCGATCGTCCATTCGATATCCTGCGGAACCTTGTTGTAGCTGCCTTCGATACGATGGCAGACAGTTGCGATGGCACGCAGCTGAGCTTCGCTCAGACTCGACTTTTTCGCTTCTTCAGCGGAGACTTCGACGGTAATTGTGCCGTAATTCTTTTCGCGGTCGAAAACCAGCTTTTCGACCTTGTTGGCCAGCTGCTTTTCGACGACCGGGTAAACATCTTTCTTGAGACAGATAAACTGGTCGGAATCGAGCGTACCTGAAACCAGGCCTTCGCCGAGCCCGAAAACAGAGGTAATCAGCATCTCGTCTTCGTAACGCGTCGTCGGATTTACGGTAAAAGTGACACCGGAAGCAACGCCATCGATCATTTCCTGAACGACGACTGCCATCGAAACCGTATCCTGCGCGATGTTGCGCATGTTGCGATACGCAACAGCTCGATCGGAATAAATCGAAGACCAGCAGGTCACTACGGCCTCACAGATTTCGGCTTCGCTGCGCCTGAACAGACAGGTATCGAGCATTCCGGCATAGGAAAACTCTTTGGAATCTTCACCCAGTGCCGAAGAGCGCACGGCTACGAAAGTTCCTTCCGGCAGCTGTTTTTTGAGGGAGTTGAACAGGTCATTTTTGATGCGGTCAGGAATCGGGTGTTCAAGCATGCATTTGCGCAGGGCGCCGGCAGTTCTCGCGATGCTTTCGGGGGTCGAGCAGTCGATTGCCTTGAGATATTTGTTGAATTCGCCGCGAAAGGAACCGATGAACTCGTCGAAACAGTTCTTTTTGAGCACGACAAAAGCTGGCACATCGGCGCCGGCAGCCGTCAGCTTGAGCAGATTGCCGCCTTTTCCGCCAACCAGTGGCAGAACCTGATCGAAATTGCGGTTTTCGTTGGTAACAATATACATCCTGTTTCCCCTATCCTTCAAAGTTTGTGCTTAGATATTATCGATAAACCAGCAGATAGACTGCGCCGGCAATAGTTGCCGGATAAGCCAGCAGATACAAGGTCACGACGCCACGATACAGCTTTGCATTGGCTAAAACAGGCTTCGCAGCGTACATCAGACCTATCACTGCGACCAGCAAAGAAACTGCACCGGGAGGGCCAAGTAGCCGCCAGTCGGCTACAGCTGAAAACTTGTTGACTGCAACGTAATAAAAGGCAGCATAGGCCAGCGCAATGTTGACCAGCAGCAGAATGACAGCGCCGATCGGCTTGAGCCGGTTCGAATACGACTCGACGCCTTCGCGTTCTTCTTCGACCGCAAAGGTTTTGCGGCCGAATTCGAAAACATTGAAAACGAACCAGTTGCCTAGGGCATAAAGCAGCATGCCGCGGTCAGCGCCGGCAAAATCAGAGAAACAGACGATGCTGTGAATCAGCATGCTGATCATGGCTGCCGAAAAGGTGTGAGTGATCGCGTAGAGTTCGAGTTTCGGGCGCATCCAGTCGCCGACGAAAAATTCCATGCGCATGAGCAGAGTGAAGCAGAGAACCATCATGTAAGCAGGCAGCATCGGCCATTGCATGATACCGGCCAACGCGATCTCGATGCCAAGAACCAGCATGGTCATCGCCGAGAACTCGCCGACGCTGATCAAGCCTCGCGCCAGCGGGCGTTCCGGGTTGTGTTCGCGGTCGACATCGTAGTCTTTGACTTCGTCGAACATGCGCATGTGCAGAAAAATCAGCCAGACAATCGCAAAACCAGCCGCCAGCCGTTTCCAGCAAGGCGGGGCATGTACACCCGGCTGATAGGCGATAAAGGCGACGGCAGTGAAGAAAATCGCGACCATCAGGGTAATGCTGAACGGCTCGTGGCGTTCTTTGAGAAACTGCCACCATCTTCTGACAAAAGCCATGCTGACTCCTTGCAGGTAGAATCTCGCAACAGCTTACCACGCCACCCGTACACAGACAATAACAAGTTTTGCGTGACAAATACGGCAAAGGCAGGCAAACATTGTCATGCACGCGACATAAATGACGCAACAATTTAACGACAACTCGCTTTGTCTGCTGATTCCAGGTCTGGCATAAAGCTTGCAGTCAGCTATTGTAGTTGAATCAGGAAGGGAGGAACCAGATGTTGTCTATTTACATTACCCTGACCATAGCTGGCCTGATAATGATGGTTGTTGGCCCACAAAGCTTCTTCACCGGGCTGGCTGCCGGTTTCTGGTTTCTCGGCAAAACCCTCAAGGTTCTGCTCGACATTCTTGACATACTCGAAATCATTTTACAGATCCTGAGCCTGTTCGGCTGATTCAGCGCCAAAACCGCCAAGGGTTGGCTTTCGCAGCATATTGTCAATCTGGCGGTGCACTTTTCAAAACAACTGTGACAAGCATGGAAAATTCAGATGCTGGAGATCCTGGTAATAACTCTGATAGTCGCCATAACCGCTCTTGGCAGCCTATTATCAATATTCGGGCTGCTGGAAACTGCTGCGATCTTCAAGCAATGCCTCAACAGGAGTTTTTCAACCACCGCAAAGCATTTCAGAGATATCAGCGATACTATTGCCAGCGGGGAACTATTAACGCTTCTGTTTCTGCTGTTCTGAGTCTATCACATCAGCAGAACACGAATGGCAGCAACCCGCCTCTTAATCTGCGAAAAGCGGCGAAATCTGCGGAAAAACTCTTACAGTTTAAGGCCGCGGCGGCGGATTTCAAGCAGTTTTGTCGGAGATGGTGTGCGCGTGTAGTTGATATTGTCGGTGCGGTTGGGAATACCGACAAAGTGGCCTTCGCGCTTGATCCGCTCGAGATTGCGCAGCAAACAACCTGCTTCAACCTGGCTTGACCTGTAGGGAATCTCGATATACGAGCGGCAGCCTTTTACGTCAACTTCGCAGCGATCGATGATGTCTCCGTCGTCGATTTTTTCGTTCATCCAGTGGATAGAAAAGCCGACCGGGCGACCTTCGATCCAGGCCCAGAGGTCGCACATGGTACCGCGATTGTCAGGCAGCAGACCATGATGAATATTGATACAGCCGATTTTTGGCAGATCGAGCACCGGCTTTTTATAGATGTTGCGGGTACGCATGTTCACCATCAAATCTGGTTTCTGGTCACCGATGAACTGCAAAGCTGCCGGCTGATTGACGCTCGAGCAACGAAAGACTTTGATCCCACGCTCTTCGAGCACTTTGACGCGCGGGTCGTTGATACGTGCCTGCAGCATGTTGCGCAGCAGCGCGAAACTGAAGCGTGGCGCGCCGATCAGCTGCAATCCGATGATATTTTTCAGCAGCAGCTTTTCGGGCACTTTAAGAATTATCGTGGCGGCGATCTCGACCCCTTCCGGCAGATTTGCCGGGTCAGTGACGCGATTGACGAGCGACAGATAGTTGTCTTTTACGTAAGTAACATCTGATGTAACGTAGATGGTTTTCATGTTATGCCTTTTTGCTCTGCAGGCCACCAGAACGGCCATAACGCGCATGAGCCTGAGTGAACTCGTCAGAGGCCATGGCGCCGATGATCGAGATTTCGCCAGCCAGAACCGCAGCGGCAAGAATTTCGGCGAATTTTCCGGCTTTGCCGGCGCCGGCACAGCCCATCATGTGCAGGCAATGGTTCTGCGTCGGCAACCTGGTTCCGCCGCCGACGGTTCCGACCATTATGCCCGGCAGCGTTACGCTGATCTGCAGATCACCATCGACAAGCTGCAGGCTGGTGATGCCGGCAGCTGATTCGGCGACGCAGGCGGGGTCCTGACCGGCTGCAATATAGACCGCTGCCAGAGTGTTGGCGTAATGCGCCTGCATACCGAACGAATGTGCCTGCATCGACGTAACCATGGCCAGCTCGGCCAGCCGACACATCTGCTGCGGCGTCGCATGCAGCATGCTTTCGACTATGCGGGCCGGAATCAGACATTGTGCAACCAGCTTTTTGCCGCGGGTGCGGGTAAAGTTGACGGCGTTGATCTTCTTGTCGCCTGACAGGTTCGATTCGAGAAACCACTCTCTGATCTTGCCGGGGAAGTTTTCGAGAATGTAATCGACGGCATTGCGCGTGGCGATAGTCGTCATGTTCTGGCCTGACGCGTCGCCGGTCGAATAGTTGAAGCGCAAAACCATGGTGCTGCCAATCGGAAATGGCTCGATCGACTTTAGTTTGCCGTGACTGGTGGTACTTTCGGCCGAGCGCGAGATTTTGGCAAAATTATCACAGACCCAGGTGTTGAATTTTTCGAGCTGTTCGAGATCTTTGAGCACAAATACCGGCGTGCGCACGACGCCTTCATCGACCATGCGCACCTGCGCACCGCCAGAGAGGGTGATCACCTGGCACCCGCGCGAAACCGATGAGACAAGCGCCCCTTCGGTTGTTGCCATCGGCACGAAGAATTCTCCCTCGGCATGCGCGCCAAGAACCTTCAGCGGCCCGCACAGACCGACCGGAACTTGAACGAACCCGGTAAAACCTTCGATATTGCCGGTAAAAGCGGCAGGGTCTTCCGGCATCGGAAGTTTGAATTCATCGAAGCCTGCCTGTTCGCGCACGAACTTCTGGCGCTGCTCGAGTGCAACCGGTGAAAAGTCGAGCAGCGGCGGCAGACCCGGTGTTGTTGAACCGCCATTGGCCGCCTTTTCGAGAGACTCAGGGCTGACCTGATCTGCAAAATACTTGAAAAGTTCATCGAAAGTCACAACCGAGGTCCCGATCAACTCACGGAACGACACGCTGAAACGCTGTTCAAGCTTGATCAGCATCGCAATCACGCCCAGAGAATCAAGCTGCATGAAAGAGTCGAGACGTGTGGTCAGATCGAATTTATCAGGATCGACATTCAGAAAAGTCGCTACTTCATGCACGAAAGCATTGACAGTTACGCGGTTATCCGCAGCCTTTGCAGCCGGCGTAGAGTGCTCTACCTGCCGGTTCTTCGCGGCTGCTTCGGGGCTGAACATCGCCGCGACTTCGAAGCGCTTGATCTTGCTGCTGGCTGAGCGTGGCAGGGGTTTATCAACGATGAACACTTTTCGAAGACGTTCGGCTTCAGGCCACTCGGCGACTCTTTTTCGAATGTCTTCTTCGACGTATTCCTGTTCTTTGCCTACGCTGTAATCTTTAAAAAATTCGTTGCGCCCAAGCATGGCGATGGCCGGTATCTCAAGACCTGCTTCGCAGTGGCCGAAAACTACGAATTCTTCGGCATAGGGCAGAGTTCCCAGTCTAAGCTCAAGCTCATCAGGATAAACGTTCAAACCCGAAGCAGAGATGATCACCTCTTTGGCGCGGC
>JAKJFO010000136.1:0-262 GCA_022704885.1 Candidatus Rifleibacteriota bacterium | reverse complement strand
TAAACATTTCCTGATCGAGTTCGGGCTGACCGAAAACTCCCGAAAAAATCGTCGGAGTCGCGATCAACAGCTCGCCGACGCCATTTATCGGCTTGTCGATCATCACCCTCACGCCATGCTGGACTTTTCCGACTGCCTCCAGCGGGCAGTTCTGGCCAATCAGCACACCGGCGGTGGTTTCGGTCATGCCGAATCCCTGGAAAGTTCTTATGCCGCGCGAATTGAGCAATTGCATGACCTGTGCGCGCGGCGCGGCACCGCC